>JBLIDI010000202.1:0-8198 GCA_047634075.1 Akkermansiaceae bacterium
CTCGCGGAGCTATGGCGGTCAAGAGGCTTCGGCGCACAGGTTGGTCGTAGCACTCAGGCTCTGCGCCGGTGGGGTCCCTTTCCTGGTCGAACCAGTTCAGGTCCGGGTCTTCGTCGGGGATCCATTCTTCGCTAAAGCGAAAAATGAGCCTGCCATTCGTAGCTTTAGCTAAGAATGGCGGCGATGAAGTCGGGGGCGGTGAAGATCTCAAAGTTGCGCTTGGTGGTGTGGTGGCGTTTGGAGCGGTAGATGACGGTCTTGCTGGTGGCGTTCCAGGTGATTTTCTGAAGGGAGGGGTCTTCGCCAAGGCTACGACCCCCAAAGAAGGGATGGCGGAGCAAATATTGATTCGCTGCGCTCACCCCTCGCGGGGCCACCCTCCGGGTGCTCTTCGGTGGGCATGCAGTGGAAGCGGCCGTCGGGGGTGAAGAGTCCGTCGGCGGCAAGGAGGTGGAGGTGGAGGTGGAGGTGGTAGATGAGATAATCTCCGAAGGTGTGGACGGCGGCGATGGCCCCGATGCGGCCCCGATGCGGCCTTGGGGGAGGCCGAGGCGGATCTGGAAGGCGTCCTGGAGGGTGGCGGTGGCGGTGTGGAAGAGGTGGGTGAGGAGGTGTCGGCGTTTGCGGAAAATACCGCGGAGGATCTTAGGGATGGTGAAGACGAATTGGCGGTGGGGGACTTCGAGGCAGACTGCGTTGGCGATCCACTCACTGATGGTGCGACGCTGATGGCAGGAAGGGCAGAAGTGTCGGACCTCGCAGGTGAAGGCGAGGAGGCGTTCGTGGCCACAATTTAAGAAAGACACTGTCGGGATCGGTGAGGTTGACTTGGCCGGTGGGACTGGTCTGGCAGTTGTCGAAGTGGGTTTGGAGTTCTTGGCGTTGTTCGCTGATGGTGGCTATTTTCTGGCGAATAGTTTCGGCGGGGTCGTTGCTGGTGGCTTGGTTGGCGGCGGGGACTTCGGTGGTGTCGAGTTGGTCGAGTCGGGTGAGGTATTTTGCGATGTTGGCGTCGATACGGGCGATCATTTTGGCAAGGTTGCCTTTGGTGATGCTACGGCTTTTGCGGTTGACGGCTTTGAAGAAGCTGCCGTCGATGGCGAGGAATTCGCATCCGGGGAGGTCGAGGACGTCGACGAAGGCATCGATCGCGCGGACGGGACTCTCGGGCGGTACGTAGTCGTCCACGCTGGTGGGGAGCAGCATGAGTTGGGATCGATCGAGTCCACTAACGTACTGGGCCTTGTCGGGATTTTAGAATTTTTAGAAGATTCGGCAAGGCTGCCATTTTCCGACAGCCTAGCAGTCAGTCGCGGAAACTCCGGCATATCGCCACCCCGTTGCGCACCCTGCGCGATCTGGGGAACGATCCCGATGCCACCTGACTTGGGACCTCCCGGAGCCCGGATTCCTTCAACCAATCATGCCCATCTGACGGAGCGCAAAAAAAACGTCCCTGCCTCTAACAAGAAGCGGGGACGTCCGGAAATGATGAATTCTGTTCTCGCAAAGTCGATTACTTGACCTTCACCGAATTGACGATTTTAGAGATCTCTTCTACGTGATCCTCCAAGGCCTCGAACGGAACAATGTTGAAGAGCATGAAGCATGTATCGGCCTTCTTGGGCGCAAACAAACAAACGTTCACAGCCATTTTTATCCCTTCGATGGTGACCTCGGCATTGAGGAAAATGACATCCATTCCGTTCATCTCCCCCTTCTCCGGCTCATCCTTGAACTTCAGGCCTTCGAGTTCCTCCGTGAGAGCCTCCTTGGCCATTTTGACAGCGTCCTTCAGCGCCTCCGCTTCCAAGGCGATGAGTTCCATGTTGACGAGTTCGTCCTTGGAAGACGCCGAGACGGACTCTTCGTCGCCCTCCACTTCCCAGTCATCCGGGAACGAGATGGAGAAGATGGGCTCGTCCTCGGGATAGGTGATCGTCTGATCGGCGTTGGCCAACGGTGCCAGCAGCAAGCCGGCGAAACAAAGGAAGGAAGTAATTTTCATGTAATCTATTGGTGTGAGTGCCAAAATTATAGTTAGCACTATATCGTCCGCAGATCTTGCTTTAACACCATCGCCGGTCAAGGCAATTTTCGGTCGAATCGACGCCGGACCGGCCCAAACAACAGTCCTTAGATCACGCTCTACCCTCCTCAACTGGACGGACAAGCGTCGCCCCACGTCGAGACGGCGAATAACGGACGCTACAGCCTGACCTACTTGCCGGTTACCACGCTCTTCGCTTCGGCTTCCACGATCCGGATCGACTCCACGGCATCCGCGACCGTGATCACGTCGGGCGCGCTGCCAGTCCGAATGAACTTTGCAAAATATTTCATCTCGGCATTGTATCCATCGTCGGCGGGACCACCCCCTTTCCCCCCTCAGCTCTGGTCCAAGGGCGGCTTCAGAGCCCTCACGCCAAAAAGCAAATTCCTAGCAGTCAGGCCATGTACGACCGCTTCACCACCAAGTCCACCGCCTTCCTCATGGCTGTGCTTTACGATCTGATGGAGCAACGTTTCAAGCCCGCCGGAATTGCCCCGGCAGGAAGCGGAATCCTCCGCGTCATTATCGCGGACGCCTCTGGCGTGGGCTTCCCAAAAGTCAACGCGGAGACCTTTCCCGCTCATGGGAATCATCACGGGAAAACCGCCGGGGTGAAGATCGATCTGGCCTACGATCTCCTTTCCCAAACCATCATCTCGCATTCGCTGGAGGCGGCCACTACTCAGGATACTAGATGCGAATGAGCAACCAGAACATATTCCAAAGATCATCGTGGAAGTCGGACCCGGGGACCTTCTCCTACGTGACATGGGGTATTTTAGTCTGAATGAATTCGGTGAAATTGAAGTGCTCGGAGCGTGGTGGCTGACCCGCCTGCCCTTGACCACCGGGGTTTTATTGGAAAATGGCAAGGCCCTCGAAACGCGCATCAACAGCCGCGGGCAGGATGTTCTCGACCTCGAAGTAAGCGTGGGGGAAGTGGCAAAGAGATGTCGTTTGATGGCGGTGCGCGCGGATGAAAAAGTCGCCCGTGGCCGTCGTGAAAAAGCGGCGCAGGCCGGCAAGAAGCCATGCCGTAAGGGACTCATCCGGGACGGCTGGCACCTCATGCTGACCAACTTAAAGAAGGAAGAGATGAAGATTGCCCAACTGGTGGCGATTTACCGGGCGCGGTGGGCGGTAGAGATTCAATTTCGGGCGTGGAAGCAAGCGCTCAATCTGGACAAGTCGCTTAATCGCAAGAGCAACGAGCACCACATGCAAGGCCTGGTGATTGCGGGAATGGTCGCCCATCAACTGGGGATGAAAATTGCGAGTGTGTTGATCGGTCAGATTGGTCGCGCCCGATTGACCTATGAACGGCTTTATGACACTTTAGCACTCTATCTTATCAAATTAAGGAATTTTGCGGATATGATCAACTTCAGTCCCGACGCAAGACACATTTCGAGGGGGAAAAGCACCGCTCAATCCCCGATAGAATCAGGGGTTTTAGCCTTGGGCTGACGCGAATGGCCTGGTGGGCAATGCTCAAATCCGGCGTTCATCCTACATTTGCCGGGGTCGCCATTGCGTTGACGGTGCCGGGTCGTCCAAAATCAACGCCGGAAGAACTCCTCAAGGATGCCAAAACGACGATCGACTCGATGCTGGAAACGCCCGATCCAGTTGACGTTCTCGGGAGCCGACATGATCATGAGCAGGTCCTCGAGGTGCGCGATATTGCGCAAGGTGCCAGCACGCCACTGCGTCGCTGGGAAAACGCGCTTGATCTGACGGTGGCATTATTCGTCCTGCCGATGTTGGCGCTGGTGAATGCCGGCGTGCCATTCAGCCTGCCCACGTTTTTTGAGAGTCTTCAACATCCCACCGGCCTAGGAATTATTGCGGGATTGGTGCTGGGGAAATTTATCGGTATTTCCGGTGCTGGCTGGCTGGGTCAGCGATTTAAAATTGGCTGTTTACCAGATGGCGTTCAATTTAAACATGTCATCGATATCTCCTTTATCGCCGGGATCGGATTTACGATGTCAACCTTCATTGCCACCCTGGGATTCGATTCCCAGCCCATGCATCTTCATGGCGCAAAGATTTCGATTCTTGTTGCCTCCATGATTTCTGCGGTCCTGGGTCTGTCGTATCTCCGTTACAATTCTTTGGGGAAGGAATCGGGTGTTTGAGAATCGGTAACCCACTGCCTATAGTCCTATCAGTAGATTTGGCGTGATACGTTTCTACCTGCCGGATCGCCGTCCGTCCCTTTGGGGTGATCACCCCATAGCAATCATTCGGGAGAAAGGTGAGGGTCCCCTTGTAATCAAGTCATCAAAGAATCGCGATATGCCTATTCAATTAAACGAACACAACGAAGGAAGGACGGTCGCCGTTCATGTCAGCGGTAAGTTGCTCAAAGAGGACTACGAACACTTTGTCCCGGAGTTCGATCGCCTCGCCGCGCTGCACGGAAAACTACGCGTCTTATTCGATATGACAGATTTCCATGGCTGGACGCCCGGAGCGATGTGGGAGGATACCAAGTTTGCGATGCATCACTTCAGCAATATCAAGCGTCTCGCCATTGTTGGCGAGAAGAAGTGGCAGGAAGGGATGGCGACTTTCTGTAAACCGTTCACCAAAGCTGCGGTCAAATATTTCGACCATACCGATGCCGTCGAAGCGCGTGCGTGGGTAGATGAAGTTCCCGCAAGCTAGACCGTTATGAAGTGGTCACTCAAACTTGGTAAGTTGTTCGGGATTGATGTTTATCTCCACTTCACTTTCCTACTTCTGCTTTCTTTTCTCGGGTTCTATTTTTGGCAGACCACTCACGATGTCGTGGCCGCGTTACACGGAGTTGCTTTCATCGTCGCTTTGTTTGGCTGCGTTGTTCTTCATGAATTGGGACATGCCTTGATGGCACGCCGCTACGGGATTGAAACACGCGACATTACCTTGCTTCCGATTGGTGGCGTTGCACGCCTCGAGAAGATCCCGGAAAAGCCGATCCAAGAACTCTGGGTCGCGCTGGCCGGGCCTGCGGTGAACGTGGTCATCGCAGTTGCTCTGGGGATCGGGCTGTGGGCAAGCGGGGGACCCGCTCCCCTGGAGGGAATCAGTCCTGCCAGTGGCACTTTCTGGCAACGGCTCCTCGTGTTGAATTTAGTACTCGCCGCCTTCAATCTTCTGCCAGCCTTTCCTATGGATGGTGGTCGGGTTCTTCGAGCGGTCTTAGCTTTTCGGATAGGACGTCGCCGGGCGACCGCCTTTGCGGCGAATGTGGGGCAGATCATGGCCATCGGATTTGTCATTCTCGGATTCTATTACAATCCGTTCCTGATTTTCATCGGTATCTTTGTCTATCTGGGAGCGCAAGCGGAGGCCGGGATGGTCGAGATGCAATCGGCCCTTTCGGGATTCCGTGTCCGCGATGCCATGATGTCGCGCTTCCGCACTCTGGCGTCGCGGGACACCCTTGCGAAAGCGATTGAAGAATTGCTTGCCGGCTCTCAACAAGATTTTCCGGTCATGGAAGACGGCCAGCCCGTCGGTATTCTACGACGCAACGATTTGGTTAAAGCTCTTTCGGAAGGACGACAGGACGCCTTCGTCACTGAGAGCATGTGTCGGGATTGCGAGTCGGTGGACGAAGCGGATTCGCTTCAAAGCACCGTCGAATCCATGAGGGCGCGGCAATGCGCAACGATGCCGGTTGTTGCGGGCAGTTCCATTGTCGGACTACTGACCCTCGAAAACATCGCTGAGATGATCATGGTCAACACCGCGCTGGAGTCTGAGGGCGGGGCTCATCCTGAGCCATCAAGACTAAACACCACCACACAGATTTTATGAACGAAACCCTCCTTATTGTAGCCGATCTCGGCTTACTCCGCGCCTATCGGGAAACCCAGAATATTGACGATCTGCAACCGCATCTGGAATTGATCGAAGAAGTGAAACCAGAAGGCGCCCGCCAGAAGCTTTCGGATCAGGTGACTGATCAGGCGGGCCGCTTTTCGAAAGGTGGCGGTGCTTCCAATACCCCCGGCGATCTGTCGGCGGGCGAAAACCTTCACTCGGAAGCCGAACAAGAACGTCAACTGATCAGCAAGTTGGCCGAGAGAATCAACGCGTTACTGGGGGATAAGACCGTGATCCGTTGCTCCATTGCGATCAGTGCTGCGATTCATCAACAGTTGCTCGAAGCGATTTCCCCCAAGGCTCGCGCCAAGATTGGCAAAGTTTTGGCGTCGAATCTCGCGAAAATCCATCCGAGCGAACTACTCGCCCATTTTGCAAAGTAGTCAGTCTCTTCATCAATGCCCGATTCATCATGACTGAAGCAATACAAGGGACCGTGGTTTCCGTGCGTGGCAGCGTCATTGATGTGTACTTTGATCACAAGCTGCCGCCAATTCACAACATGTTGCACGCCGGGAAGGATGGTCAAATCGCCATCGAAGTCCTGGCACAGCGCGATGCCCATCATGTTCGCGGAATTGCCCTGACTTCGACCCAAGGATTGGCACGCGGAACTCGGGTCCACGATACCGGTGGCCCATTGATGGTGCCGGTTGGCAAAGAGATCCGCTCGCGCATGTTCGATGTCTTTGGCAATACAATCGATCGTGATCCACCGATACCCGAGGGTGAGAGACGTTCGGTTCATCGTGCTCCGCCGCCACTCGCGCAACGTTCCACCAAGTCGCAAATCTTCGAGACCGGCATTAAAGTCATCGATGTCCTCGTGCCTTTGGAGCGCGGCGGCAAGGCGGGATTGTTCGGCGGCGCGGGCGTCGGTAAGACGGTGCTGCTCACCGAAATGATCCGCAATATGGTGAGCCATCACGAAGGCGTGAGTATCTTTTATGGCATCGGCGAACGTTGCCGCGAAGGCGAGGAGCTTCATCGCGAAATGAAGGAGGCCGGCGTGTTGGAAAACATGGTCATGATTTTCGGCCAGATGAATGAACCACCTGGCAGTCGCTTCCGGGTCGGCCACGCCGAGCTCACGATGGCGGAGTATTTCCGTGACGACGAGCATCGCGATGTCTTGCTCCTCATCGACAATATTTTCCGGTTCATTCAGGCAGGCATGGAAGTGTCCGGGCTGATGGGGCAGATGCCCTCGCGGCTCGGCTACCATCCCACGATGGGGACAGAGTTGTCAGGACTTGAGGAGCGGATTGCCAATACCGAGTCCGGAGCCATCACCTCCATTCAAGCAGTCTACGTGCCGGCCGATTACTTCACCGACCCTGCGGCGGTGCATACCTTTGCGCACTTGTCTTCCTCTATTGTGCTCTCGCGAAAGCGGGCCAGCGGAGGTCTTTTCCCGGCGATCGATCCTTTGCAGTCAAGCTCCATGATGGCCACGCCTGGCATCGTCGGTGATCGGCACTACGAGCTGGCGCAGGAGATCAGACGGACGCTGGCGCAGTATGGTGAACTCAAGGATATCATCGCGATGCTCGGGCTTGAACAGCTCTCGCCGGAAGATCGCAAGGTCGTCGCCCGCGCGCGTCGCTTGGAGCGTTTTCTCACCCAACCCTTCTTCACGACCGAGCAATTCACCGGCATGAAAGGCAAACTTGTCAGTCTCGCCGATGCCTTGGATGGTTGGGAGCGAATCCTCGGCGATGAGTTCAAGGACTATTCTGAAAGCGCGCTCTACATGATTGGCTCCATCGACGAGGCGAAAAAGACCACTTCAAAGGGAGAGGCCAACGATGGCAAGGATTCTAATTCCAATACCAAGCCGGAAACGACCGTCACCGGTGAAACGCAAGAGAGATAGGAAATGCCTGACAATAGAAAAGCGACGACACTCTCCGGTAAAAAACTTTCCGCGGGTTTGGGCGAGGGCCAGACCTTTGTCAACCGGGACATCATGAACCTCTTGGAGGAGTTTGATGAGATTGATGATGCCGATTGTGAACCGGAACTGGAACGTTTGGACCATGCTCTTGTGAGGATTTCAAATGACCTGAGCACACTCGCGGACCGAGTTGAGGCGGAGATCGATTCAGACCTCTCGGGGGTGTTTCACGCACACCTCGCCATGGTGCAAGACGCCAGTCTGAGGGCAGAGGTCGAGAAGGAGATCAAAGACGAATTGGTCAGTGCGGGGAGCGCCGTGAGAACAGTGTTTCGTCGATGGGAGCGCCGTTTTCAAGGGATGGATGAT
>JBLIDI010000203.1:0-8113 GCA_047634075.1 Akkermansiaceae bacterium
CGTAACTCACCCTAGGGAGATTACAATCAAGTTTTAGCATCGAAGAGGCTGTTTCAAAAAAGAGGAGTCGTAAGGGCCGTTTTCCAGGTTAGCTGGAGCCAAAAAAAACGGCCACCGGAAAGCCGGTGACCGTTTTGAAAGGAATAAGTCTTGGTGAGACTAGCTGACCTCCTGGATCGTCTGAAGGATACGGGAAGCAATGGCGTAGGGGTCGCCTTGAGAGTTGGGACGGCGATCTTCGAGATAGCCCTTCCAATCGTTCTTGACGAAGGAGTGAGGAACGCGAATGGAAGCGCCGCGGTCAGCAATACCCCATGAGAACATGTCGATGGACTGGGTCTCGTGGAGGCCGGTGAGGCGCATATCGTTATCGGGTCCGTAGACGGCGATGTGTTCCATGCAGTTTTTCTCGAACTGAGCCATGAGCTTTTCGAAATATTCTTTACCGCCCTCTTCGCGGAGCTTCTTGGTCGAGAAGTTCGCGTGCATTCCGGAACCATTCCAGTCTCCCTTAAGAGGCTTGCAGTGGTAGTTCACATCAACGGCATACTCTTCGCAAAGACGCTCGAGGAGGAAGCGGGCGACCCAGATCTGGTCAGCCGCTTTCTTGGAGCCTTTTCCGAAGATTTGGAATTCCCACTGGCCCATCGCGACCTCGGCGTTGATGCCTTCGTGGTTGATGCCGGCGTAAAGGCAGAGGTCGAGGTGCTCATCCACGATCGCGCGGCCGATGTCGCCCACGTTCTTGTAGCCGACGCCGCAGTAATACGTTCCCTGAGGAGCAGGATATCCGCCCTTGGGGAAACCTAGGATGTTGCCGTCTTTCTCGAGGAAATACTCCTGCTCGAAGCCGAACCAGGTGTCTTCTTCGTCAAGGACGGTGGCGCGAGCATTCGAGGGATGGGCGGAGCCATCGGGAAGCATCACTTCGCACATGACGAGGATGCCATTTTCACGGGTGCCATCAGGATAGAGGGCAACAGGTTTCAGGACACAGTCGGAGTCGCCTCCGTCGGCCTGCTGGGTTGAAGAACCATCGAAGCCCCAGTCATCGAGCTGCTCAAGGGTTGGAAATTCGTCAAATTCTTTGATGACGCATTTCGTGCGGAGATTTGGAACGGGCGTGTAGCCGTCCAGCCAGATGTAATCGAGTCGGTATTTAGCCATTGGTCTGATTTGTTTGCTTGGAATTGATGCTCCCAGCTTTGGATCGCAGTGAGGCTTCAAAATATTCCACCTTATGGCAATTCCTTATCCGAAAAAAGCACTTGGTGTGCCAACTTTGAATTCTAAATTCGCGAGATTCGGGCCACGATCATGGTGGTATCGTCGCGGTCATCATTCGCCATCGCTCTCTGGCTCATTTCGGCCACGGTTTCGGAAACAGGACGCTCTACGGCCAGCATTTCGTGAATCGTTTTTTCCCAAAGCCCGTCCATGATGCCGTCGGAACAGAGCATGAGGCGCTGGGTTTCCTTGAGGGGCAGGGATCCGGTTTTGGGAAAAGGTTCGTGCTCGCTCCCTCCGAGGACATCGCTAAGGACGGATTTTCGGGGATGGTTTCGATAGGCATATTCGGTGATTTCGCCTCGTTGCCACTGATACCAGGCCCGACAATCGTCCTTCGTGAGTTGGTGGACGCCTTCGTCATCGATGAGGTAAAGTCGTGAGTCCCCGATGTGGGCCCAAAAGAGGCGTTGGTGGCTGATCCAGACCATCGTCAGGGTTGCGCCCATGCCCTTGGTGTTTCCGCCTTGCTTGGCGAGGTCGGTGACATCGTGGTGGCATTGTCGCAGGAGGGCATCGAGGGCGGACTGGGCATCATCCTCGCCCCCTAGATGGTGGTAAAGTTTCGCGGCTTCCTTGCGAATGCGGGACATGAGGAGGCGGGAGGCAAACTCGCCTGCGTTGCGTCCACCCATGCCATCCGAAACCGCGAGGACGAGGTGGGAGGGATCAAGGAGGATTTCGCCTGATTTTGGGAGAGGGTCGGTGGACGCGGGATTGACGGTGAGGGCGAGGAAGGCGTCGTCATTTGCCTTGTGCTTGCGCCCCTTAATGCTCGTGGCGGCCCAGCTCGCCCGGAGGATGTCGGTTTTGGTTGTTTTAAGCTTTTCCGGAATGGCGAGAATCTCCGAGAGTTCGAAGTCGATGAGGCAGAACCTCCCCAACTGGGCTGAGTACGTCACGTTTCTAGGTTCGGGGTCATCGTGCCTGATGCCATAGGTGTCCTCGAGTTCTTGAAAAAGAGCGGTGGCCTTTCTTTTGGTGATAAGCGGGGCGGGTGCTCCGCAATTGGTAGTGATGAGAGTGAGGGTTTCAGGATCGTGGCCGATGAGGCGGGGCACATTGGTGGCTCCGCGGTCTTCCAGGACCTTGAGGACGGTCACTTCATTCTCGAAGCGTGTCTCGGCATCGGTTCCTCGAAACTTCTTGTGGACATGCCCTCGGAAATCAATCCGAACCAATGATCTAATTCCGTCTTTTAACTCCTTCATCCTTCGGTGGCGATCCTAGGGAAGCCCGGTCTGTCGCCAAGCTCATATCATCAAAGTGGAGATTCTCACCATTCGCGGTTCCCTCGTTCGTTCTTCCCCGTTATGCCTTCATCCAATGCGAGAAAAACTCACACCCGGACAGCGATGGGTCAGCACCAGTGAACCCGAACTTGGACTGGGAATACTCTTGGAGGCTGGATCGGGCCGGGCGACAATTTTGTTCACCGCGGCAGAAGAAAAGCGGATCTTTGCGGTCGATTCCGCCCCGATTTTAAGAGTGCGTTTCAAAGTGGGCGATGAGGTTCTCATCCACACCGGGGAAACCATCACGATCGATCAGGTTGTCTCTGAAGATGGACTCTTAACCTACCATCAGGGAGAGCAGTCTTTTTCCGAAGGGGAGTTGGATGACTCGATTTGTTTTTCGAAGCCCAATGACCGGCTTCTCGGTGGGCAGATCGATGAACTCCGGACTTTTAATCTCAGAGTGGAGTCTCTTTTTCGGTCGTCAAAAATTCGCCAGTCACCCGTGCGTGGTTTTTTGGGAGGGCGGGTTGATTTGATTCCGCATCAGATTGCGATTGCGCGGGAGGTTTCATCCCGGCTGGCGCCACGGGTTCTTCTCGCGGATGAGGTGGGCCTTGGGAAGACCATCGAGGCTTGCTTGATCCTTCATCGACTCCATCTCACTGGACGTGCCGAGCGCGTTCTAATCATACTGCCAGATCCCTTGGTAAATCAATGGTTTGTCGAGCTCCTACGACGATTCAATCTCCTCTTTGCAATCTTTGATGAGGCGCGATGCCGTGCGATCCCGGGGGAGAATCCTTTTTTGGAGAACCAGCTCATTCTTTGTTCGCAGGAATTCCTTTTGGAGAATCCCGAGAGAATTCCCCAAGTGATCGTAGCGGGGTGGGATCTTCTGATTGTCGATGAGGCCCACCATCTCGAGTGGAGTCCAGAAGAGGCCAGTGAGGCTTACGAACTGGTGCAAGCGCTGGCCTCTGAGACGCCTTCGGTTCTCCTGCTGACGGCCACTCCCCAGCAGCTCGGAGCGGAGGGGCATTTTGCACGTCTCCAGCTTCTTGATCCCCATCGTTATAATGACTTGGAGGCTTTTATGGCGGAGTCGGAGTATTATGAACAAGTGGCTGATGCCATCGATCTTGTCCAAGCCGGAGAGCAGCCTGATGCTGCCCTTTTTGCAGAACGGTCACCACGGATCGCGGAGGGCTTGGCGGCCCTCAATGAGCCAGGTGCCCGGGAAAAAGTGGTGCGTGATTTACTGGATTCCTTTGGAACCGGACGGGTCATGTTTCGAAATACCCGCAAACAGTTGAGCGGGTTTCCGGAACGGAAAGCTCATCTCATCGAACTCGAGGGCGAAGATGCTTTCGTGGCAAAGGTCGATTGGTTGGTGGACTTCCTGAAGGAACATCCTTCCAAAAAGGTTTTGTTGATCGGGAAGACTCTTGAGTTGGTCGAGGCTCTGACCGAGGCCCTTCTGGATCGGGTCGATATGAAGATCGCGCAGTTTCATGAGGAACTCACCCTTCTCCAGCGGGATCGTAATGCCGCCTATTTTTCAGAGGAAGATGGCGCAGACTTGCTCATCTGTTCCGAGATTGGGAGCGAGGGGCGTAACTTTCAATTTTCGCATCATCTTGTCCTGATTGATTTGCCTGAAAATCCGGAGCTTCTTGAGCAGCGGATCGGACGACTCGATCGGATTGGCCAAAAAGAAACGATCAACATTCATGTTCCTTACGTGAAGGGAGATCCCGGTGAGCGCTATGCTCGGTGGTATCAGGAAGGGCTCAATGCCTTCGAGAAAAACCTGCAAGGAGCGCAGATTCTCGTGAAGCGTCTCCAGCAAATTAAGGCTGATTCTTTGGCGGATTTCATTACGGAGTCGCAGAAGCTTCGGGCAGAGACCGAGGCTCAGATGGAGCGCGGTCCGGACCGTCTCCTGGCGCTCACGTCACAGGGAGATGGTGGCATTGAGAAAACGCTCGAGCAGATTGACGCCTGGGATGGCGATCGTGAATTTGAGGACTGGATTATTCGTCTCTTCGATCACTTTGGTCTCGCGGTCGAAGAGCTTGATTCGCGGGGCTATCTCTTGCAGCAGGGCAATGGTGCGACTGACGCCTTTCCGAATCTGCCCGAGAATGGAATGGGGGTCACCTTTGATCGTGAGCGGGCGCTCAGCCGTGAGGAGATCGGACTTATGACGGCGGATCACCCCATGGTGCGAAACTCCATCGATCTTCTTCTTTCCAGTGAGGCCGGCAATAGTTCTTTCGGGGTTTGGGAATCTCCGGGGCCAAAGTCGGTGATCCTTGAGGCCTATTATCTCGTAGAATGTGTCGCTCCGGCCTCGTTGCAAACCGATCATTACCTGCCCGCTGTGCCAATCCGGGTGGCGGTAGATTATCAGGGGAAGGATCTCACGGCGAACCCAGCGCTGATGAAGGCAGTACTTCGGCGGGGGAATCACCGGAAGCTTCTGGATCAACCGAAGGTCACGGGCGAAATGATTCCCGGGATGCTCAAGACTCTCGACGGTCTTGCCGGTCAGCGACGGGAAACTGTCGTTGCCAAGGCCCTCGCTGCGATGAAGAAATCACTTGATGAGGAGAAGGCGCGGCTTGTCGATTTGGCGCAAGTGAATCCCCTCATTGGAGATGACGAAATCACCGAGCTTGAAGAACATCGGGCGGCGCTAGGGTCGGCCCTTGGGAGTGCCCGGCTCAGGTTGGATTCTCTGCGGCTCATTTATCGGACCCTGCCTTCATGAATTTGGATAACCCGATGGGGCGATAAAAAGAGGCTCATTATTTCCGGGTGTTTTGACCATGAGGCAGCGCTCGATCGGGCCGGTGGGTGTCCACGGCTCAAGTTGGAGATTGCTCAGGTATTCAAAAGGCACGGGCCAGAGGTGTTTCGGGACGATTTGGAACTCCTGAGGGCTCCCAAAGTGATTCGAAAGATCATCGAGGTGGAGCCACTTTCCGCGACGGCAGCCGGGATTTGTGAACTCTGGCCTCGCGATTTCAAGGGCCTCGATGTGATCAAAAAGGCAGCCGTAAACTAACGGGTAGCTCATGATCACGTGGTTGCGAAAAGTCTCGGGAAGATGCTCATTGAAGAGGGTTGGCAGTTGGAGTTGATGCTCGCGGAGACGAGTCAGTTTTTTGAAGTAATTGTCGCGGGCATCCGGGCCTGGGAGGGTGAGGCCCTTTTTTGTCTGGACCGCTAAATAGAACTTTGTGGCAAGCTCGAGATGGATCAGTTGTCCGGAGGTCAGGTCACGGATGAGGAAGTCGAGCTCGCCGACGGTGGTGTGAATGTCTTTTTGAATCTGGAGGTTTTTGGCGAGGATCTCAAAGCGTGGCGAGGCCTGTAGTAATTGGGCAAGGGCGTCCTCGTAAAGGTGACCAAGTTTCTGCTCGAGGTTGAGGTGTCGAACTTCGTTGGGTAAACTAAAATTGCGAAGCACGAAAGCCTTCGCCTCGGGGAGGTCTCCCACGAGGAGCGGACCGGCCACAAGACTCTTGAGAAGGGCGAACGTCGTCAGGATGGGATCGGTCGGCATGGCCTGAAAGGTGAATTAAGAGCCTAAAAAAGCCCGGGCCTTGGTGGGAGGCGCCGGGCTTTTTAAAGTGATGCGTGCTTTGCCTAGACCGTGATGGGCTTCATGGCGCCCATCGCTTCGCGGAGTTCTGTGCCGATATACTCGACGTCGTGGTCTCGAATGGTGGCGTTGACTTGCACGAGGGTCTGGTTGTCGACGCTCGTGTCGGAGGCGGCGAGGCCTTTGCCAATGACGCTGGTGTCGATCTTGGACATGAAGTTTTGCAGGAGGGGCACGGCGGCGTGGCTGAAGAGGTAGCAGCCATATTCGGCGGTGTCGGAAATGACGCGGTTCATCTCGTAAAGCTTCTTACGGGCGATGGTGTTCGCAATGAGGGGAGTCTCGTGGAGGGATTCGTAGTAAGCGGACTCGGGCTCGATGCCGGCCTCGACCATGGCCTCGAATGCGAGTTCAACGCCGGCGCGGACCATCGCGACCATGAGGATCCCTTTATCGAAGTATTCCTGCTCGGTGATTTCGCCTTCGCCTTCGGTTTGCTCGAATTCGGTCTCGCCGGTGTCCTTACGCCAGCCGAGGAGGTTGACGTCGTCGTTTGCCCAGTCAGCCATCATGGTGCTGGAGAAATCGCCGGAGATAATGTCGTCCATGTGCTTGTAGAACAGTTCGCGCATGATGTCCTTAAGTTCCTCCGAAA
The DNA here is from genome assembly GCA_047634075.1 of Akkermansiaceae bacterium. Classification (GTDB taxonomy): domain Bacteria; phylum Verrucomicrobiota; class Verrucomicrobiia; order Verrucomicrobiales; family Akkermansiaceae; genus SW10. The sequence continues at coordinate 6,791 of JBLIDI010000203.1, forward strand.
GCTGGAAGGCTTCCAGTTTGGCGGGGTTGGAAAGACGATCCATCATGTTGGTGATGCCGCCGTGCTTGAGAGCCTCGGTGACGACTTCCCAACCGTTCTGGATGAATTTAACGGCCCACTTTGGATCAATGCCATCGGCCTTCATCTTCTCGAAGCAGAGAATAGAACCTGCTTGGAGGAGTCCGCAGAGGATGGTCTGCTCGCCCATGAGGTCGGACTTAACCTCGGCAACAAACGAGGATTCGAGAACGCCAGCCTTGTGGCCGCCTTGGGCGACTGCGAGAGCTTTGGCGAGCTCGATGCCTTCGCCGGAAGGGTCGTTCTCAACATGGCAGGCGATAAGAGTGGGGACGCCGAAGCCGCGCTTATATTCTTCGCGGACTTCAGAGCCGGGAGATTTGGGCGCGACCATGATCACGGTGAGGTCTTTGCGGATCTGGGTGCCTTCCTCGACGATGTTGAAACCGTGCGCGTAGGAGAAAGCGGCTCCTTTCTTCATGTGAGGAATGACGGTCTCGACGACCTTGGTGTGCTGCTTATCGGGAGCGAGGTTCATTACGACGTCCGCGGTAGGGAGCATCTCCTCATAAATGCCGACGGCGAAACCGTTCTCGGTGGCATTGAGGTAAGACTGACGCTTTTCCTGAATTGCTTCAGCGCGGAGGGTGTAGGAGACATCGAGACCGGAATCGCGCATGTTGAGACCTTGGTTCAGGCCCTGGGCTCCACAGCCGACGATGACGATCTTGAGCCCTTTGGCGGCAGTGACGCCGTTGGTGAACTCTGAAGCGTCCATGAAGCGGCAAGTGCCGAGCTCGTCAAGCTGGCGGCGGAGAGGGAGAGTATTGAAGTAATTCGTGCTCATGTGTTAGTGAAAGTCGATCTGACGTGGTCTGAATGTCAGGAAACCAAGATTTGTAAACGAAGAATCGGAATGAAATCGCCGGTAATCGTTAAAAAGTCTCGCTCCAGACTCGACAAAAGGGTGGGCTGGTGATTATGACCCGCGTCTCCCGAGACAGTATATCATGATAGACCTCAGTAAATACCGTAACATTGGCATCTTCGCACACGTTGATGCCGGAAAGACCACGACCACCGAGCGGATCCTCAAGCTCACCGGTAAAATTCACAAAACGGGTGAGGTCCACGATGGCGAGTCCACGACCGATTTCATGGTCCAGGAAGCTGAGCGGGGAATTACCATTCAGTCCGCTGCCACGACTTGTTTCTGGAACGGTTATCGCATGAACATCATCGATACTCCAGGGCACGTTGACTTCACGATTGAAGTCTATCGTTCTCTGAAGGTTCTCGATGGTG
>JBLIDI010000204.1:0-8093 GCA_047634075.1 Akkermansiaceae bacterium
CTGCCGGAACAGTGACGCTCGCGCCAAATTCCACTTGGTTTGTGAATGGCACGTATCGTTAAGAAACGCTGCGTGGAAACGGGACGGTGGATCCGGGGGGCGTGAATGGGAACATTTTCGTCAATCGGGCCGACCTCCGTCCGGGAATCGGGCAAGCGTTGGGAATCATCGACATCGCCGGCGACTCTTCCGAGAGCGGCACCTTCCACAGCCAGTTAAACGCTTCAAATGTGGGTGGTTCGTACCTCGGGAGTGACCAACTCCGTGTTGAAGGTTCGGTCGTGTTGACCGACCAGGGAGTGCTTCGTCCTGACGCGATCGACGGCCTCACCACCGATGATGTCATGGTCGGTCATCGCTTTAATATTATCAATGCAGCCGGTGAGATTACCGGAGGTTGGGGAGAGATTATCGACGGGAATAATACCGGTCTAGGTGGGCAGACCTTTGGGTCCCAATTCTTCTTCGATACGGCAACGGGTGATCTGGTTGCGTTCGGCCTGTCAGGAGATCAAACCACCTCGGATTTTGCGAACATCACCGAGAACAAGATCTCGATTCTTGATGCCGTGGTGGCCGGTGCGACGGATGATCCCGGTAACTTTAACAGCGTGGATGCCGCCGAAGGCATCCTCTTAAATGCTATCCTGACAAATGGAGCACCGGGCGACGTGGAGGCAAGACTCGACGCGCTGGAGGCACTTTCTCCAGAAGGATACGCCGGGAGCATCGACTATACGCTGCAAGCCACTCGGAGCTACTCGCAACTCGTCAAGGGGGCAACACCACAGGTCACCGGTTCGAACTATGAAATTATTGCAGGCTATTCCAATTTCGGACTGGCTTCGGCTTCGTCGAATGATGCCAGAGATTATGATCTCAGTAGCAACGGGGGATACCTCGGCTTCAAGATGAATACGAAAAGCGATTTTTCCTTCGGGACTTTCATCGGCTTTGATTCCGGAGGCGTCGACGCGCGAGACTTGGATCTGGATGTCAGCGGCTATGTTCTGGGAGGCTACGTAGAGTATGTTCCGCGTGATGGCATAAACCGATGGAGCGCCTGGGGGAACCTCACCTATGGTGATTATGATTTCGATGGCAAACGGACCGGGTTTCTCTCTGAACTCTCTGTCCCAACCTTTAGCGGGTCGGCTTTCCAGATCGGAACGGGGGTAAACTATCTCGCATACGAGAACGAAGGCTTGCGTCTCGTTCCAAACGCCTCCTTGTCATTCTTATCCGCTAGCACTGGAGGCTTTGCCGAAAGGGGAGGAGCGGACGCCTTGAGGGTCGACGGGATGGATGCAAACTCGACCTTACTGGAGATGGCTCTCCGGCTTGAGTATCAGCAGCCTGAAGGAAAGCTAAGCTACCTCGGGGCTCTGGGATGGCAGCATGACTTTAGTGAGACAGACCGTGATGTTACCGCAACCGTCGGAAACTCGAAGTTTAATGTCACGGCTCCAGGGCTGGGTGACGACGCGCTCTTTATCGCACTGGGTGCCGCTTATCGCCTCGACGATACCTATCAGTTGCAGCTGGGATACCGTGCAGAATTCCGTAGCGATGCGGATACTCTCAATGGCTTCAATCTTGGTCTGAATATGAAATTCTAAACGGTTAATTGAATGTCGCGATTTTTGGGGTGACCCGTGCTTCGCGGTTTCATTCCGGGCGGGGTAGCGGGTGCTTCCTTGGAGTGGGACTGCGCGTGCCTAAAACGTCAGGGATGTCGCGCAATGCCGCGCACAGACTACCCCAGAGGATCGGTTGAATGGGGACGTTGTGGGTCGTTGGCGACGGGCCCTGGTGGTCAGCTGATCTTTTGCCCGGTTGCTTCCAAAAGCGGTGTCCAGCCTTGCGAGAGGACATTCTTCGAGATCTTTGAATTGCTTTCGAATCCAATTCTAAGCCGTTCGGGTGGGTTTTGACCACGTCGGAGCGTGTAAGTCTTCGAAGCTTTTCACGATTTCAGTAAAGAGGATGACTTCACAAACCTTTCCAAGCAGAGCGGGAAAGGTGTCACGAGCTTCTGTAAACCCACATAACCTTGAGGGGCCATAATACTGATCGTAGATCACGTCGACCTCGGTAAATCCGACTTCGGTCTTTGCGGTCAGGGAAGCGTCGCCCCCTCGCGTTTCCTTTGCTTTTTCGGCTCGGATCTGAACCTCCGCTTTTCACCTGCAATAAGTGAGTATGGTCGGGGCGACAGGATTCGAACCTGCGACCTCTACACCCCCAGTGTAGCGCGCTACCAAGCTGCGCTACGCCCCGACACGTGTCTTTCGACGCGCGCGTTTTGCCAGAGATCACCTTTTTGGCAAGAAGTTTCCGCTTGGGGGGCGGGAATTCCTCGATGTTGGCGTGATGGGTTTGCATTTTAAGATCGCAGGGAACAAGCTCGACACCGCGAATGGCGGTCGGGAAGAAAGTTGCATGGAGTTTGGAGGATCTCGTCGATTTCGAGGTCGCGGTCCAGCAGTCTCCTCATGTCGATGCCGAAGTGGGACGTAAGATCCGCGAAGGGATGCGAAGGCGCGATCAAGTGGATCTCGCGGAGCGCCGGTGGGGATTTCAAGAATGGCTCCGTTCCAAGAAAGGTGGAAGTGGGGCAAAGGTGGTGGCGGTGACCCGGTTGCTTGGAGTGGTTCTTCTGGCGGTGACTTTTCTCATGGGGGTCGGGGTGGTCCGAGGGGTCGTGACCGGTGGCACGGGGCAGTCGGCGCTCAATATCTGGGTGCTTTTGGCCGGGACGATCGGGATTCAATGGCTGATTCTTTTGGCCGGCTTGACGACCTTTTTACTGGCTCGTTATTGGTTTGGTGGCTTGGGCTGGTTTAAGGAGTTCCTCTCGTCGGTGGTGCGGAGGTTGGCGGGGAAGGTGAGTCCTGAGACCTGGAAGTCGCTGATCGAGGGGAAAGGGAGGCAGCCTTCGGCGCTGGCGTGGCGGTTGACGCGGATGCTCCAGTTGGCGGGGATTGGCTTCAATGTGGGGCTCATTTTGGGTCTGTTTGGCTTGTTATGGTTTACGAATGTCCAGTTTTACTGGGAGTCGAGTTTGTCTCAGTTTGGAGGCGAGAGCTTGGGGAAGGTGACCCGGGTTTTGGCCTCGGTGTGGGGTGGTAGTGGTTTGAGCGACGCCCAGATTGCCGGTTTAAAGGATGTCTCGGGTGAGACCGATGATGACGATTGGAAGGCCTTCTTTCGCTTTATCTTTGCGGCTTTGTTTGTATGGGGATTACTTCCCCGTGTCTTGCTTTGGGGGCTGGCGGTTTGGAAGGAGCGCAAGACGCTGGCGGGTCTGGAATTTCAGGATCTGGAGCATCGAAAGCTCTGGCGGGAGATGAGCCGGATTGAGAGGGCGGTCACGATGGAGGGGATGAAAGATGGTATCGTGCTTTTGGATGTGGGCGGGCTTGGGCTGGAGACTGCGAAAATTCGTCCGTTCTTGCTTCAGAAGCTTCGGGTGAATCCCGAGAAAAAGTATGCCGTGGGAGTTCTCGATGCTTCCGAGGAGCAAGAGGCTTGGGCGGCGATGCGGGCGGCTCCGTGCGGGGTGGTAATGTTGGTTGAAGGATGGAGCCTGTCGCCAAAGCAGATGGTGGCCTTGATTGGGAAGATTCGCGGAGAAGCGGGAACGGAAACAGTTTTACGAGTGTTGGTGCTGGGTGATGGAATTGAGGCTCCGAGTGAGGAGGATTTCCAGACCTGGCAAAAATTTATTGATGAGCTGCGTGATCCGCGGCTGGAATGTGTGGCTTATGAAGGATGAATGAATGGGTGACAGATGCGCCAACCTTTGCGGTGGTGGGGAAAATTAATATGGGGAAGTCCTCGGTTCTTTCGACCTTGCTTGAGATTGATGACGACACCTTGATCCGGGTGAGTGCGACTCCGGGTGAGACGACACGTTGCTATGCACTTCCATTGACCTTTGATGACCGGGAGATGATTCGCTTTGTCGATACCCCGGGGTTTTCGAGGGCGATGGAGGCCATGAGGGCGATTCAAGATCGACATGGTCCCGGGACTCCGGATCTCAAGACGATCAAGCAGTTCGTGGCGGAGCAGTTGGAGAAGGGGGAGTTTGAGGATGAGGCGAGATTGCTTCAGCCGGTGATCGAAGGGGCGGGGGTTCTTTACGTGATTGATCCCTCGAAGCCTTTACGGGATGCCTTTGTGGCGGAAATGGAAATCCTGCGTTGGACCGGGACTCCCCGCATGGCCTTGCTCAACGAGAAGGCTGCGAACGCGAACGCCGAACGGACCGGGGAATGGCGGAAGCGCTTGGGAAGTTATTTTAATTTGGTAAGAACCTTCAATGCCCACCACGCACGGTTCTCCGAGAGACGCAGCTTGTTGAAGTCCCTTTTGGAGATTGATGAGACGAATAAGAGTCGTATTGAGGAGACCATTCGTCTGATCGACAGGGAGTGGGAGCAGAGGCGGGAGGAGAGCGCGGAAGTCATCATGGACTTTTTGGCGAAAGCTCTGAGGCATCGTGAGAGCGAGAAGATCGACGAGAAGGAAGAGGAATTGGAGCATCGAAAGGAACGAGCGAAGGAGAAGCTTAAGAAGAAGTATTATGCCAAGATCGCGACCTTTGAGGAGCAGACCTATGCGAAGCTCTTGAAGCTCTACCGGCATAAGTTGCTGAAGGTTGAGGTGGTGCAGGAAAAATTTCACGGGGTCGACTTGAGTTCGAAGGAGATCTGGCAGAAGTGGGGGCTTTCGCGTTCCCAGTTGGCGATTGCCGGGGGGCTGGCGGGAGGGGCGGCTGGCGTGGCCATTGATATCGGGAGCGCGGGGCTGACCCATGGTTTCGGAACCTTGGTTGGAGTTTTGACCGGGGCCGGCGGTGCTTTTTTCAAGGGCGATAGCCTTCCTGAACTCAAGATTAGCGCGCAAGGGGTGACCTTTAATGGGGATCGCCGGAAGGCTCTCATCATGGGGCCGCCTGAAAGTGATAATTTTGCGTGGATTCTGTTGGATCGGGTTTTGCACCACTATCAGGAGATCGTGACGCGATCCCATGGCCGCCGCGATGAGGACGTGATTGCGGGAGATGGCTCTGGCTGGGTGCGACGATTCGGCCGGGACCGGCGAACGCGGATCCAGAAGTGGATTTTAAATCAACTCAAAGGGGCCGAGAGAAGCTTCGATCCCGAGGTTTTTCGCGAGCTTGTTTTGATTCTTGAAGAGGTCGAGGGTGGCTAAAGGCTGGTCATTCTCAAAGAAGTCCTCTAAATTTTTTCTCCTTGATGAATTTTCTACGATGGTTCACGTCCAAACAGTTGATGGCACCAGCTGGGGCCTATTCCGACGCTGGCGCGGGTGATGAGGAGATTCCTGATCACGAACTCATTAAGTCGTGTCAAGGCGGAGATACCCGGGCTTTCGAGACTCTCGTGACCCGCCATCGTGGAAAGGTCTATGCGATGGTACAAAACATGATTAAAAACGAGGCCGACGCTTGGGATTTGTCTCAAGAGGTCTTTTTGAAGGTGTGGAAAGCTCTCCCCAAGTTTGAAGCGCGGGCGAAGTTCTCGACGTGGCTTTATCGCATTACCCATAACGTCGTTTACGACTGGCTGCGGAAGCGTAAAATCGATTCCGCAGGCGAGCTGGACGATGGTATTTTAAATGAGGCCGACATCGCGGCGGGCTCTCGAACGAGTCCTTCGATGACGGCTCGGCCCGATCAAGCCCTCGTGAATTCGGAATTGGGGCAGCGAATTAATGCTGCCCTCGCCACTTTAAACGCGGAACATCGCGAGACGATTCTTTTGAGAGAAGTTCAAGGCTTCGACTACAAGGAAATCGCCAAAGTGATGGACTGCTCCCTCGGAACGGTGATGAGCCGTCTCTACTATGCCCGAAAAAAACTCCAAGCACTACTCGGTGATGAAAAAGGAAAAAACTGAAGAATTATTCGTAAAATGGATTGATGGCCAGCTGTCTCGCGATGAAGATGCTCAGCTCCGCGATCTTCTCAATGACGACCCTGATCTTGAAGGCGAACTGGGTGAGTTGAAGGCGTTGAGGCAGTCTGTGAAGGCGGAGATCCCAGCCTCGGTGGAGCCACCTTATGGTGATTTTTTTAACAGCCAACTGATGCGCAAGGTTGATCTCCAGATTGAATCACAGCGTCCCGTCAAGAAAGCGGAGCGGTGGTGGCAGTCATTTCGATGGGCATGGGCTCCGGTTGGCGCTCTGGCCCTTGTTCTTTCATTCTTTGCAGGGCATCGCATCGCCCGGCCGGAAATGCCCATGGTGGCAGAGACGAAAATCAATCAACCTGAGCAGTCTGCTCTTACGACCGTTTATTTTACAGGCGAAGCCCTCGATGCTGAGGTGATTTCGGATTCAGAGGGGGATGTTTCGGTGATCGTGGTGACGGGACTTTCTGCGATACGCGATGACATCGACTTTGCGACCGTGACCACCAGTATCGAGCTTCCCAAGAGCTTTTCTAGTTCCGAAGCCCGTCGTTTTCAATAAGCTGTCATGAGATCCTTCTTTGCTATTTTGGCTCTTTTTTTCCTCAGCCCGGTTCTTTTTGCCCAAGATCCTGGCATGCAGTCTATCGGGGTGATGAGCGTGAAGCTCATTTTTGCGACCAATGAAGATCCCAAGGCGGCAGGTGACTTGGCCCAGGAAGTGGCAGCCCCTGAAGTGCAAAAACTTCAGGCGATCAAGGAACTCAACTTCTCTGAGTATCGTTTGCTGGGAACGGATACCCCGAATATTTTAAAAGGGTATGAGAGCTGGGCAACACCGCTCCGTCCCTCTAAGGAGATTCTCGTGAGCTTCCAGCCGATCAAGCGTGCGGGTGACGGCAAGGTCCAGATGGTGCTGGAATATTGGCAAAGCAAGCGTAAGATCTTTAGCACAAATCCCACGCTGTCAAAGGGGAAGACGCTTTATCTCCTCGGGCCGGCGTGGAGGAAGGGCCGTTTGATTTTAGCGGTCAAAATTGAAAAACTAAAAAACTAAAAAACTGATGAAACTGCCCAAGATCTTCGCTAGCGCTCTTTTTTTCTCAATCGCCGCGACTTCGGCGGAGATGGTCTTTGAAAGTAGGCTCGTTGAGATCACGGTGAAGCCGGGGCAGAAAGTGGTCACCGGAAATTTCCCGTTTGAAATCAAGAACGGGTCGGCAACAGTTGTGAGCTATGATGCGAAATGCACGTGTCTGGCCGCAAGACTTGAACCGCTGAATCCCGATCGCTCAGTGAAGCTGGTTTGGAAGGAGGGAGATGCTGGGCGAGTAATGACGCAATTTGATACCAGCCAATTTTTAGGGACGGTCGAAAAAGCGATCGAACTGAATCTCGAGGGCCAAAAGGAGCCCACGATCCTCACGGTGCGAATTCACGTGCCGGAGTTGATCAAGATGGAGCCGTCCTCTTTAAAATGGGACAAGGGGGGTGAAGCTGGCGAAAAGGTGATGAAAATTACGATCAACCACGACAAGCCGATACGGATCGTCAAACATAGAGGGAATAATGATAAGATTTTCCCCTATAAACTGGTGACGATTCGCGATGGTTGGGAATACGAAATCCGAGTCAAGCCTACCGACCTTCGACAGTCGGGAATGGGAATGATTAGTGTGACGACTGATTGTGAGTTTCCCCGATTTCAGAGAGCGGCGGCTTATGCCGTGATTCGTCCGTCATTGAAAAGAGCGCCGGTTTTGACTCAGTGAGATGAAACAATTCGTTCTCTCGCTGATTGGGGTTTCGCTGCTGAGTGCGGCCGCTTCCTTTATGACCTATAAGGTGGTGGGGGCACCCGACCGCTCGGTCGCGTGTGCCCAAGAAAATTTGCCCGAGCACTTTGTCTGTCTGGCAACCGTTCGGGAATGGCCTGAAGATGAAATCTTATGGGTCGATGCCAGGCCCAGAAAGGACTGGGATAAAGACGGGGTCGAGGACTCGGTCCTCGTGAATGATCAGGAAGATTGGCTTGATCTGCAGTTTGGCTTCATGTCAAAAATGAATGAGGAGCTGAAGCCCCGAGTGGTGGTCTATTGCAACCAATCGGGTTGCGGTTCTTCAAAATATGTTGCGGAGCAACTCCGG
>JBLIDI010000205.1:0-8092 GCA_047634075.1 Akkermansiaceae bacterium
GGAACACTACGATCCCGCCTGGCTCGACGTTCGAATGGATCCCCATAACGACCGCCAACCCCTGATACTTACTTGGCTCACGCTCTTAAGTTGACGCGAATGGCAGTCTAGTCAACGCAGATGAAAATTGCTCACAGCTGACAATCGTTTCCGGGCTACTTTCGCAATGGCTTGCCAGCTTGATAGGATTTCAACTGCTTCTCAAGACCTGCCTTCTCCGCTTCACTCGCAAGCGCGATCACTTTGATCTGCCAGCGGATCGCTTCCTCAAATCGGCCTGCTTCTGCATAGGCTGCCGCCAAGGTATCGAGCGTTGCTCCGAGTTCGTAGTTCGATAAACGGCAACAACGCTCTGCGAGCTCCACTGCTTTGGCGCCATCACGCAGTTCTGCACTGGGATGCGTCGCCCTGATCCACGCCAAATTGTTCAAGGCAGGCTGGAGGACCGGATTGAGATTCAGCGCCCATTGATAGTGCCGGGCAGCCTCCGGGATCTCATTCCGGTCGCGGTGGGTGTTCCCCAGCGCGGCGTGCATCGTTGCGTGGTCGGGTTGCCCGCCTTGAACCTGGAAGGGTTGCCCGAGTAGGATGGTGGCAAGACCCTGTAGGCCAAGCCCAAGATTTTTACGGGTTTCCGTCCAGCCGGGTTCACCCCGCAGAGCGAAATGGAACTGTTCAATGGCATCAACATACTTTTTCTGCCGAAGAAAAGTCACCCCCAAACTATTGTGTGCAGCAGCATAGCCCGGCTGCAATTGCAGGGCTTTTTGGAAATGCTCAACCGCTTCATCGATCTCCCCTTTTCCAAGCAAGGCGATACCAAAACTATTGTGAGCTTCGGAGTAATCAGGCTTCAGTCGCACCGCTTCGCCAAGATGCTCGATCGCCTCCGCCTCCCTTCCATCGTTGTGCCGAATCAGGCCCAAATAATGATGGGCCTGTGAACTCCCGGGGTCCATTTCAAGGGACTCTTCATAGAGCAAGGCAGCCTCTTTGGTGAGTCCGGAATTTTGCAAACCCAGACCGAGTTTCACTCGCAAGGCGACGGCGGACGCAACCGCGGTCCGCTCCACCTCGGGATGTTGGATCGACTTTCCTGAAATTGCCGCTGCTTCCTCGTATCGCTGCAGGCGGCTCTTCTTGCTGTGCCTAATGTCCTCCATGACGGTATCCACTGACACCGTCCCCTTATAAATCACCGAGACCCGCCCCTTTCGATCAATCAAAAAGCTCGACGGCAAAGGTAGCTTTTCGTGCAGCGGAAGATGTAAATTATGGATCTCCTGCAAATCGTTCACAAGTGAGTTTGTGGCCTCACCGACGGCAAACGGAAAGCGATCGTTCGCCACCATGCGTGCGGCATTTTTGCGCGTGGAAGGATCCTGCCCCAAGGCATCGACCGAAAGGGCCAGGACATCGATTCCTTTCGCCTGGAGTTCTTCATAGTTCTCGGAGAAGTCTCTTAATTCGGCCTGACATGGCAGGCACCAGCTTGCCCATAAGTTCACTAGCAACAAACGTCCCGGCTCCGGCTGAAGAGTCTTTTTGTTTCCACCAAAGTCGGTGTAGGTCATCTTCGGGACTTTTAACAATTCCACCAATGGCACCCTCGCTACCTGCGAACAGGCCGGAGCTCCTTGCGTAGAAGGAGCAAGCTTTGAAACAACAACAGACTTCTCCACGGCTTGGGGCTTTGCTGTTCCTTGAATCAGGCGATAACGCCGGTCAATCCCAATACCGCTAAACTCCTCCACACTTCCTCCCGCCCAATGGACGATCACCTTATCGATCACTTCCGCCGCGCCCAAACCAAAGTGGAGCCACTTGCTGGACTGCGCCAAAAAACCCTCTCCCGCGCGGAGACCTCTGATCGAGCGAGGTTGATCGCCAGCACCGCCACTCTCGCCGCCAGCTAAAATAACCTCTACCCGGGATCCGATGGCGTCACGATTTGTCCTTGTTCCATTGCCTTCCAGCCGCAGGGCGAGGAAGTGATTGGTGCGAGGTGTCTCATTCCGCATCAAGCGCAGACGTGGGGCATTGCGATTGGAGATCCACATATCCTGGTCGCCGTCACCATCCCAATCCACAAGAGCCACGGCCCGACCATCATCAGGAAAATCCAGTCCGCTCACCGCCGAGATATCCGCAAACTTCCCCTTGGCAGCCGGAGACGACCCGGTGTTGAGAAAGACGCAATGACGCTCGTTCCCACTAAAGGAACGCCCCTCCACAATCATTCTGCCAAGATTCCTGCCCGCTTGGCCCAAATTGCGACCAGTCGCCGACTGCACATCGGCTCTTCCCTGCGACACGACCTGTCGCCACCAAAAACTTCACAAATCACCGGTGTCGTCGGTCGTGATATAGCCATTCGATACCACAATGTCCTCCCAGCCATCGTTATTCATATCCACAAAATGGGAGCCCCAGGCCCAGCGTCCCATTTCAACTCCCGTGACTCCATTCTGATCCAGGAATGCCCCGTCACCCTGATTCTTCAGCAAGGTATTGCCACGGGCCAGCCGTTGAATGCGCCGGCGATGCTCTTCGGTGGAATTCTCCAAAAACTTCTCTTGAAAAGCGATCCGGTTTCCAGCCGATGACCACATGTTGCTGACAAAGGCATCCATCCGTCCGTCACGGTCGTAGTCCCCCCAAGCAATGGACATCCCGGTCGCACTATCCTCAACATTCGCAGTATTTGAGATGTCGACAAATCTGCGCTTTCCGTTCCCGCTGCCCGGATCATTTCGGTATAAATTATCACGCCCATAGTCGTTGGCGATATAGAGATCCTGGTCACCATCATTGTCGAAGTCCTCCCATGAAGCGGCCAGGCTCCAACGGCTGTTATTTTCGCTCAATCCAGTTTCATCGGTGACATCGTCAAACTGCCAGTCATTCGCCGAGATTCGATTGCGGAACAAAGTATTACTCCCGCCGTTATTCGCATCATGCACCACGAAGCCCGAACTGGAACCACCCAATCCGCTGTCCTCGCTCTTGATCTTCGCACTCTGAAAGTATCCGCAAACATAGAGGTCGAGCTTTCCATCAAGATCATAGTCCACCGCGCTGAGAGACATCGTGTCGTCAGTCGTCGTCAGGACATCGCGAAGCAAAAAACGTCCGCTCCCGTTGTTTTCCGCCACAACCACGCCGCCATGAATCGCCACCGCAAGATCCTGATCGCCATCATTATCCAGATCCACCAGCAAGGCACCCCGTGATGACTGAAGCCAATCAACTCCCCACGATGCCGCTTGCTCGGTCGCGGTGCCATCGGGATTTCCCACAAATAGGCGATTGGGGAGCCCACTCTCCTGACACACGTAGAGGTCATCGAGTCCGTCACCATTAACATCACCCACGGCCAGGCCCGGATTCCCAAATAATTCCAACGGGCTCCGATCCTGAATCCGCTGAAACCAGTGATTCATCCCTTTCAAAAACTGCTCGGCATAGACCGCGTTCCCCCCCAAAGCCGAGGCAGTACAGTCCACAAAAAGCCCGCCACTTTCCTGGCTCGAAAGCACCTCTTCAAACTCCACCACGCGGAGCCAACGCAAGCGAGGAAGCTCATCACCCTCGCCCCGTGCCCATCCGATATCCCAGGTTGCATGTTGTTCCAACATACCGTCCTTCGTGCGCCCGGACATCGTAAAATACTGACGGGTTGCCATCTCATCTGCCCCGGCCGAAACTCGAAACACCTTCGCCTTAAACCTCACCTCCGTGGCATCGAAAAACGGAGCGGCGGCAGCGCGCAAAACCTCTACCAAGCCTTCGGCTTCCGCAAATTCCTCCCCGGACCCTGGAGCCGACCGTATCCTGAAATCCTGATCAACGAGCAAGGAAGTCGACCGCTCCACCTTCATGTGCTGATCATTGAAGACCGTCACCAAATTGCCCGGTCGCAACGGGCCAGATGAAAAATCCTTACCGATGAGACCTTCAACAGCAGCGGGTTCGATCTTCTCATGATGGCTCAGCAGTTTTCCCAAAGCCTTCAATTGCGTCATGGCTTCACCGGTAAAAACCTCGGTGTCCCAGCCATCCTTTGACGGATCATCGATTTCCTGCCACGAGGCTTTCTTCTCCATGGGAATTCGAGGGTCCACGACATCGACTGTGGGCGCGACATAGTCATTCGAAGAATCCTCCCGGACCAAACGATTGATTCCATAAATCGCGAATCCAACGGCAACCATCGCCAGAACACCCCAAACAAGTCGAGCCCTCGACCGGCTGTTCCCTGTCTTTACAACCCGTTCCTTGGACTTGAATCCTCCTCCTTCTTTCTTCATCACTGAAATTATATGATCTCCTAGGCTTCCTTCCCAAGGATTTTGTTTCTATAGCCACTCAAATTTAAAACTCGATGGAGGATAAGACCTAAAAAATCCTCGTCAGCCAATCAAGACCGACGAGGATATTTGGATAGTGATACCACTACCTTTTCCGTCTGGTCAGGAAGCCGAAGATGCCGAAGACCGCAAGAAGCGCTGTCGAAGGCTCGGGAATAGCCTCAACAATCTGGAAGCCGTTGACAGGAGCACGTGGCGTGGCCGGATTACCGAGTAGGTCGGCTACGGAACGAATTTTGATGTTGGGTGCGCTTAAACCAGTGAACCTCACATAATTCGAGCCGATCGCGTCTCCGTTAATGTCCAGTCCGTCGCCAGCGGGGCCGAGCCCATTTCCCGAAACATAGGTGCCACTGAAGACGAAGGTATCGTAAGCGTTCTGAGTTGCGAGCACGGCATCGCCGTTGTCCGAATCCCAGACTTGGAAAGCGCCACCTCTACCCTCATCACTCCCGCCGTCAAAGTAAATATACACGTCGTAGAGTGGGTACGGGACGGACGCTACCGTGAAGCCTTGAACTCCACCACCGTTGTCCATGCCGCCGTTCATCAAGGTGTGATTGGCGTCGGAGTTTCCGGAACCCGAGGTATTGGTCCACTGGGTGTTGACGGAGACAGTCGTCGCCAGCAAGGTTCCGCTGTCATTGGTGACGGCAGTGGCTCCAAAATTGCCAGCCAACTTATCGTTCCAGTTGTTCTGAGCTACCACACCAGCGGTGTCAGTGGTGCCAATTCCTTGGTCGGCCGGGCCGGTATTAACCCCGATCGTGGCGGCGTTTGCGGTGATTGCAAAACCAGCCATCACAAGGGCTCCTGTTAGGAAACCAAGGGTGCGGGATTGCATGATTTTCGATACTTTCATTTTCATTTTCATTATTTATTTAACTTGAGGGTGCGTCATTCACGTCAATCGTTCACAAGGCATAGCCAAACAAGAAACCGTAACGGTAGTTGAATATGCCCCCTGCGACTGAAGAACAAGACCAAGCCTCCTTGCGCCCTGTCCATTATTGGATAGGGTGCCTGCGTGAGCGAATTCATCCTTTATTCCCCTTCCCAGCAACTCGCCGCCTACTTGCGGACCGAACTGATTGGCGGCCGGTGGAGCGGCACGATGCCAGGGAGCCCGACTTTAGCCAAAGAACTGGGGGTCAACAGTAAAACCATTTGGGCCGCTTTGGGTATTTTGGAAGAAGAAGGAATCCTAAAAGGGCAGGGTCCGGGGCGCCCCAGAAAAATTCTCCCTCATCCGCAGGCTGTCAACGAAGACTCCCTCAGGATTGCCATTTTCGAATACGACGTGGCCTCTCTCAATTTCGGCTACATAGTCGATCTACGTCACAAACTCATCCAAATGGGCCACACCGTCGGGAACACCCGAAAAACTTTGACCGAACTAGGGATGAATCTTTCCGTAATTCGCGACTTGGTCGAAGAAACAGCGGCTGATGCCTGGATCGTTTGCTCGGCCTCACGTGAAGTTCTGGAATGGTTCTCACAACAAGACATGCCGGGGTTTGCGATGTTCGGAAGACGACGGAGATTACCCATCGCTGGGGTCGGTCCCAACCATGAGGCGGTTGGACGTGTCGTAGCCCGGCGTCTCATCGAATTAGGACATCAACGTATCGTTATTCTAGTCAGCAAAAGCCAACGCGCAGGCGGCCCGAGTAGTCCAGAACAAGCGATTTTTGAAGAGATGGCCAGCCACGGCATTCCCCACAGTCGCTATAATCTTCCGGACTGGAAAGACTCCGCAGAAGGACTGCACGATGTGCTGGATGGCCTTTATCAAGTAACGCCACCGACTGCCTTCATCATTGATGAGCCTTTCGTCTTTCATGCGGTCAAAGATCATCTGGCACGGAAAGGCATCATCGCACCGCAGCATGTCTCACTCATCTGCAGAGATCCGGATCCGACCTTTTCCTGGCTTCAACCTTCCGTGGCGCACACTCGCTGGGACGAACGCCTCATTGTGCAACGTATCACCGACTGGGCCACCAACATCAGCCAAGGAAAAAGCGACATAAGACAAACTCTCACCAAAGCAGAATTTATCGAAGGGGGAACCATTGGCCCCGTGGCCAATCGCTAACGCCAGACCTTAAGGCAACGGCGTATTTGGCTTCACCGCGCTCTTCGGATAAGGATTAGTCTTTCCAAAAACGAGCATCGCTTCCCGCGTCTCCACCGTCACAAAAGACTCATCAATTTCCCCCTTTGCATTGGTGATTCGACTGAGATCCAACGTCAAATGCTTCGCCATAAACGGATACATCGCCATCCGCTTCGATGGACCGTAGTCATGCTTCTCCTTCGTGAAATAAGCATTCTCCACCCTCTCACCCTGACCGTAGAGATCATAAACAAACTTCACATGGGGAAACTCTACCTTGGGAGTGTTCAAGGTCCAATCCGAACCATTAGACACCATCAACTGGGGTCGCGGAGCTGCCATCGCCGCGATCTCAATATTGTTCGTTTTGTGATGCTCTCCCTGATGCACCGGCATCCCGCTCTCACAGACACAGCCCCCAAAGAAGTGAGCCGAGACCTGACACACCGGCACACTCACCGCAATGCGATCATCGAGCGCCGCCAATAAAAAGGTCTGCGTTCCTCCACCCGAGCAACCCGTCATCCCCATCCTCTTGGGATCCACCTTTTCCAAGGACATCACGAAATCCACCACCCTCATGCTATTCCAGGTCTGCAATCTGAGCACCCCAGGCGTCTTATGATGATCCCACCCCGCTTCCTTCCAGTCACCATACCCCACCATGTCGTAGAGAAAGACCTTTGCTCCCATCCGCGCCAAGGCCACGCACTGGGCCTGCCGTGACGCCTTGAATCGCCCTCCGTGACCATGCGGACAAAGAATCCCCGCGTATGATTCAAACTGCTCCGTCGGCTCATACAAGGTCCCCGTCACAAAGAAGCCCGGAGCACTCTCGATCGCGACACTTTCCGCGGTGTAGCCCTCATAAGTCCGCTGATTGGAATGACTCGGTTTCAAAGGGGTGCGCTCTGGCAACTGCGTCAGATTCGCCCCCTCCAAAATCCCTGCCACCAAGACCTCACGCCGCTTCTCCCACGAAGCCAAATCAGGAGACCCGGCCCGCAATTCGGCCAACTCCTCCCGCGCCTTCGCCGGTGACTGCGCATGTCCGACCCGGAGCTTTTCCTTGGCTGGGCAAACCACAGAACAAAACCACCCCCCTTTCACCCCCCTCCGCTCCGGTCCAAGGGCGGCTTCAGAGCCCTCCCGCCAAAGCAAATTCCTAGCAGTCAGTCAGTCATCTTGATCCAGATTGGCGTCGGGTTGGAGGTTTTCTAGCGAAATCCCTTCCGGGATGGTGCGATCGAAAAAGTCGCTTGCCCACTGCCAGTAGAGGGAGTCCGGGACGACGTTGATGGTGAGATTGATGGTGGTTTCTCTTTCCCCTGATTTGGCGGTGATGGGGATGAGGAATCGGCCGATTTCATTTGGAGTCCAAAGAAACCTGCCTTTCCCCAATCCCAGATCAGCAAGGACAGCGCCATTCTATGGCACGAATCATCCAACCGCATCCAGCGGACTTACCACCCCCAACCCATGCGCCCCCATCGAGACATGCAGATAAATCTCCGTCGTCGTGATATCCTCATGCCCTAGAAGCTCTTGGATTGTTCGTAAATCCGTTCCCGCCTCCAGCAAATGAGTCGCAAAGGAATGCCGC
>JBLIDI010000206.1:0-8033 GCA_047634075.1 Akkermansiaceae bacterium
GGAATTGTTCTGCGCCACTTGTTCCGGTGATGTCCGTGAAGGTTGTGGCATCGATGGAGCGCAGGAGGGTGCCTCCCTTGGCAAATGCCAACCAAACTCCGTTTCGGAAGAGAAGAGTGTCGAGTCGGAGATCATCACTGGACTGAAAGATAGAGATCCAGGTCAGACCGTCATCATCGCTGCGGATGATTTCGTTTCCATAGTTAATGGCGAGAAGGGTGCCTTCTCCTTCGGTTAGGTCCCAGATTTCGTAGGTCCCGACGAGGGGAGGAAGAAGGTTTTGCCATTCGGAGAAGTTCCATTCCTGTTTCCAGAGAGAGCCATCGTCACCACTGAGAAAGAGACCATCAGGGCTGCTAAAAAGGGTGGCCGGGCCTGAGACCGGGCTCGTCGAGTGATCCTCCCATGCGAGTCCGTCGCGGCTGCGGTAAGTCGGGAATTGAGTTGAGAATCTGTCGAAACCAGTGGCATAAAGCCATTCGTCTTCTCCGCGGATGATTTGGTGGAAGTCCAAGGATTCGGCGAGGTGGAAGAAGGTGCTGGCACCGTTGGAGACTGCGAGCGTTTGGTTTTGATGGTCTTGCGCAAAGAGGACGCGATCCACCAGTTTGAATCGGCTGAAGCCGGGATGTGGTTCGGACCATTCGAACAGGCGGCCATCCCAGGTTTGGCCAAGTCGCCTCGGATCAAACTGGCCCTCGACAAAGAAGAAACCTTCCCCATCGAAGACCAAGTTGGTGGTGTATGCCAACTCCTCGATCATCTCCCAGGTCGACCCCCCGTCGAATGACCGCCAGAGTCGCTGGTTGCTGATTCCCATGAGCAGTCCCCGGGGATCTCCCGAGACCGTTTCGAAATCTGGTGCGGGAACGAGCATCGTTTTGGTTTCCCAGTTGAGACCATTGCTGCTGGTGAGCATGACTTTTGTGGTAGGGCTGCTGGTCGTTCCGATGGCCCAGAACAATCCATTGTTAAACTGGATCCTGGATTGCAAAGTGGCAGGGAGAGGCGCTCCGATCCAATTCACTCCGTCCTGGGTGATTCTAATACCATCTTCAGAGGTCTCTGAGATCATGACGCCATTTCCAGATAGGGGATTTGAAACAAAGGCTAGATTCGCAGGTCCCGAAATTAGGTGCCAGGTGATGCCGTCCAAAGAGGTTCTGGTGGAGGTGAAATATCGCCCATTGTGGTAGATAACCTCACTTTTATCAGAGAAGTCAGCTTCAGGCTCCGGGAGTCGATTAATGGGGCCGGATGGGGTCACGGTGATTTTTTTCTCTGCGAGAGTGATGCCGCCTTCACCAATCCGGCTTTCAGCATGGATGAGGTGAGTGCCGGGGTCGGTTGCTTGAAACTGAAATTCATAGGGCGGAGCATTGAGTTCGCCGACAAGTTGGTCGTTGTAGAAAAGGCGGACTGTCGGGTGTTGGCCTCCCATGCCATTTACGCTTGTAAATCTGGCGGTAACATAGCTTCCGAGTTCGACGTTACTATTTTGCCCGGGTTCCAGAATCTCAAGTCCGGGAGCTGGCAGCGGAGCGTCACCGAATTTGGCGACCTGGCCGGTGTCTCCCAGCACCAACAGGACGTCGGCAGAGGCAGCCAATTCAAAGGCAGGAAAGGCAACCTCCAGTTTCACCCATCTCAGACCATTGTAGGTGTAATACAATACACGATTGTGGATCGCGAAGACCGCGTCTTTGAAGCTGACCACTTGCTCCCCCACAACGGGCCCGGCGAATGGCGTGGCTTCCGACCAATTGAGCAAATCACTGCTTTTTGAGAGTCCCCAGTTCGTCCATCCCCAGTATTCCTTGTTGTGAAGAATGATCCGCTGAAAGTCCCCGATGGAAACCCAATCGATCAGGTTCGTGGATACGTGGTTCCCCGAGAAGCTTGAAGTCAGATAGGCATCGCCAGCAGTTTGTAATTCCCCGATGCTTCCGAAAGGATAGGAGATCTGAGTCCAGGTGAGACCTCCATCCTGTGAACGGATGAGTTGTTGTGAGTTGTCGAGGTCATCAATCTTGAGCGCCAGAATCCCCAAGGGGCCTTCGACGATGCTCCTAAGATAACTCTCCGGGTTTCCCGGGATTTTGAAGGATCTGCGTGAACCCGGAGTAGGACCACGCAAATACCCAACAATATTTTGCTCAATATCCTCACCTCCGGGCCACCAAAACCCACCGGCAATCCCCACGGGAAGCGGGGAATATGTGTTTGGCCCGAGAATGGCGCCCAGCTCACTGCGCTCGGAGGAAATCCACGTTTCTCCATCCGGAGACGAGTTCACTTGCCTGGTTTGGATGATGAACTGTCCACCGGTACGGGTAATGGTTGGGAGTGACGATGCCAGGAATCGTTTGGGATAGCTCGTCTCAAAGAGGTCCTCGACGTAAAACAGAGAGCCACGTGTTGTGCCGAGGATAAAACCGTCTTCGTAGGGTATGCCCACACTGGTCCCGGAAAGAAAGTCGATATACGTTGTCCAATGAAGCCCGCCATTCCTGGAGATATAAGCTCTCGATGCTTCGTGAAAACTATAGAGAGAATTTCCGTCTTCAAAGAATGCCGTTCGATCGGAAAACGGGCCGGTATCGATCCCGGTAGCTGTCCAGTTCATTCCATCAGGCGATTCGAAGCCGCGTGCTCCATCCATGACAACAAAGCGATCTTGCATCCAGACCGCGTCGTCGAGCCGGAGAGTCGGGGATTGATCGACGGTTACTCGCTGCCAAGGATTACCGGGATCATCGAGATACAACACTTCGTTGTTGCCAGTCAGAACAATGATGGCGTCCTCGTTGTTAGCCATACTCCCAGAAAAGGGTGACCGGAAGCTCTGTCCATCGGGAGTTGTCTGGGGAATCCAGGTTTTACCATCCAAGGACCTGTAAACGTTAAAGTCTCCGCGCAAGTAGAAAAAGCCTTTGAAAAAAGTGGAGTCAAGATCGTTACCTAGTGAATAGGCTTTACTATAAATTGATTCCCAATTTTGAAGGTCGGTGGATTTGAACAAGATTAAATCGATACCTTCCGTGGACGAGAGGGCTTTGGTGCCACATAGCCAGAAGCCGTTTCCGTACTCGAGAAAAACCCCCGCTCCGAGCGCTGTCCGGGGATGTCGCTCTCTCAGGTATTGGTGATGCCAGTTTCGACCATCTTCCGAAGTGCTAATCCGGATGGCATTGTGGGCGGCTGAGGCCGCAACCCAAAGTCCATCCTTTTTGATGATTTTTTTAACATCATAGCTGGCGGAGGCATTTTCGAGGTAGCTGAACTCGTCTTGGAATTTGGTTTGCACATCGATTTCGATTGGGCCGGCTGTTGTGGATCCACGCGAGTTTTGGATCTTCACCGTGTAGTCGGCCTGGTCGTTCTCTGAAATTTCCCCACGGTCCAAGCGCTCAGAGGTTGCTCCCGGTATGGCGACTCCGTCTTTATACCATTGGTAATTGAGCGGTGCAGTCCCGATCACTCCGACGTGAAGCTCGAGGTTTGACCCGGTGGCAAAGCTTTCGTTCGGACTGTGCCAAAGCCCCCTCGGAGCGGTTGTGATTTCAGAAAGAGTGACGACGTCGCTATAACGGGTGATGAGATCATGATAAACGCTAACCCGATACTCTCCGAGATTCTCGGTCAATAGCGCTGGAATCTCGAGCCGGGGCAGTATCGCCCCGGGGATGGCCTCTCCATTCAGCTCCCATTGGTAGCGAAGATCGCGGCCTCCCGCCGAGACCTGGAAGTGGGTCGCTTCTCCCAGGCGGAGCTCTTGGGAGACAGGCTGATCGAAGATGAAAAGATCACCGGGTCGAAAGCCGGTTAGAACGGTGTAGCCGTCGGAATCGCTCGAGTAACTATCAATGAGAATGTGGTAGGTGGTCCCGGCGGTTGCGGTAAAGGACACGTCACTCGTCCAATCGTTGGCACTTCGGTCGTCATTGGAAACGATTTCGGTCAGGTTCTCTGAATCGGGTCCGGTGTAGACCACAAGCAGAGTGTCAATTGTTGTGGATTGGGTGGTGAGATGAATGTCGCCGTCATTTGGAGCGATCCATTGATACCAGATTGATTTGTTTTCCGTTCTCCGTCTTCTCCAGCGCTCGAAGCTTTCGGAGGTAGCTCCGATATTACTTCCGAATACCCGAAATCTGGTTCGGCTTGCTATGACCCCGGCTTCTGCGAAGTCGTCATTTGGTGGGTGAAAGAAGAATCCGAAGGAATAGGTTTGGATTCCCGGGTAGCGCGAGTCGATCGAAAAGGAGTAGGTTTTCCCGGCTTCAACCTCGAATTGTAGAGCGCTGGTCTTGACGGGGCGTTCTTGGAAATTGTCCTGAATCCGACTCAAGGAGGTTTGGGATTGTCCCTCAAAAGCAACCACCGAGATATCCTGGGATGAAGCGGTGGCCTGCAGTTCAACGAGACCTGAAACCGGAGCGGTCCAGCGGAACCAGGCACTTCGTTCTCCGGTATTCGGAGAGTAATTGTCCTCGTCCTGGGATCGGGTGAAGTTGCGGTTGCTCGGGGTCGTTTGGAAGGTGCCGCTGGTGATCCAGTAGGCGTTTGAGAAGTCATCGAATGATGGGGGAGGGATCTCCCCGTTCAGAAGATGGCCGAGATTGAACCTGCCTCCCGATTTGATTTTCCATTGCATCAAAGCCCTCTGATCCCGGGCCTGCAACAGATCGGAAATGAGAGTGTTCAGAGTCTTCTCAGGAAACAGGTGTCTTGCGAGCGCAAGCCCTCCCGCGACTTGACTGGCGGCGGCGGATGTTCCGCTTCGGTATCGATAGTCTGAATCAGAGCTAATACCACAGGACCAAATATCAGTGCCGGGAGCGGCAGTGTCGACGGTGGTGCGACCGCGGTTGGTGAAGTAGGCGAAGAGATCTCTTTCGTCACTGGCAGCAACAGAAACGATGTTTCCGAGGTCAAAATTTGCTGGGTATTGAGCTCTCTTGTCGTTATCCGCAGAGTGGTTACCCGCCGCTGCCACAAAAGGAATACTGGCGTCGTAGCAGTCTTCGATGGCATCGTACAATGCTTGGGAAAACTCACCTGCTCCCCAACTCGCGTTGATGACGTCAGCTCCGTTTAGGCGCGCGAAGTTTATGGCGCGGATGGCGTCGGAAGTGGCACCGCCTTCTGGGCCAAGAAATCGCAAGGCCATGAGCTGCACCTCCCAAGCGACGCCCGTTGTCCCTCGTCCATTATTCCCCCTGGCACCGATAATTCCAGCACAGTGGGTGCCATGTCCATCGTTATCCATTGGGTCGTCGTCGTCATCATAGGCGTCAATTCCGTGGAGCGGCAGTCCTCTCCACATATTGGGAGCGAGATCCTCATGTGTGTAGCGAATGCCACTATCGATCACGGCCACTACCACCTCGGGAGCAGTTCGGGCAAAGTCCCAGGCGTCTGTGGCGTCAATGTCGAGATCGTCAAATGATCCGGGAGTCAGGCCATCATTGAAAAGGTGCCAGAGTTTGCCATCGGCGAATGCCGGATCATTGGGAGTTGCGCATGGATACACGAGCCAATCAGGCTCGGCGAATTTGATGAATTCGTCGAATTTTTGAAGTTCGGTGATTGTATCAGATTGGCTTTCCGTTTGATCAAATTCAGGGAGTTTGACAAGGAGGGAGGAACGAAGCTTACTGTTTCTGATTTCATATCCTTGGTTCCGTAATCTATTTCGCGCCGAATCAAGATCGGCATTTTCCCGGATTCCGACGATGAGGTGGTCGGCGACTGATGCTCTGAGGCGTTTGGTTTTTTCTTCGCCTGTGATTGGGTCCCGAAAGACCTTTTCTTCAAGGCGGAGGTAAGGGTGCTTAAAGGTGGTCTCGACCACACGAACCCGACGCCGGCCGCCGGAAGTTTGATTTTCTTTTAAATCGAGCCAGGTTTCTGAGAGGACTCTTTTGACAAAGGGGGCTTTTGCCTCGTTCTTCTGCGCTCGTGCTGTGGGAACAGTTCGGGGTTCGGTGGCTTTTGACGTCAACCGGTTTGAGTGAATGGAAGCAGTTTCTTCCTCGCTCGATGAGGATAAGTCGGTTGTGTCAAAATGGCTCCCGGTTCCTGTTGATTTCCCGGGGAGACTAAATTGCCAGATCAATAGAATTGATACTGCGCTGAATAGGACAAAAACGATTTTCTTCATTGCGAACTACCGTTTTGATAGGCCTTTATGCAAGAAAGGCGATACAAATGATCTTTGTGGCGGCTTAGGAGGTAAAGCGGTTACGGAGATGCTTGAGGTAGGGTTGGGGATCGGTTTTGGAGCCAGTAGCCTGCTTCATTGCGCCGAGTTGATATTTCCGAGTGAGTAAGTGGCGAAGTAGCCGAGGCCTCCCATGGACCAATGAATGTCCTGAAGGCAGCCTTCGGTGTCGGTTTTGGGACGAAAGCCGAAGAGTTTTTCGAAGGACTCGTTCCAGGCGGCGGGGACGTCGGCGACCTCGAGTTCGCCGGCGAGGAGGGCGCTGATTCGGCGACTTCGCGGTTGAGGGTTTGTTGGGCTTCGATGGGGGCGGGTCCGTGGAGGAAGTCGGCGGGGATTGGCGATGATGTTTCGACGGCGGCGGCGATTTGGGCGAGCTCGGTGTCGATCGAATTGAAGAGGGCGGCGACTTCGCGGGTCTTGGCACCTCGTTCGTATTCGGAGAGGAGGGAGATTTCTGGAAGGAGGGAGTCGATGCCGGACATGGCGGAAGACTCAACCCCCTCCCCCTCCGCTCCGGTCCAAGGGCGGCTTCAGAGCCCTCCCGCCAAAAGAAAATTCCTAGCAGTAGCCAAGTCCGACAGACTGCTAGGTCAGTAGCATTACAAGCTGGCGCATCAGCGCCGAAGAAGGAGGATCACCCAACCAAGATGACACTCAAACCTACCGTTCTTGGGCGACCGCCTTCAACCTCACCGGACTCGCAAATGACGACGATGACAGCGACGGAATCTCCAACCTGATGGAATTCGCCCTCCTCGAGAACCCACTCATCCCCGATGCCACCATTCTTCCCAAAGTCTCTCTGATTAACGGATTCCTGACCCTCGCCTACGATCGACCCATCGCAGCAGACGGTCTCATCTACCGGGTTAGATTCACCTCGGATCTGGGGAACTGGAATCCCGGGAATGTCATCCCGCAATCTTCAACGCCGTCCCCTGACGGTTCTCTCTCTGAAGTCTGGCGCTTTATGTCGAACACACAGTCCGCTCCCAGAATCTTCGCACGCCTTAAGGTCCTGCTCGAATAAACGACAGAGTCATTGCAAATCGGCCACTCTGCGGAAGATTGGAGGGAGTTCCTGCGTATTTCCCGCGTCCCATGACTTCTTTTTTTCGACCCAAAACCCTGATCTTCGTCTCACTTCTCACCAGTGCCACGACCAGCTTTGCGGCCGAAAACAAACACACTCTTTCATTCTCAAAGCAGATTCGCCCCATCCTCTCGGCCAATTGCTTCAAATGCCACGGCCCCGACGATGCCAAGGACGAAAACGGCAAATCCCTTCGCAAGGCCGGTTTCCGACTCGATATCGAAGACGATCAGGATTGGCAGGAAGTCCTCACCCGCATCGTCTCGAAGGACGCCGATGACATCATGCCTCCACCCGAGGCCAATAAAACGCTCAAACCCGCCGAGATCACCCTTCTCAAACAATGGCTCGACGAGGGCGCGCCCTACGAAAAACACTGGGCCTTCGTTCCCCCTCAAAAATCCTCCATCCCCGCCTCGACCCATCCCATCGATCACCTCTACGACATCCCCCTCGCCAATCAAGCCGATCCTCACACCCTGATCCGCCGCGTCCCCCTCGACCTCATCGGCCTCCCACCCACCGTCGAAGCGGCCGAGGCATTTGCCGCAAACCCCACCCCCGAAGCTTTTGAGACTGTCGTTGACCGCCTCTTAAAGTCCCCCCGCTATGGCGAACGCTGGGCCCGCCGCTGGCTCGACCTCGCCCGCTATGCCGACACCAACGGTTACGAGAAAGACCGCGATCGCTCCATCTGGCCCTACCGCGACT
>JBLIDI010000207.1:0-8031 GCA_047634075.1 Akkermansiaceae bacterium
CGGAGGTTGAAAATGGTCTCTCGCTTGGCGACCTGAGCGAGACTCACAAATGACGGGGGTTTTTCCTCAGCTTCCAGCGCTTCCGCTTTTTTTTGAGCCTCTTTCATTTCACGCCAGTTCTGAATCAACTTCCTAGCCTCGTTTCTTACCGATTCCGTATTTCGCACGGGTTTCGGTTTTTTTTCACCGTGGTGGAGCATGGTGCTGATTTTTTCAGTGACCAGAGTTGTTCCGGGGAGGGCGGGCTTTCCCTTTTGATGGGCCTTGGCGAGATCGCCCACCAATTCCTTCGAGCGCTTCAGTCGACACCATCGCTCCCATTTTGCAAGATCGGGGCGCTTGATGTTTTTGTAAGACGGTAGTCCGGAGGCGTCCTTCACGAAGTGAACGTCGTTGTATTCCGCGTTGAAAAAATCCCGAACTTGCGACAACCATTTTCCTCTTTCGGCTTGGAGCTTGGCTTTCCATTTCTTCACTGAAAGGGTAACCTTAGGGTCGGTGTCCGCTGGCAGGGGCGTGGCGGATTCCAGAGTCTCTATTTCGCCGTCAATAAGCTCTCCCGTGCGCAGAAGACTCTGTAATTTGACCCTGTTTTCCCGCATCTTGATTTCGGCATCGACGGCAACCGCGGTGTGCTTCCAAGCGTCCGTCTCTGCGGTGTGGGAAATGTCTTTGATCTTGCTGAGAGAGGCGAGCTGCTTGGGGATTTGAGTGACGGGCTCGTTAAACATCTTGATGAGCGACTGTGGCTTGAGCACCTCACCCGCCGAAATCTTTACCGTCCCTTTGACGTTCTGTGTCAGTTGTTGGAGAAGGGGCTGCTCTTCGTTGGCCTGAATATAAGAGTTGAGAGCGTCGCGGTAATCGTGATTCCGCACCTTCATGAGTTCGGCCGCTTCGCTCCAGCTCATCTCCACGGTATCGAAGGGGGATTGCGCTAAAATCTCCTTGGCATATCGCGCGCCTTCAACAACGGAATGCTCCGTCACTGAATCCATGACATGCTGACGGACCCTATTTGAGGATGCCGTTAGAAAAGGACATCTTTAGATGAAATCCTAGCCGAGTTGTCCCATAAATGACCAATTGACAGAGACTATCCAAAATGAAATCTTAGGGATTCATATCTACTATGAACAAAACACACTCAACCTTCAAACCCTTGTGAAAAACCCCTCAAGACCCTCTTTAACCTTCCTAACTCTCTTTTCTTTGGCTGCCGATTCCAGCTTGGCCGCAGATCTGCTAGGCTACTACGACTTCGACGATAATACCGATCCTGCCGTCGCACCTGCCTCCGGTGGCATTGCGCCAGCCGCCGCAATCACGGGGCCCGCCGCATTCAGCGCGGACATGGGCGGGCGCTCCGGAGCCGCGGGCGATTACGCGCTCGATCTCGGCGCGACAGCCGGTAGTGGTGCCTTTGCGCGTGTTCCAGCCGGACCCCATTTCGACCTCGCGCTAATGACAAATTCGATGGCGGTGTCTTTCTGGCAGTTCAACCTAGGCGATGGCGTCGGAGGATTCTTCCCTACAACGGCATTTTGGGTGGACTCCCCGACTGCGGCTGCTGACGGTCGCGGTTTCCAAGTGCATGCCCCTTGGGATGACGGCACTCTCTACTTTGACCAGTCCGGGTGCTGTGGCGCCGGACAGCGCGTGACCTCTGCAGGAGTTATGACTGCAGGCGTCTGGCAGCACCTCGTCGTCCAGCGGGATAGCCTCGGTAATCAGGAGGTCTGGGTCGATGGCACGATAGCGGCAACAGTCCCTGGGGCCGAGCCGCTGGATCCTTACTCCGGCATCATCACTCTCGGAGCTAACGGTGCCGGCACCAATAATCTCACCGGGATGTTAGATGAATTTGCAGTCTACGCCGGTGCACTCACCGAGACTGAAATCGGGCAGCTGGCCGCTGGCACCGCCAATCCGAACGACATCGCAACCGCACCTACGGATGCCGACAATGACGGCCTGCCGGACTCTTGGGAGGTGGCCTTTGGCCTTTCCCCGAGTGACGACGGCTCGGTCGATCCGAACAACGGCCCAGACGGTGACCAGGACATGGACGGCCTGACGAACCTCGAGGAACTCGACGCTGGCCTCGAGCCCGACAATGACGACTTCGACATGGACGGTCTTATCGATGGCGTTGAGACCAAGACTGGCATCTATCTCGATGCGACTGACACCGGAACTGATCCGAAGAATGCCGACACTGATGGTGACGGTCTCAACGACGGTGTCGAAGATCCAGCCAAGTCCTTTGTCGATGTCAATCAGCCCGGGACAGACCCGACCAAAGCGGATAGCGACGGCGACGGCTATGCCGACCTTCTCGAAATCGATAATGGCAGCGACCCGACCGACATCGAGAGCACCCTGGGCAAGGACGAACTCACGCTGCTGGCGTATTTCAATTTTGACGGCCAACTGACGGATCAAGCCGGCAACACTCCTGACGCTGTTCTTGGCGGATCGGCAGTTCTGACCACCGCTGGCATGGGCTCGACGGGCATTCCGGGAGACGAAGCAATCGAACTCGGCTCGATTAACGATGGAGCCTACGCCCAAACAACCGCTGGCGCCCATCTCGACCAGGCATTCATCAACAACGCGATGTCTGTGACTTTCTGGCAATTCAGAACTGCAGATGGTAGCAGTAGCGCCTTTTGGGTTCACTCGCCCGATTCGGACGGGAACCAGCGCGGATTTCAGGCACACACCCCCTGGGAAAATGGGACCATTTACTTCGATCAATCAGGTTGCTGTGAAGGACCGGAGCGCCTGACCACGACGGGATCAGAACTTAATGCTTGGCAACACTTTGTCTTCCAGCGCGATGCCTTCGGCGAACGCCAAATCTGGATTGATGGAGTTCTCAGCGCGTCTGCAGGGGATGCCGATCCCCTCGATCCGTTTGACGGCATCATCACCATCGGAGCAGAAGGGCCAACTCTGGCGAACAGTTTTGGCGGTCGCATTGACGATTTTGCGATCTTCGCCAATTCCCTGTCTCCCGAACAGATCATGGAACTTGCGACAGGCGCGAATCCCCCGGATCTCATCTCACCACCCGTGCCCTTCATCATCACGGAGATCAATCACGACGTCGTGACTGGTAACACCATGATCACGTGGAACTCCCGAGCAAACAGGACCTACGCGATCGATGCCTCAGACGATCTCGGGGTATGGGAAGAACTCACCGATAGTGTCGAGAGCGCGGGCGAGGTGACGTCTTTCAACGACACTCTCTCGGTTGGAACACCGGACAAATTCTACCGTATTCGCGAGGTCCAGTAGGGCGCGGCGACGGCTACGGAGAAAGGCCGAGAGGGCTTACTTTTCCCGGGGTTTCCTTGGGATGGATATGAGGCCTTTTTGATCGATAAAACAGGCGCTCCGGTTTCCCGGAGCGCCTTTGTTGTGCAATTTTTTGGACCCTGGAATTCCTTAGATCTGAAATTGCAATAGGACTTTGCCGACGAGAGCCATTTGCGGCCTTCTCAGATTTTTTTGAGTATCCCAGACGAGTCTCCGATCCGGTCCACGGGTGCTCCCGCTTCTCTCAACATCCGCATATAGAGGTTGTTCAGGGGAGTCTTTTCCGGAAGATCGAGGTGGCGTCCGGTCTGGAACTTGCCGCCCGCATTGCCGGCCACGATGATCGGAAGGTCATCATGAGTGTGGCGATCGGCATCGGAAAGTCCGCTGCCCCAGACGATCATGGAATTGTGAAGGAGAGTGTTCCCATCGACATCTTCGGTGGCCTTCATTTGTTCCAGAAAATAGGCAAGTTGCCTGACGTAGAAAGCATCAATCTTCGCGATCTTCTCCATCTTATCCTGTGCTTGGCGATGGTGGGAGAGGCCGTGATGGCCTTCATTGACCCCGAGATCGGAGAAGCTCCGGTTGCTGCCATCGTGAGCCAGGAGGAAGGAAGAAATCCGGGTTTGGTCCGTTTTGAATGCTAGGATAAGCATATCGAAAAGAAGGCGGATGTGATCCTGATATTCGCGCGGCACGCCCTCTTCCGGCGCGGCAACACCCGGCTCGGGAGGTGGGCCGAAACTCTCGGCCTTCTCGATGCGCCTCTCAATCTCGCGAACCCCCGTGATGTATTCATCGAGTTTTTGTCGGTCGTTTCTCCCAAGCTGATGATTCATCGCGTGGGCATCGGCCATGACGATATCCAGAATCGAGCGCTTCTCGGCCCGACGCTTGGCAAGGCCCTCCTGACGCTCATTGCTGGACCCGCCTCCGAACAAACGTTCGAAGACCAAACGAGGATTCGACTCGGGAGTCATCGGTTGGGTGGCGGAGCGCCATGAAAGGTTATATTGGTAAGCGCA
The DNA here is from genome assembly GCA_047634075.1 of Akkermansiaceae bacterium. Classification (GTDB taxonomy): domain Bacteria; phylum Verrucomicrobiota; class Verrucomicrobiia; order Verrucomicrobiales; family Akkermansiaceae; genus SW10. Next base: position 4,356 of record JBLIDI010000207.1, read on the forward strand.
CGAGTATCCCGAATCACAATTCCCTGACTTGCGGACGGCATCACAGGACAACTCCAGTGAGGGTAAACGTGTCTCGGAGCCGAGATGACTCGCCGCCATCTGGTCTGCTGAAATACCCAGGTGGATGTCTGAACCCGCGGTCTTTCGGGCACGCGCTCCTGTCAGGAAAGTTGCTCCGCTTCGTGCATGGTCTCCTGCTCCATCTGATCCCGCCCAGCCGTTGGCCTGCTCCAGCCCCTTAACGATTTGCAGGTCATTCTTCAAGCCATTCAAAGATTTCATGGACTCATTGAAGCTGAAATCGGAGCCATTTCCTTCGGGACGCCACTTGTCCATGATGACCCCGTTGGGTACGTAGAGGTAGGCCATTCGCAGGGGCGCTCCGGTAGCCGTCACTCCTCGGGCCGCAGCCGCTGTTTTCACTTCAGCTCCCAGGGAGCGAAAGGAGGGCAAGGCTACGCTAGCTCCGATTCCTCGGAGAAAAGCACGGCGTCCAAGATTGATCGTTGGTTTGTTCATTGGTTTGGCTTGTTGGCAATTTTCTGATTCCTAGAATAAATAAGAGATCGATATGAAGCTGGCTCAGAAAGAGCTTCCGTCTCCGCGTCTTTTTTGAAAAGGGACGCTCTCAGTGACAGCGTAGATGAGATCCTTCATCCCGCCACCTTCTTTCAAGAGCTGTGCTATCATGGCATCGACGGTCGGAGCATCGTAGTATTCCACTCCGCGACCAATCGCGTAGGTCAACATCTTCTCGGTCAGACAGCGGTAAAAATCCAGTTTTCGAGAGGTTGCGAGGATCGTCTTGAGTTCCATGACATTCGTGAATTTCTCACCCGTGACCAGTTGGCCGGCACTATCGATTTCTTCTCCATCAGCTTCATCACGCCACTGGCCGAGGGCATTAAAGTTTTCCAGAGCCAAGCCAATCGGATCCATGCGCTCATGGCATGACGCGCAGAGGGCCTTCTCTCGGTGCCCTTCCATGAGCTGCCGCATCGTGGCACCCTTTGCCAATTTCTTCTCGGTGTCCTCCAGCTCCGGGACATTGGGCGGGGCAGGGGGGGCGGGTGTGCCCAGAATATTATCGAGAACAAAGAGGCCGCGCTTCACCGGGGAAGTTCGCGTCGACTGGGAAGTGACAATGAGGAAGGTTCCCTGACCCAGCAGTCCGCCGCGTCCCCGCACGTTCTTGTCAAATTCCACTTTTCGGAATTCGTTCCCTTTCACTCCCGGAACTCCGTAAAACTTGGCAAGGTTCTCATTGAGGAAGGAATAGTTGGCATTCAAGAGTTCCAAGATCGGGCGATTTTGTAAAAGGACATGCTGAAAGAACTCCTCCGTTTCGGTCTTCATGTCCTGGCGGGTTCCGCCGTTGAAGATCTTTGCAGCATTCTTCGAATTCCGTTCCCGGAGAATGCGGCGCACATCAATGCTCAGGCCTGACAGGTCGCGCGCCTGAAGCCACTGACCCACAAAATTTTCGACCATCCGGTCCGCCTTTACCTCAGCCAACATGCGGTCAACTTGGCCCCGCAAATTCTCGCGAAGCTTTCCTTTGGTCGCTAGATCCAGCAAGGCCTTGTCGGGGGCCGAACTCCAAAGGAAGTAGGAAAGTCGTGAGGCTAGGGCATACTCGTCGATCGGGACAACCTTGCCCGGATTATCGGGCTCGGCCTGGACTTCACTTCGGAAAAGGAAACTTGGTGAGGTCAGTGTCGCGGTGACCGCCAAGCGAACGCCGTCGGCAAAATTTGCTCCTTCTCCCCGGGATTTTTCAAGAGCCAATGCCGTGATCTGATCGACCATTTTTTCCCGAGGGGGACGCCGAAAGGTCCGCGAGGCGAAGCTCTCCACGATCTCCCTCATGTAGACTGCTTGTTCATCCTTGCCGGCAGGAGGCAGACCATTGACAAAAATCCTTTGATAACTCTTCGGATAGAGATTCCAGTTGCCTTCCGCCCCGAGACGATTCAGTCGAAATTTGCTGATGCGCACCCCTGCCGTCCCATTTCCTTCTCCCTTTTCACCCGGAACAATCGAAAACTCAAATTGATGCTCTCCTTTCGTGAGTTCGAGATTCACCACAAACGTGTCGCGACTCGGTTTATCGGAATCGATCTCGATTTCACGCAGCTCTTTCCCGTCGACAACGATCCGCCATTTCGCGGTCTGTCCCCTCGGTCGCCCCTGCTCGCTTTCGAGAGAATAGGAGATCTCAACAGAATATTGTCCGCCCGCATCTATGCGGCTCTTGGCCCCAACCGTTTGCGCAATGTCTGCTTCCATGAATCGAGCCGTCTGGCTGCCTCCACGATCGCGAAAGTTCCCGGCATCAATCTCGATGGGCTTCGGTTTTCCGGCCTCCAAAGGGAGCGCCAGCATCGCGATTTCTCCGGCCGCGTTCAGATACTTCTCCATTAGAAGTGGCGAAATTGTCAGGACATCTCCGATGGTGTCAAAGCCGAAGCCGGTATCATCCGGGGGGAAATTTTTATCCGTGTTGAAGCGCACCCCGACAACATCTCCAATCGTATTTTGATACTCTTCCCGATTCATCCGCCGGATCGTGACCCGGCCGGGATCTGGGTTTTCCGGATCCAGGGAGAAGATTCGCTTCTCGATCCACGACACCAATTCCTTCCTCTCGTCGGGAGTCGGCTGGAACTTCTTCTTAGGTGGAGGCATCATCTCTGTCCTGAGATTTTCCCAAATGCGCAGCCAGACTTTGCGATCCTCAAGGAGAGCAGAGGTGCTCGCATACTCATCTAGGGTAATATCGCCCTTGTCCGCGCCATCCCCGTGACAGTCGTAACAATAGTCCTGCAGAAGTGGCTTGATCTTCTTGTGGAATTCGCTTTCGGTCAGTTTTGCTGCTTTCTGGTCGGCCAAGGAAATCCCGGCCGTCAGGCAGAGCGCGGAGACGATGTGCGGAAGCATTGACATAGATTTCATCTGGAGTCGAAAATTGATGCTTAACTAACGGCGACGCCGTCCTCCATTTTTCACTTGTGGCTGAACTTCCTCCGGAGTTTGAGCTGACTGGTGTCCGGCAGTGCCTCCGTGGCCAGTTCTTCAAGCCTTGCGCCAAAAAGCACGTTCACTTGCTCTCCCTAGTATTGCGCTGGCCGGACACTTCGGTATTCATCTCCGAATAAAAATACGCCTGGCATACCGAAAAAGATCGACCGTTGGAGAGCGGCTTGATAGGGTGCTTTTGTGAAGATAGAAGCCCCTAGGAATAAAGCCTTCAGCCCTAAGAGGGAGTGGACGCCACTTGAGCTGGCTGAGATGAAAACGGGGAAATACTTGGGGCCAATTCATCGGCCAAAGGGGTTTTCGAGTAGGCGGCGGATGAAGCCTGAGAGGGGCGCGGCTTGCTTTCATGTTATGTCCCGGACGGTCAATGGGGAGTTTCTCTTTGGGCCGACCGAAAAAGAGGCGTTTCGCCGGATGATGTGGCGAATGGCTCAGTTTTCGGGGGTGGAGATTTTTACGTATGTTGTCATGGATAATCACTTTCATGTTCTCTTGAAGGTCCCTGATAAAGCGAAGTGGTTGCGGCGATTTGAGCAAAAGGAGGGTGAGGCCCCTGGGGCAGGAGAAGAGAGGCTTTTGAACCATCTTGCGACGGTCTACTCGAAGGCGTTTTTAGAGCAGCTTCGGAATGAATTGA
>JBLIDI010000208.1:0-8015 GCA_047634075.1 Akkermansiaceae bacterium
ACCGCGATCTTGAGTTCGCGTCCCCCTTCGGTGGCGCATTTTTGATAAAACTCGCGGGTCCAGAGTGACGCTGGCAGAAAACCCGGGTCGAGCTCGGGAAGATGTTTGAGACTTGGAACAGAAAGCGAGGACATTATCATTTTGGACGGATGAAGGATCATTGGAGATCTGCACTTACACAGCGGAATTATCAATGAAGAAAGTGAGAAAATGTCGTTTTCTGAAGACTTTAAGCGAAATCGACTTAATTTTGAATTGCGGTTGGGATATCAAAGCCATGCTCCCCGTAGAAATTTTTATGAAAAAGTTCTTTGCGTTTTTTCTGATTTTTCCTTGCCTCGTCACGGAGTCTTTACGCTTGTTCGCTTATAATAGTCACCATGGTGAAGGGATGGATGGGAAGATGTTGCGGAAGATGGCAAGGAATACCTTTCCTTCTGAAAAGCCGAGCACTGAGATTGAGTTCTTCTTTGCCAAAGGGCTGGCCGGGTTTTCCTTCGAAGATAAAATTATTCCGGAATTTGTTGCTTCGGATCACCGCCCCATCGCGGTCGTGATTTCTCGGGAAGAGAAGAAAGAAAACTAAGCGAGAATGGGCTTCACGACTTGCCCGTGGACATCGGTTAGACGGAAGTGACGGCCCTGGAATTTATAGGTGAGAGCGGTATGGTCGATGCCGAGCAGGTGTAGGATGGTGGCCTGGAGATCGTGGACGTGGACCGCGTTCTCATCGTATGTGTGTTTGTCCGGTGAAAGCGGAGTGCCATCCTGATCGACGATGTTGTAGCCATAGTCATCGGTTTTGCCAAACGAGATGCCTCGTTTGATGCCACCTCCGGCCATCCAGAGCGAGAAGCAACGCGGATGGTGATCACGGCCGAAGTTTGTCGGGCTAATCTTGCCTTGTGAATAGTTGGTGCGGCCGAATTCGCCTCCCCAGACGACGAGGGTGTCGTCGAGCATGCCGCGTTGCTTGAGATCGGTGACGAGGGCCGCCGAGGCTTGGTCAGTTTCTTGACACTGTTTGGTGATCCCTCCTTTGAGGCTGCCGTGTTGATCCCATCCTTGATGGTAAAGTTGGATGAATTTCACGCCGCGCTCGGCGAGGCGTCGGGCCATGAGGCAGTTCGCGGCGAAGGAGCCAGGATTCTGGGCTTCTTTTCCGTAGAGGTCGTAGACCGACTCCGGTTCGTCCTTCATGTCGGCGACCTCGGGAACGCTGGACTGCATATTGAAGGCCATCTCGTATTGCTGGACGCGATCTTGAATGGAGGCATCCGGGCTGAGGGAATGTTGGTGCGAATGGAGTTCGGCGAGTCGGTCGAGGAGCATGCGGCGCGATTTTTCGGAAACACCTGCGGGATTGTTGAGGTAAAGAACGGGATCCTTTCCGGAACGGAAGCGCACGCCCTGGTACTCGGAGGGAAGGAAACCCGATCCCCAAAAGCGTGAAAGGAGAGGTTGGCCGCCTTTGTTTTTTGTGACCAGGACGACGAAGGATGGGAGGTCATTATTGGAAGTGCCGAGGCCGTATTGCAGCCAGGCTCCCATTGATGGGCGACCGGCGAGTTGCGATCCGGTCTGGAGGTAGGTCACGCCGGGGCCATGGTTGATGGCTTCGGTATACATGTTTTTGACCACGCAAAGTTCGTCGGCAATCTTGGCGGTATGAGGGAGGATTTCCGAAAACCACTGCCCTGATTGTCCGTGCTGTGCGAACTTGAAAGGTGAGCCCGCGAGAGGGATGGAGGATTGATTTCCGGACATCGAGGAAAGCCGCTGACCGCCGCGGACTTCATCGGGAAGCTGCTCACCGTGCTTCGTGTTGAGGAGTGGCTTCGGGTCGTAAAGATCCAGTTGGGACGGCCCCCCTGATTGGAAGAGGAAGATGACGCGCTTGGCTTTTACGGGAGGAGATTTTCCGACGAGCGAGGAGCCATTGCCAGCTTGCAGGAGGTCGGCAAGAGCGAGAGATCCGAACCCGAGGGCAGAGTTGCGGAGGATGTCACGACGGTTTGGGAGATGGGGGAGTTGCATGGCAGGCTATTGCTTAATGTTGACCTCGTGGAGATTGAGAAGCGCTTGCGCTAGCGTGGCGAGTGCCGCGAGCTCCGGGCCGGGTGCTTTCGATTTGGTGTGTCCTTGATTCAGGAAGGTTTTGGCTTCGTTGGGATGGGCTTGGAAATGAAGCAATTGCTCGTTGTAGATTTGCGTGAGAATCTTGAGTTCCGTCTCATCGGGTTGGCGCGAGACGAGATGGAGATACATGGCCTTGATGGTTTCTTCCAGGTTCTCGGGATGTTTCAGGGTGGCACGCTCGGCGAGGTGACGGGTCGCTTCAACGAATTGCAGGCCATTGAGGAGAACAAAAGCTTGCAGGGGAGTTGAGGTGATCTCGCGCTTCGCCGAGCAGACATCGCGCTTGACTGCGCCGAAGGCCATCATGGCGGGCGAGGGTCCGGTACGTTTCCAGTAGGTGTAAAGTGAGCGACGATAGAGATCTTCCCCATAGGTCGGCTTAGAGGGTTTGAAGGACTCGGCAAGATCGTAAGGATGGACCGAGGGTCCGCCAATTTTAGAGACCAGAAGTCCCGAGGCCGCCAAGGCTTGGTCGCGGATTTGTTCGGCCGAGAGGCGATGGCGGGGACCGCGGGCGAGCATGCGGTTTTCGGGGTCTCTTTCAAATTCGAGCGAGTCGGCGAAGGAGTCCTGTTGGTAGACTTTCGACGTTACGATTTCCTTGAGGAGGGCTTTGGTGTCCCAGCCGGAGGCGATGTAGCGGGCCGAGAGCTCGTCCAAAAGAGCGCGGTGCTCGGGGCGCTCGCCCTGGATCCCGAAGTCTTCCGAGGTTCCGACAAGTCCGCGACCAAAGAGAGCCTGCCAGAAGCGGTTGACGATGACACGGGAGGTGAGGGGATGATTGGGATGGGTAAGCCATTTCGCGAGATCAAGCCGGTTCTTGGAAGGCATGTCGAAGCCGGGCAGAAATGCCGGGAAGGCGGGTTCGACCGGTTTTCCTCGGCTGTCGTAAGCTCCTCGTTTGAGCAGGTAGGCTTGCTTGGGAGTGGCCATTTCCTCCATCACCATGATCTGGGTGACGGATTCCTGGAGCCGGTTGTAAGCGGCGCGGGCGGTCTGGATTTCCTTGAGCGCGGATTGGTATGAGGAACCTCTTAGGAGATTTGCGGAAAGGTCGCACTTTTGATCTTCAACAGGTGAGTGGAGGTGCTTGATTTCGGCGGGCGAGAGCTCGCGATCAAAGACGCGGAACTCGTCGACAAGACCATTCTTAAATCCACGGTCGCGCATGCGCTCACCCAGCGTGATATGCGGATTGCCGCCTCCCTTGATGGTGCGGGTGAGTTGATCGCGGACGACTTTGGATGCCGCAGGTTTTCCGTTGAGGTGGATCTTAAGGCCCCCGGCTTTTGAGGAACCGTCGTTGCTCACCGTGACGTGCACCCACTTACCGGGTTTGATGGCTTCGGTCGTTTTGATCGAGATGGCATTGCCCGGCCAGAAGTGGATCAAGGACCACTGGAGATGGTTATCGATGAGGAGGAGTTCATACCCGCGCGAGGCGGCATCGTGCCAGGCCTTGGAGCGGGAGAAAACGACGGCCCGATCCTTGACGTCCGGCGTTTGCATCCAGAGTGAAACGGTGAAGGGCTGCTCGCGGTGAAAGTCTCCTACTTTGGTTCCCACCGCGTCATCGCCGGTAAGATGAAGGGCGTGGCCGACCTTGCCCGGAACGGGCTTGTTGGGACCTTTTGCATTGCGATCGTCGAAGGTAAGATGAAGAAGTTGGTTGGGGATGGGAGCGAGTTTGACGTCGGTTTCGAGAGCGTTGTCAGCGAGTGGAGTCGTTCCAAGCTTGGCTTGGGCGGCAAGAATTGCGGCTTGTTTGGCGGCCAACTGTTTTTCCTGATCACCGGTAGGCAGGGAAAGAGCCGGAGTTGGGACTGCGTCGGCATTGAAGTAGGAATAAAGACCGGATTCATCGATGTCATCGAAAAGGGCGAAAAGAGAGTAATAGTCCTTCGCAGTGGTGGGATCGTATTTGTGATCGTGACAACGGCAGCATTCCATCGTCAGGCCCAGGAAGGTCGTGCCGAAAGTGTGGACGCGGTCAGCGACGTATTCGACGCGGAACTCCTCGGGAACAGATCCGCCTTCCACCTTTTGTTGGTGAAGGCGGGAGAAGGTCGTGGCAATTTTGGTTTCGCGGGTGGCATCCGGGAGGAGGTCTCCGGCGACTTGTTCATGAATGAAGCGATCGAAGGGTTTGTTGGAATTGAATGAGCTGATGACGTAGTCCCGATAAGGCCAGACGTCGCGATGCCGGTCCTGCTGGAAGCCATAGCTGTCAGCGTAGCGGGCGACATCGAGCCAAGGAGTCGCCATGTGTTCGCCGTAAGCCGGGGAGGCGAGAAGTTCGTCGATGAATGAGGCTGGATCGTTTGGGTTGAACTTCGCGACTTGTTCCGGAGTGGGCGGAAGGCCGGTGAGGTCAAAGGTGAGGCGCCGCAGAAGCTGGTGGGGTTTGGCTTTTGGTTTCAGCTTGAGGTCGTGCTCCTGGAGTTGGGCCGTGACCAGTTCATCGATGGACTTTCCGGTGGGAGCAGGAAGAGGAGTGAAAGCCCAGTGATTCGTGTATTCCGCGTCTTCCTTGATCCAGCGAGCGAGAAGGTCTTTCTGCGCTTTGGTGAGTTTTCGATTTGAATCCGGCGGCGGCATCAGGTCATCCGGATCATGAGAATGAATCCGGGAAATCATCTCAGATTTCTCAGGCTTGCCGGGAACGATCGCTCCGGCATCGAGGGCGTCCTCGCGAAGGTCTAGGCGCAGGTCTCCTTCACGATGGGACGGGTCGGTGCCGTGGCAATAGTAGCAATTCTCTGAAAGAATGGGCTGAATATCGCGATCGAATGAGATCTTCTTTTCACCCGACGAGAGCAGAGTAAGCAGGCTAAAAAAGGAAAGGGCGAGGAATGGTTTTAACATGGGTTTCGCTGGGATGGAGAGCTTTGCCATGCGAAGCTTTATAACAGAGAGAGCGTCGTTTCTCTTACTGATCGTGCAAAGCGGCATTGTCAAAAAAGTGAGGCTTCGCTTACGCTCGTGGAGGTTTCATGAGTCGTTTCTTCTTTTTGCTCCTCAATTTCGGTCCACTGACGCCTGACTTGTCCCGCGAGACGGTCTTCGAAGCGCTCGATGATTTCGACGTTTCGGAGTCTTTCTTCCAGTTCGTTGATTTGAGCATTAAGATCTTGCAGTTTTTGGGCGTTAGGCTGGGGATTTCGCTTCCAACCTGCAAAGATCCAGATAATGCCGGTTGTCAGCATGCCCAGTCCCACGGTGGAGAGAATTGCGGAAAATGAGAATGACGCCAAAGCCATGATGCCGGCGAGGGCAACGGTGGTCGCACAAATGATGCCGGTGGCCAGAAGCTTTACCAAGATTGTCGCGACCGGGCCTTCCAAGAGTCCGAAAATGCGGTCGAGAAGGGACGGCTTGCCTACGTGGTCGTGCCGTTCGTGATCCTTGCTTTCTTGGCGGTATTTGTCGCTCATCCTGGAGAAGCTTTGCAGACCAGCGCATGAGTGCAATACGACGGAGCATCAAATTCTCACTTTATAGTCGAAAGTCGGGGTCGTCTCGCGGCGTAATCGATCTATGTCCAGTAATCTCCCCCCTGAGATCAAGTCCGGTTTGATCTCTCTTCGTCGGCGCATCCGGCGAATTCAGCTTTTCAGGGGACTTTTAAAGACCGCAAGTGTGGTTCTTGGGGGACTGCTTGTGAGTGTTGCTCTCGACTATTTTTTGGCCCCATTACCATCTTGGGCGCGGGCGGGACTCTTTTTCCTTTGGCTGGGATTGATTGGAATTGGCGCGCTTGCTTTCATCTTAAAACCTTTGGCGGGCAAGCTCCCTTTGGTTCGACTTGCCCGTTGGCTGGAAGACCGGCATCCGGAGGTTCAGGAGCGAATCAGCACCGCCCTAGAGCTTTCAGACCGCCCCGAGGGAATTTCACCGGAGTTACTCGCCGAACTTTCCCGCGAAGCGGCCAGCGACATGAGCACCGTCGATCCCCGGCAAGAGGTTCAGGGGCGTAGGGTTCGTCGCTCGATGTGGCCGGTGGCTGCGAGTTTGGTGGCAATTATGGTCTTGGTGGCCGTTTGGCCTCTCGAAATGGGACGCTTGCTCACCCGCGCAGTTTCGCCATTTTCCGAACTCGGGAATGCCGGGGCCTTTCAGTTTGAGATGAAGCCGGGTGATGTTGAGATTCTTGAAGGGGACGAGCTGCAACTCGACCTGACCTACACCGGGGCGCTCGAGAAGCCCCTTGAGTTGGTGATTGAGAGGGATGGGAAGGCTGTCACGGAGTCATTGGAGCCTTCGTCGTCGGATGGTGACTCCCACACCTATGCTTACACCGTCCGTTCTGCCGAGGCGGGTTTTAAGTATTCAGCCCGGGTTGCTCGAAGCGAGAGTGACCGTTTTGAGGTGAAGGTTTATCCTCTCCCCCGGCTTCTCGAGCCGGTGGTGAAGATGCAATTTCCACCTTACACCGGGTGGCTCGACCGTGAGATGTCGCTGGGTGGTGGGATGCAAGCGCTTGCTGGGACCGTGGTGACTCTGAAGGGGCGTTTTGATACGCCGCTGGACCGTGGCGAAGTGCTTTTCGATTCGGAGAAATTTGGTGAGGTCGAACTCGAGCCGACGGCGCGGGGGACGATGGCAAAGTGGACCCGGACTCTCACTCCGGGGCTCGATGGTTCTGCCGTGATGAAGGTGAAACATCGCTTGGGACGTGAATTGAATGCCGCGCAATTCCAGCTTTTGGCGACTGAAGATCCCGCTCCGGTGGTTGAGATTCTCACTCCAATCCAGCGTGACTTTCGGGTGAAGCCGAACGAGCAGGTCATTATCACCTACCGCGCCCTTGAAGGGATCGGGATCGCGAGGGCCGAGATTGAACTCGAGATGAACGGCAAGCCGGTCGCACCCTTGGTGGAGATTCTTCCAGAGCGCATCGATGGCGAGGATGGAAAACAATGGGAGGGTGAGGCCATCGTTTTTCTCGGGACCCTAGTCGCACAGCATAAGAATGTTCGGCAATTCCGGATGCGCCTTGCGATCAGCGATAATCGCCCGGAGAGTCTTGAAGGGCCCGGAGTGGGTTACTCGGAGTGGTTGGAATTTAAACTTGATCAGAATGCCGAGTCATTGGTCCGGCAGGAGTTGAAAAACCAAGACAGTGATCTGAAGAAGACGATCGAGGAGGCGGTCAAAAAGATTCATGAGGCGCGTCAAAAAATGCACGAAGCCAAGGGTGACCTTGATAAGGAAGAGGTCACTGAACGGGCCGAAAAAGCGCTCGCGAAGGCTCGTGAGAATTTGGAAGAAGCAAAAGAAGAACTCTCCGAACTCAGCGACCGCATGAAGCAAGGCGTTCAGGAACATCGCCGTGATGATGTCGAGAAAGCTTTGGCCAAGCTCGAGGAAGCGCAGAAGTCGGTCGAAAGCACTCCGTTGCAAGATACTCCGGAAGCGCGCAAGTCCGAAGTGGACAATGCCCTTCGCGAAAGCGAGGAGGCCATCAGCGATCTGCAGGAGCTCCGTCAAGAGGTCCAGAAGGATGAGCCCAAGATCAAGGATCTCGCGAAACTGCAGGAAATGGCGCAGCGCCAAGAGGACTTGGCCCGTAAGGCTGCCGAAGAAGAGCCGAACGAGGATTGGCAAAAAAAGCAACGCCAAATGCAGGAAGAGATTCGGCAGAAGGTCCAGGAGTCGCCGGAAGCCAAGGCCGCTGCCATGAAGTCACAAGCGGAGCAGGTCCTCGATCTCTCGAAGGAAGCCGAGGCCCTCAAGGAGTCGCAAGAGGAGCTTTCAAAACTCAGCGAGCAAGCCGACCCGGTCGCGCCGCAGATGAATGCCGAAGAGCTTAAGAATGCCCTCGCCAAGGAACAACAGGATGCTTTGACCGAAGCCCGCGAAGAATTGGCGGAGGC
>JBLIDI010000209.1:0-7986 GCA_047634075.1 Akkermansiaceae bacterium
AGTGCCGAGTGAATACTTCTTTTTTGGGCTGCCGAAGGATCTTGATTGGAAGCACACACGGGAATGTATTCGGGTGAGTTACACCATGGATGCGGAGACGGTGGAGGCGGGCATCAAGGTGATCGCGGAGGAGGTGAATGGGGTTTATGCGGAGCTTGGTTGAGGGGGAAGTCTCACGCAGCGCAGTGGAGGCTTGAGTGGAGAGAAGGCTCGCGCAGAAACGCTGAGGACAAAAAAATGCCAGGCATGTTAGGGCGCGTTAGGCATGTTAGGGCGCGTTGCTATTGATGCGGGTTTGCACCGCGATACCGATCTCGCTACCAACGACTCCTTAAGCGAGGGTGGCAATCTCTTTGATGAGATTGCAGTTGAAAATAATCTGAGGTGAGGCTGTTTCCTCAGGGGTAGTGGACTCGCCAATCATGATGCCATGTGCTCCGACTTGGCTGAAGGTCGAGTCGCTCACTCTCATATCGGATTGGTTGCTGAGCGTGAGAGGCTTAGTGAGGAAATAGGTGTCATTTGCAAAAATGAGAGCGAGTTTGGTAAATACGGTTTCTGAGATGAGATCGGTGAGGTCGGTGCCCGGTTTGGGCTCGGAAACGACTTTGGTTGCGAGGAGAACCGGAGTAAGAAGGGCAAGGAAGGCGTGATTTCATGGAAGGAAAAGATTGTCAGGGCGTTTTTTTACGGGAGTCTCTCTTGTGAAGATGTCTGTGCGTAGTTTTTCAATCTCTCTCTTTGCGGCCTCCTGTTTTGGTGGGCAGGCGGCTGAGCCCTTGAGCTTTAATAGGGACATCCGCCCGATTCTTTCGGATAAGTGTTTCGCTTGTCATGGTATGGACGAGGAATCGCGGGAAGCGAAACTGAGGCTCGACACGGCAGAGGGAGCTTTTCGTAAGAAGAGGCGAGGGCTCTCCGCGATTGTCCCGGGACAACTGGCTGAGAGTGAATCGTGGCGGCGTATTATTTCAGATGACGAAGAAGAGATCATGCCTCCCCCGGATTCTCACAAGCCCCTGACGGCGGAGGAGAAGGAGGTCATTAAGCGCTGGATTGAGGAAGGAGCTCTTTATCAAAATCATTGGGCCTTTGAAGCACCCGTGAGGTCTCGGATTCCGGAAGGGGCCGGGAGTCCGATTGATCATTTTGTGGAGGCGGGTTTGAAGAAGGAGGGGTGGGAGATTTCTGCGGAGGCGGATCGTGAGACTTTGATCCGGAGGGTGAGTTTTGCGCTGACGGGATTGCCTCCGGCCATTACGGAGGTTGAGGAGTTTTTAGCCGATCAGGGGGAGGGGGCATACGAGCGCATGGTGGATCGTCATTTGTCTTCACAACGCTATGGTGAGGAGATGGCGCGGCATTGGCTGGATGCGGCGCGGTATGGTGATACGCACGGGATGCATCTGGACAACGAGCGCCAGATGTGGGCTTACCGCGACTGGGTGATCGGGGCCTTCAACAAAAATCAACCCTACGATCAATTTACGATTGATCAGTTGGCGGGTGATCTTATTCCGAATGCGAGGCAGGATCAGGTCGTCGCGACGGGTTTTAATCGATGCAATGTTACGACGGGCGAAGGAGGGAGTATCGCGGAGGAATTTGTCTTTCGATATGCGGTGGATCGAGCGAGCACGACGGCACAGGTTTGGTTGGGGTTGACCGCGCAATGTGCCGTTTGTCACGACCACAAGTATGATCCAATTTCGCAAAAGGATTTCTATTCTCTTTATGCCTTCTTTAATTCCAATGCTGATCCGGCGATGGACGGCAACAAGCTCTTGACTGCGCCGGTGATGAAAGTGAAGCCCGAGAATTTTGAGGAGAAAATGGCTGAGTTTGATCGCCGTAAGGGAGAGGCCAAGCGGGAGATGAAGGAGTCGCCGGAATGGGCCGGTTATCGTGATCCGGCCGATCAAGCTGACACCTCACTGGTTCTTGATTCCGTGGCGATTTGGTTTGATGATGACTTCCCAAGAGGGGCTGAAGTTGGGAGTTCGGGGCATCCCTTGTTGCTGGTGGACGAGCCCGTTTGGAGTGGGGCAAAATCACTGAAACGTGGTGGAGAAGGGATGGCGCAGGATTATTATCAAGCCGGTGCCACTCCGCTTCCGGTGCCGCCACAAGCGAGGTTTTTTCTCCATGTTTATCTCGATCCAAAAGATCCTCCGGAGGAGGTCATGATCCAGTTCCACACCAGCGGGTGGAGTCATCGGGCCATTTGGGGCGCGGATGTCATTGATTTTGGGAAGAAGGGGACGACGGAGAGGTTCGTGGTTGGGAAGCTTCCTGAGACGGGCAAGTGGGTCAGGTTAGAAGTGCCGGCAGAAAAGATGGGGCTTACGCCGGGGATGGCGGTTTCAGGGTTTGCTTTTACGGTGTATGGGGGGATTGCTTACTTTGATAAATTCGGGGTGAGCGGGCGGGAGGATCCGGCGAGCGATCCGAAGGCTTCATTTCTGGCGTGGCGAAAATCGCAGAAAGGGAAGCCGTCGAAGGAGATTCCAGCTCCGCTGAGCCAGTGGCTCAAAGAGGGCCTGGGAAAAGAGCGACAGCCCAATGACTTGGTGCAATTGAAGGACTACTACTTGGAAAATGTCTGCATGACATTGAGTGAGGGGATTACTCCGCTTCGTGCCGAGTTGGTTAAGATTGAGCAGGAGCGAAAAGCTTATGACGCGGCCGCGCCTTCGACCTTTATTTTTCGTGATCTCCCCAAGCCGAGGGAGAGTTATGTCATGAAGCGTGGGGAGTATAATCAACCGGGCGAGAAGGTGGAGCCGATGACTCCAGCGGTCTTACCCCCGATGAAGAAAGAGGGCGAGCGGGGGAATCGGCTCGATTTGGCAAAGTGGTTGGTGTCGGCTGAAAATCCGCTGACGGCGAGGGTGACGGTGAACCGTTTTTGGCAGCAGGTCTTTGGGACCGGATTGGTGAAGACGAGTCACGATTTTGGGACGCAGGGGGAGGTGCCCAGTCATCCTCAACTTTTGGATTATCTGGCACTGCGTTTTCAGGAACAGAAGTGGGATGTAAAGGGGCTGATGAAGGAGCTGGTGATGACACGGACTTTTCGGCAGGAGAGTTCGGCAACGAGCCCAAGGTGGGATGGCGATCCCGAAAACCGGAGGTTGGCGCGCGGGCCGAGGTTTCGGCTGGATGCGGAGCAATTGCGTGATCAAGCTCTCTTTGTGGGAGGCCTGCTTGACTTCAAAATGGGGGGACGGGGCGTGATGCCGTATCAGCCACCGAATATCTGGGAGCCAGTTGCCTTTGGGGGATCAAATACCCGTTTCTACAAACGCGGGAATGGGGCGGATCTTTATCGGCGGTCAATTTACACCTTCTTTAAAAGAACGGCACCGCATCCCATGTTTGCCAACTTTGATGCGCCGGCGCGGGAGCGGTTTTGCTTGCAACGTGAGCGAAGTAATACCCCGTTACAGGCTCTTCAATTGATGAATGATGTGCAACATTTCGAAGCGGCGCGTGGGCTGGGTCAGCGTGCCATGACAGCGGCCGCGGGGCGGGATGAGCGCGTGGATTATATTTTTCGTTCGGTGGTTTCGAGGGGCGCGGCGGACGATGAGAAAAGGGTCGTAAATGATTTTTTTGAAAAACAACTGACGAGATATCGGGCCGCACCCGAAGAAGCGGAGAAGGCCATTCAGTTTGGCGATTCCAAACCGGATGCTGATCTTAATCCTGCCGAACTGGCGGCGTGGTCTCTCGTCGCGAATCTGGTCTTAAACATGGACGAGGCTATCGTCCGCAACTGAATCTCCCAATCGATGAATCCATTTTTCGAACATCAACTTTTGCAAACCCGTCGCCAGTTCTTTGGGAATACCGGGGTTCGTCTCGGAGGCGCGGCATTGGCCTCAATGCTGATTCCGGAGCTGGCCCAAGCGGGTTCGTCGGTTAATCCGGGGATGCCGGGGTTGCCGCATTTTGTGGGCAAGGCGAAGGCAGTCATTTACTTGCACATGAACG
Source organism: Akkermansiaceae bacterium (assembly GCA_047634075.1). GTDB lineage: Bacteria > Verrucomicrobiota > Verrucomicrobiia > Verrucomicrobiales > Akkermansiaceae > SW10. The sequence goes on from JBLIDI010000209.1 coordinate 3,997, forward strand.
GCGGGCCTTCGCAGTTGGACACCTGGGACTATAAGCCGGGGCTGGCGGACCAATTTGGTAAGGATTTGCCGAAGGAGTTTTTGGGAGACCGAATCACGACGATGACAAGCGGTCAGGCAAAGTTTTCGGTGGCACCCTCGAAGTTTAAATTTTCGCAAAACGGGGAGTGCGGGAGATGGGTGAGCGAGTTGCTTCCGCACACTGCGGGGATCGTGGATGACATCGCGGTGGTGAAGGCGGTGCACACCAATGCTATCAATCATGATCCGGCTTGCACCTTTGTCATGACCGGAAGTGAGGTGGCGGGGAAGCCGAGTATGGGGTCTTGGATTTCATACGGACTCGGAGCGGAGACAGAGGATCTTCCGGCTTTTGTGGCGCTCACGCCCAACTTTCCGAATGGCTCGAATGCGCAGGCGCTTTTTAGTCGGATGTGGGGAGCGGGGTTTTTACCGGGACGAAACAGCGGGGTGGTTTTGCGCTCGGGAACGGATCCTGTTCTTTATCTTGAGAATCCTCCCGGGGTGAGTCGAACCGACCGACGCGCAATGCTCGATGCGCTCGGTAAGCTGAATCAGCGCGGTTTTGAAAAGTTTGGTGATCCGGATACCCAGACTCGAATTTCGCAGTATGAGATGGCCTTTCGAATGCAGGCCAGTGTCCCGGATTTGACGGATTTGAGCCAAGAGAAACCGGCAACCCTGGATCTCTATGGCGACCGGGTGAAGACACCGGGTTCTTTCGCCTCGAGTGCGCTGTTGGCGCGGAGATTGGTGGAGAGAGGAGTGCGAATGGTGCAGATTATGCATCGGGGTTGGGACTCACACGGGAATTTGCCGGCGGAGATGGGAAATCAGTGTCTCGATACCGATCAGGCCTGTGCGGGTTTGATTAAGGATCTGAAGCAGCGGGGGATGCTGGATGAAACGCTCGTGATTTGGGGCGGAGAATTTGGCCGAACGGTTTACTCTCAAGGGTCACTGACGCGGGAGCAATACGGGCGGGACCATCATCCCAAGAACTTCTGCATGTGGATGGCGGGAGGCGGGATCAAAGGAGGAACGACAATCGGTGAGACTGACGAGTTTTCTTATAACCCGGTGAAGGATAAGGTTCATATCAACGAAATCAATGCGACCGCCTTGCATTGTCTGGGAATCGATCACGAACGCTTCACCCTGCGCCATCAAGGTCTCGATGAACGCCTGACCGGAGTGGAGCCGATGCAGGTGATCAAGAAGATCTTGGCGTAGTTTGGAGACGTTCAGGGAATTAATCTCGTAACTCATGACCGCTATTTCAGCGATGTCTTCCAGAGCTTCGCCTCGAGGGCCGCGTGGGCAGCGCCAGCTTCGGCCGTTTTTTTGCTGGGGCCGCGTCCCTGTCCGAGTTCATTATTTTGCCAACTGACGACGCAGATGAAAGTACGATCGTGGGGTGGGCCTTCTTCTGAAAGAACTTGGTAGGTGGGGGAGCTGGTCGCGATTTGCTGGAGAATTTCTTGCAGTTCTCCCTTGGAGTTTCCTTGGCCTTTGGTGGGGTTGAGATCTTCAAGCTGAGGGGCGAGGAGTCGGAGGATGACGGAGGTGGCGGCTGCGAGGCCACTGTCCAAGAAGATGGCTCCGGCGATCGATTCAAAGGCGTCGGCGAGGTTGGAGTCGCGTTCGCGTCCGCCGCTTCCTGATTCGCCATTACTCATAAAGAGCATGCTGCCGAGGTCGATTGAGCGGGCCGCTTTGGCAAGGGCTGGTTTGGAAACCACGGAGGCACGGAGCTTTGTTAAGGCTCCTTCCTTGAGTTCCGGGAAACGGTGATAGAGATGTGAGCTGATGGCGAGTTCGACAACGGCATCGCCAAGATACTCGAGGCGTTGGTTATCGGGCGGGGCGGGGCGGATTTCCGATGAGAGGCTGGGATGAGAAAGTGCGATTTTCAAAAGCTCTTTGCTTTTGAATTGGTAGTTCAGGCGATCTTCGATGCTCACAGAAAAGGTGATTACTTGCTGCCGGTCATCATGGTCCAGTGTTTGCCATGGGGCCCAATACCGATGAGGTTGGGGGCTTTGGCAAACATGATGAAGCGGTGGCCGTCGGAGCCAAACCAAGCGTTGTAAGCTGCGATGGGTGAACCAGAACCCATAAAGATATTTTCGCCGGACCAGCGGTGTTTGAATCCGGCGAGTCGGGCGCGGTCGCCGGGGGATTTTTTCTCCGGGATGGGTGACTGGTGGGCGAAGAAGCCCATCGAGGCCATGTCGAGCGAATGCCCGACGGCAGCGTCGGAGAGCTTTTCTTCCATGCGGAGGGGCGTGAGGTTGAAAAGCGAGCGGAACTCGTTGAGGTGATGGGAGAAGTCTTTTTGCAAGCCGTTGGCCCAGTTGCAGGCGTCGTTGGCGGTGCGGGCTGCTGCAAGGTCGGAGCTTTCTTTTCGGATGCGGGTGGCCGATGTGCGGCTCTTAAGGTAGATCTCTCCCTCGTAAACGCTTTTCAGTGCTTCATCGAGATTGAGCTCGTTGCGGTCGAATTCCACTTCGTCGATGAGGTTGATCTCACGGGTCACTTCGGCGAGTGCGGTTGCGATGACTTTGACCGAGGCATCGAGGGTGGCGGGGTCTTTGTTCGCGATTTTACGAGCCCGTTCGTTGAGTTTCGCAAGCGAGTCGACCTCGCGCCAAAGCATCGCGATTTTGTCAGGCTGCTTTTTGTAATCCGTTTTGATGAGCGGGTAGATGCGCCCGCGCTCTGAGGTGAGGCTTTCGCTGATCTCCGCGAGTTCGGAGAATGGATTGGAACGTTCGTTATCGAGGATTTCGGCGAGTTTTCTCCCATGGAGTTCACGTGCTTGTTCTAAGATGCGGCGATAGATCGCTCCGCCTTCGTCACCATAGAGCTGGAAGGTTCGGTAGGCTGCCGTTCTTTTAGCAGGGTCGGGATTGAGCATCCATTGGAGAGCCTTCTTCGCTACGATCGCGGGAATTGCGGGTTCGGCTTCCTGGGCGCTCATGAAAGGGCTGGCTAGCCCGAGAATTAATGGGATCAGAAACTTCATGGTGTGGGAGATAATCTAGCGAAGCCTTCTCATTTTTTCAACTTTGGAGTTTTTCATCGCTTGACCGGAGGGAGCATTCCTCGTTTCGTTCTCCTCATGCAGCGCATTCAACTGAAGTCCAAGCTCCATCGTGCCATTATCAGGCAGGCTGATATTGACTATGAGGGAAGTATCGAAATTCCCTCAGACTTGATGTCGGCGGCCGGACTTTGGGAAGGGGAGCGAGTGTTGGTGACCTCCATGACCTCCGGCAATCGTCTGGAAACCTATGTGCAGGCGGGTGATCCCGGGACCGGACATATTATTATGAACGGGGGAGCAGCTCATTTGATTAAAAAAGGCGAATGCGTCACCATTATGGCCTTCGGGATTTCCGAGGAGCGGATCATCCCTTTACGCCATGTTTTGAATCTCAAGAATGAGATCATCAAGTCCACAAATTGATCTTCCCGAAGTTCAGGGGTAGGAATGCTTAAGATGGATTAAATAACTTTGGTCATTTTGCGACAAACTCCCCCTTTACAAGTCGGGTTGAGTCGATAGAGTTCCGCCTTCACATGCTAGACATTTTCATCACTCTTGTGGTCATCGCTCACGTCGTTGTGAGCCTTTTGCTGATTCTCGTGATCCTCATGCAGCGTCCGAAGCAGGAGGGGCTCGGTGCTGCCTTCGGTTCCGGGATGACTGACGCCGCTTGGGGCGCTCGCACGACGGACGTCCTTCAGAAAGGCACCGTCTATTTGGGCACTCTCTTTTTCGTGTTTTCGCTGGTGCTGGCCATCCTGATGGGCAAGCGCAATTCCATCGAGGGCAAGAACTACGCTTCCGATGGTGGTTCGTCCGTAAATGCTCCTGCTGACGAGCGAGGGACTCCGGATGATATCCTGCCAACGGATTTTCTTGAAGGAACGACACCTGAAGGAACGACACCTGAAGGAACGA
>JBLIDI010000210.1:0-7962 GCA_047634075.1 Akkermansiaceae bacterium
GCCCCGATCGGGCGCGAATTTGGAGCGCTCGCCGAACCCCTCGTGACCGACCTGAATGCGACCTACCAAGCTTCAACCGTCACCTACTATTTTGAGAGAGAGTTCGATCTGACCGTTCAACAACTTGCGGGAGCCGACTCGATGGAGGTCACGCACCAGATCGACGACGGTGCCCTCTTTTACCTCAACGGCGTCGAAGTCGGCACCTTCAACCTCTCAAGTGGAGCCGGCCCCGAGACCCAAGCCAATCCCAGCGTCGGCAACGCCGAGCTACGGACCATGACAATCTCGGCGGACGCTCTGATCGCAGGCCGCAACCGCATCTCGGTGGAGGTTCATCAGTCCTCGACCGGCTCAAGCGATCTTGTTTTTGGGCTGAAACTAGACGCGCGCTTTGCCCTCACCCCATTCATCCCCGGTGCGCCCTTCCGAAATTCTGACAACCAGTGGCTGGAGATCGCCAACCGCAGCGGCGCCCCTGTCGATCTAGGCGGGTGGGATTTCGGCGACGGTATCGGCTTCGAATTTCCATTTGGCACCACCCTCGCTGCCGGGGAACATGCCTGCATCGCACGCAACGCGGCCGATTTTTCCGCGGCCTTCCCAGGGGCACGCTTGCTGGGTCAATTCGACGGTTCCCTCTCTCGCTCCGGCGAACATCTCCTGCTACGCGACTCCCACAACAACCCTGCCTACGAGATGCGCTACTTTGATGGTGGCCGTTGGCCGGACGTCCCGGACGGCGGAGGCGCTAGCTTGGAACTTCGCGATCTTTACGCCGATCCCAGCAACGGTGCCTCATGGGCTGCCAGTGACGAGACCGGCCAGACAGGATGGAAAACTTACAGCCACAGCGGGGTTCTCGCCGGAAGCCGTGGTCCGGACACGAAGTGGCGCGAATTCAACATCGGCCTGCTCGGCGAGGGCGAACTCCTGATCGACGACATCAGCGTGATCGAAAACGGTTCGACGCAAAAACTCAGTAATACCGATTTCAGTAGCGGCGCCGCCGGGTGGAGATTCCGCGGCACGCACCGGCACAGCGAGGTCATCGATGACCCCGAGGCACCCGGCAACAAAGTTTTGCGACTCGTCGCCACCGGTGGCACCGGTCACATGTCGAATCAGCTTGAGACCACACTGCTGAGTGCCGCCGTCAATGGCCGAACCTACGAAATCTCCTTTCGCGCGCGCTGGGTGGGCGGGACCAACCAACTGCACACGCGGCTCTACTTCAACCGCATGCCGCACGTGACCGTGGTCGATCGACCGCAGCATGTTGGGACGCCCTCGACTCCAAATTCCCGCGCCGAGTCTAACCTTGGACCGACCTTCACCGGGACGCGCCACGCCCCCGCCGTCCCGGCAGTAAACGAGTCGGTCATGATCACGACTCGCCCGGCAGATCCGGACGGCCTCGGCACGATGCAGTTATTCTACTCGGTCAACGGTGGCCCCTTCCAGAATACCACCATGGGGATCGGCTCCGGCGGCCTCTACGAGGGCAGCATCCCCGGACAAGCCGCATCCGCTCTGGTACAATTCTACATCCAGGGCAGCGACAGCCTTGGGGCCAGCGCGAGCTTCCCGGCGACAGGCCCGGAATCCCGGGCGCTCTTCAAGGTTGATGACGGCCTCGCGGCGAGCAACGGCCAGCACAACTTCCGCATCGTCGTCACCAACGCCGAGCGCGATTTCATTCACGAACCGATCGAGGTGATGAGCAACGACCGCATCGGGGCCACGATCATCGACCGCGAGAACGACATCTACTACGACGTCAAACTTCGGCTCAAAGGGAGCCAGCGCGCGCGCAACCAGAACAACCGGGTCGGCTTCAACATGCGCTTCGGCTCCGACCAACTCTACCGCGGCATTCATAAATCGCTCGCCATCGACCGCTCTGAGGGAGTCGGCCAGGGACAGCTCGAGATCCTGTTCGACTTCATGATCGCCAACTCCGGTGGCATCGTCTCGCGCTACTACGACTTCGTCAACGTGATCACGCCGCAGAACCAACACACGCGCTCGGCAGTCCTGCAGATGGCACGCTACGACAATGTCCTCCTCGACTCGCAGTTTGAGAATGGCTCCGACGGCAACCTTTACGAATACGAGCTGCTCTACACTCCAAACAACACCGACGCCAACGGCTTCAAACTGCCGAACCCCGACGGGGTCGTTGGCGTCAACGTCAGTGACCTCGGCGACGACCAGGAAAAATACCGCTGGTTCTTCCTGAAGAAGAACAATCGCGAAGCGGACGACTTCGCCCCCATTATGGCCTACAACAAGAAGTTCAGCCAGAATGGCGCGGCTTTCGAAGAGGGGCTCGAAGACGTCGTCGATGTCGATGCCTGGCTGCGTGGTATGGCCTACGCCGTCCTCTCCGGTGCCGGCGACAACGCGGGCGCAAACAGCCAACACAACGGGATGTATTACGCCCGCCCAGACGGCCGCGTCATCTTCCTGCCGCACGACATGGATTTCGCGTTCGACGCCGGTCGGACGATCTTTGCCAACAGCCAGTGTGCCAAATTAACGACAGATCCGGCACGCCGTCGACTCTATCTCGGACACCTCCAAGACATCATCAGCAGCACTTACAACAACAGCTACATGTCGATATGGACGAGCCATTTGCAATCGTTCGACTCGTCACAGCCGTGGAGTTCGCACCTCAACTACGTCACCTCCCGTTCGAACAACGTGCTGAGCCAAATCAACAGCCAGGTTGCGCCGACCTCGTTCACAATCACCACCACGAATCCCCACACCGTGAATGGCAGCTCCGCGTCCCTCGCCGGTGACGGCTGGGTCGATGTGCGCAGCTTCCGCCTCGCCGGTGGAGGCGCTCTCGATGCGACCTGGACTGACAATAACAGTTGGCAACTCACCGTCCCCGTCACACCTGGCAACAACACCATCACGATCGAGGCCCTCAATTTCTCAGGAGAAGTCATCGGGACCGACTCCCTCACCGTCACTAATACCAGCACCACCGAACCCGCCTCGGCGGTCAATCTTGCCATTTCGGAGATCATGTATCATCCGGGTTCCCCCACCCCAAGCGAGATTTCAGCGGGCTTCCTCGATGAGGATGCCTTCGAGTTCATCGAGCTGATGAACATCGGCAGCAATGAAGTGGACCTCGGTGGGGCCCAGTTCACCAGCGGCATCAATTACGCGCTACCGGCCACGATCATCCCGGTTGGTGGCAGAGTTTTCATCGCCCGAAACCGCGCCGGATTCCTCAGCCGCCATCCGGGGATCGCCGCAATGCTTCTCCCCGGCGAGTATGGTATCGCCGATACCAACAAACTTGCCAACGGCGGAGAACTGATTGTCTTGGTCGATCCTTCGAGTCGCGACATCCGCAGGTTCACCTACGACGACACTCTCCCATGGCCGACCTCCACGGATGGCGCGGGTTACAGTATGGTCCTGATCGCAGCGGACACCAACCCGGATCATGCCCTAGCCACCAACTGGCGATCGAGCACCGCCGTGGGTGGTAATCCAGGATCGAGCGACAGCCTCGACTTCTCGGGTGATCCGAATGGCGATGACGATGGTGATGGCTTGTCGAACTTCCTCGAGTACGCTTTGGGGGTCAATTCGTCTGCCATCGAGGCCAGCGCGGATCCGAACGTCGCCGGTGTCTTACGCTTGACCTTCTCTCGAAATCTTGCCGCTGACGACGTGTTCATCGAGGTTCAAAGTTCAACCGATTTGAGGAGTTGGACGACGAATCAATCGACGATGATTGAATCGACGAGCCAGGGCGACGGAACCGCGATGGAAACCTGGGCGATTGCGCCATCCCCTGGATCGCCGGGCAAATTATACCTCCGCGTGGCGGTAAGTTCGCGCTAAAAATACGGTGAGGTCTTCTCTCGCCGATCGAGCGCGATTTGCGGGCAATCGGTCATCCCGACGCGTGCCAACGCCACGCCCGGCATCAAGAAGTTAGAAGGGAATTGTTAGCATCCTCAAATTTCATGAAAAACCCCTTGTGATGACCATCGAAACTCAATAGTGTTTTCTGTTAGAGCGACGATTTCGACGTTGCCTTCTCGAATCAATGCAAGCCAACTCCGATTTTATCATCATGAATACAGTTCAAAAAATCCCCACAAGGTCTATCACCATCCTCGCTACTGCAGCTCTTTTGGGTTTCACCTCCCTCGCGGCCCAGAGTGCCACCATCTCGGGCGTCACCATCGAAGATGTCTCGACTGAGCTCCTTGGCGGTTTTGATCGCCAAGCAAACCATCTTGTCAATGGCAGCGGATTCGGCGCGGGAACCGGGACTCACACTATCACACCGGATGGATTCATGTGGCTCAACAACGGGACCTTTACCGCACCAAACGATCCCAATGCTCCAGGCGCCGTCATCACCTTTGATCTGGGCAGTAACTATGCTTTGAACTCGCTCACGGTGTGGAACTACAACGAAATGTTGCCTGGCCGCCCCGATCTTCTGGGCCGCGGAGCGAACGAAGCCGAAATCCTCGTCGCCAGCTCGGAAGGCGGCGCATTCACCTCACTTGGTAACTTCACCTTCGACATCGCTCCCGGAGCGGACAACGTCGATTTTGGGCAGGACATTGATCTCAGCAGTTTCGGAGCTGCTGGCGACGCGCGCTTGGTGAGGTTCAACATCACCTCAAATCATGGCGGCGACAACGATTTCGTGGGCTTGAGCGAAGTGCGCTTTGACGCAGTGCCCGAGCCCTCCGTTGGCATCCTGGCTCTGCTCGGTCTTGCCGGGAGCCTGCGCCGTCGGCGCTAAGCCTTCGGGCGGGATGGCGCTCTCCCATCTCCCATCATTTTGAAGTTCTCATCGCGAGCTCTTGGTAGAATCCCGGTTCTATCAACTCAGGGCCGTCGGACCTAACAGCCCGGCACGCCCTTTCCGCATATTCCCTTCCGGTCTGGAGTTTAAACACTCTGGCTCACGGATGACATACCACCCCTTCGGCGGCACCAAGTTGACGAGACTTGGACTCCCCCAAGGACATTCTTTACTTCCATGACCAATTCTTACCCCCCGGGGAAGGATTGGGGAAGCCACCCCCAAGACCAAATGAAAGAGACAATAATCCAAAGACAGTTCAAGCGATGGCCTTCGTTGATCAAGCAATCCCAAAGGGCTCGTGGCGCGCCGGATATCGCTCAGTGGATTTCTCGACTGCTCCCGATGGCTTTCTTGGCGATCCCAATGCAGACGGCCCGGAGCCAGACCATTACGGGAGTGACCATCGAAGACGTTTCCAGCGAGCTCGTTGGCGGTTTTGATCGCCAGGCGGCGTATCTCCTGGATGGGACCGGATTCGACGAAGACCTTGGTTCTCATACCCTGACGCCTGACGGATTCATGTGGCTCAACAACGGGACCTTTACCGCCCCCAACGACCCAAACGTCCCGGGAGCAATCATCACCTTTGACCTGGAAGCGAACTACGACCTCGGTTCGCTAACAGTCTGGAACTACAACGAAAGCCTCCCGGGCCGGGCCGATCTCCTCTTACGAGGATCGAACGAGGTCGAGATTCTTGTCGCTGATAGCGAGGGTGGCACCTTCACATCTCTTGGGGACTTCGTCTTTGCGGAGGCACCCGGGCTAGATACCGTGGACTTCGGCCAGACGATCGACCTCGCCACCATTCCGGAAGCGGCCAATGCGCGTCTCGTTCGATTTAACATCACCTCGAACCACGGTGGCGACAATAATTTCGTGGGCCTCAGCGAGGTCCGTTTCACCATCGCAGCGAGTCCTGTTCTCCTCTCCCCTGCCATCATCTCGACTGCGGCTAATCAAGGAACGACGGTCGGAGATCTTTCCTCTCCGCGCGGAGACGCCGGAGACACCTTTAGCTATGAGTTGATTGCGGGCGATGGCGACGCAGACAACGGGAAGTTCCAGATCGCCGGCGGCGAGCTTCAAGCCGGTTCTTTTGACTTTAGCACGGCACCTCACGGGGCTGAATTTTCGCTCCGAGTGAGGTCCACCGGTTCTCCTTCCGGGGAAGAATTCGAGGGAACTTTCCTCGTCACCGCTTCGGCCGATTCAGATGCCGATGATCTGCCCGACTTCTGGGAGGAAAGGTGGGCGGGAGATGGAAATCTCTCAGTTCTCTCCGGCCTTGGCAATGCCGACGCCGACCTCGATTCCCTCACCGATCTCGAGGAATACGACCTGCGGATCCAATTTCCCGATCTGAACCCAACCGAACGAGACAGTGATAATGACACCCTGGAAGATGGCGCTGAAATCGCCGGGGCAGGCTTGCGTCCACCCACCGATCCCACGAATCCCGATAGCGACAACGATTCCCTAACTGACGGAGTGGAGAGTAACACCAGGATCGACAACGGCCCCCAAGATACCGGGTCCGATCCAACCCTCGCCGATACCGATGAGGACAGCTTCAGCGACCCCCTTGAGGTCTCCGCAGGAAGTGATCCCAACGACCCGACTTCCACCCCACCCGTAACCTTGGTGGGTTATTGGCCCTTTGATGCAGCCTCCAATCCTCAGCCCGATCTCTCGGGATTTTTCAATGATGCCACCGTCGCTCTCGGTGCGTCTTGGGTGAACGATTTGGAGCGCGGCGGAGTGATGGAGTTCGACGGGAACGATTCCTACCTGGAAGCGGCCGACTCAGTAAGCCTCTCGCTCACCAGCGACCTCACGATTGCAGCCTGGGTCAACGCCACCGACTACAACAACTTCCGGGGCGTGGTTGGAAAAACTGCCGGCAATCTTCCCGCCGCCTATGATCTCTATCTCTTCAATGGGACGGGAGCACCTCGCTTTATTGCCGGGAGCCCGACAGGTTTTGCGACAGCGGATGCCATCACCGCTCCCATTGCCGGCGAATGGCACCACCTCGCCGTTTCGAAAATTGGCAGCGACGTTTTTTTCTATTACGATGGCGTGCTTGATGGACAAGGAATCAACGACTCCGACCTCCAGGATTCCGACACCCCTCTGAAGATCGGAAACCGGGATGACCTCTTTGTCGACTTCTTTGGCCGCCTCGATGATGTCGCCATTTTCAGTGGAGGTCTCTCGGCCGCTCAAGTCATGGCCATCAAGGATGGTGACTTCAGCGAATTTGGAATCGGATCGTCGGGATTCATGATCACGGAAGTCACCTATATTGACGACTACTTGGACTCAGGTAATCCCGCGGTCTCTCTCACTTTCACTTCCCGCCCCGGAAGAGAGTATGCCATCGATTTCTCCACCACCCTCAATGCCCAGGGTCAACCCGGAGGGTGGTCGGAAATTCAGGATGGAGTCATTTCAGAAGGATCTGTCACGACATTTGTAGACACCATCGTTGCCGGGAATGCCCCGACACTCTTCTACCGCGTACGAGAGCCCTAATCGCGATACTATGGGGAGAGCGAGCGGCATCCTTGCCTCCAGAAGGAGGCCGTGACTCTGGACTGAACTTGCTCAAATGAGCTTCTTATTTGAGCGGGCTCTTCCAAACGATTGTTCACCGCCGCGTGCCCCTCCCAAGTTATGATGATCGAACAAGCCCCCCGATAACACATGGGAATGACCATGCTCACCCACCAATCGCGTGGGGCCTTCGCCCTTGACGCGACGCTCTTGGTATTACTGCCGAACCCAGAAGAATCTCCGATCAAGGCAGGATCCCCACCTCGCTAAAAACTCGGATTGATTCAGCGGCACTTGAGGAAGCGGTATTCAAACATTTCCTAGGATCGTGACGGGTAGACCATAGCCAAGCGTTGGAACACCTCAAAATTATTTACGATGATTTTATGAGGAGACAGTTTTTCAGTAACTCCTCAGGTCTTTAAGAAAGCTTAATCACCTGATCTGCGTAGAATCATGGTGCAACGACCGACCCGTGACGAACTCATCGCCTTGGCAAAGGCTGATCCCGAGGCTATCGCGGACTTGGTTCTTATGCT
>JBLIDI010000211.1:0-7879 GCA_047634075.1 Akkermansiaceae bacterium
TATTCCGTGGGAGCGAATCATCGAGAGTTACGCGATTTTGATGGGTCTCAATATCAGTCTCTTCATCATGGGGTGGATGGTTTTCCAATCGCGCGATTTTAAGACTTAGATCGAGATGCTTTTTGAGGAATTGAAAATTTGGCATGATGGTATGTCGAAGTCCGGGCCGGAGAATATGGCGGTGGACGAGTGGTTGGTGGACTCGATCGAAGAGATCCCGATCCTGAGGATTTATTCGTGGGACGGTGCTTGGGCGAGTTTGGGGTATTTTCAGAGTTTGGCTGAGGCGCGCGAAATTTTTGGGGATGGGCCGGAGTATGTCAGAAGATGGACCGGGGGAGGGATTGTTGATCATCGCAATGATGTCACTTATACCTTAGTCGTTCCTCGGAGCCATGAATTGGCGGGAAAGCGGGGGGATGAGAGTTATTGCGCGATTCATGGTGAGATCGCGCACTGTCTCGGCGAAGGTGGCATTGCCTGTGATCTCACGCCGAGTGATTCGGCAAACAGATCGTCGGCGTGTTTTGAGAAGCCGGTGGCGTGGGATTTGCTTGGGGAGGACGGCCGTAAGTTGGCGGGAGCAGGGCAGCGGCGGTCGCGGCGGGGGCTGATGCATCAGGGAAGTGTCATCGCGGAAGCGGGGGCATTGGATCGTTTGGGAGAGTTTTTAGGCGGCTCTTGTTCCGATTTTGGACTTGAGGGAGAGACCCCGTGGGCTGATTTGGTGGGCAAGTATGCCTCGAGGGTTTGGCTAGAACGAGTTTCCTAAGGGGTTGTATTTTTGCCGTTTTAGAGCGAAGATGTTTTTACTGTAATGCCTCGCTCGACGTCCCATCGTGATATTATTTTAGCCCTGCTGATTGCGGTTTGGGCTCATATCGGGTTGTTTTTCATCTTTGTGGTCTTGATGGCATTTGACCTGATCGCGGCAAAGGCCATCCCGAAGGAAAAGAAATTAGAGGAAAAATTGGACCCGATTCAGATTCAGGTGGTTTATGAGGATGTGGTCCCTGTTTCGGTATCGATTCCGGTGAAGCCCGAAAAACCACCGGAGCCTGAAAGTGAGGACACGTCCGGCTTTGTGCAAACAAAAGAAGATCAAGCGGCCGAGAAGGCTCCTGAAGAAACCGACTTAATCGGTGAGCGGGACACCGCCGCGACAAGCGATGAAGGGGCGGTTGCCGGGGATGAAAACAGGGCGGCTTTGTCTGGAGAGAAAGATCGTAAGAGCGATCCCAAGACTTTTGATTCTGATTTTTCTAAGGGTGATCGCGATGGCCCGGTGGATGGCCGGACTGATTCACGCGAGTCCGGAGAGGGATTTGATGAGGTCAACGAGAAGATGGCCGCAGCCAAAAAGGTTCAGCCAAGTCCTGATGAGAGTCTCCTTCCTGAGACCGAAGAAAAAAGACCTGCTCCCAAGAAGGATGAATTGGTTTCAATCGATGTCGCTTTGGCTCGACTTGAGGAGGAGATCGGAGATGGCGAGATGAAGCAGCCAGCGAGGCCGCTGGCTGAAAAGGTCGAAGAGACGATGCCCGAGAAGCCTGCGAGGCGGGAGCAAGAGGCGGGCGACCAAGACGGGGGATTTGCAACGAGAGCGAGAAAGACCCGGATCGCCGGGGTGATCAGCGCTCGAGGGAAGGGGTCTCTAAATGTCACAAATACCGCGATCGGACGCTACCAGGCAGATCTTTTCAAGAAGCTGGAGACGGCGTGGCAGATGGAGAATATCAGCAATCGCTCACTTCTTGCGCCGGGAAACGTCACTTTGTATTTTGTCGTTAATAAAAATGGTAAAGTTTCGCGACAGAGGCAGGTTTCGATTGTTGGGGCTTCCGGGACGCAGTGGGGGATGATTCTTCGCGCTTTGAACGGGATAAATATTCCCAAGATGCCCACGGCTGCTATGAAGGAACTCGAAGGCGACCCTCTTGAAATCATCGTGACTTTTAATTACTAGTGACACTATTTATGGACTTTTCCGAGGCGCTCGATTCAACGTGGAATTTTTTCCGACAGGGCGGCTTTTTCATGTTCCTTCTGGGGCTCTGTTCTCTGGTGGGCTTGACCGTGATCTTAATGAAGTCTCTCGGTCTAAAACGCTCGCGGATTCTTCCGGATCGACTCGGCATTGAAGTCGAGCGATTCGAAGAACATCTCGAAGCCGGGACCTTGGGGAATCTTCAAAGCGAGTTTGCCCGGGAGGAAAATTCGCTCTCCCGTCTCTGCAGTGTCGCCTTAAAAAATGTGGGCCGTTCGCAGGGGGAGGTCCAAGAGGTGGTGCAGTCATCGGCACGCGAAGAGATCGTGCGGATGAATGCCGGCATGTCAGTTTTGGAGGTCATCATCACAATCTCTCCTCTGCTTGGTCTGCTGGGCACCGCGAGTGGGCTGGTCACTGCTTTTGCAGATTTTGATGATAAGGAAAATATCCGAACGGGAATCGCAACCGCGCTGAGCACAACCATTGCCGGGATTGCCATCACGGTGCCCGCGGTCATTGCACAAAGTATTTTCAGCCGCAAGATCGAGCTCTTTTCGGCCCGCCTCGAAGTCCTGTTGGGGCGTGTCGTCTCGGCTTGCCATCAACACGTGTTCTTCCGAGACAAATAAGCTCAGCTTTCCGTGGAATTTCATCGCACAACCCGCAAACCCGTTACGGTTTCGATCGTCCCGCTGATCGATATTCTTGTGACGCTGCTCTTTTTCTTCATCGTCACGATGAAGGACTCTGAGGATTACGAAAAGAAGAAGTCGAAACCAGAGATTCAGGTTTCCCTGCCTTCAGCCCATGGCATGAAAGTTGCGACGACCATGGAGAGTCGTTCAACACTTTCAATTTCCAAAGAAGGACTGACGGAACTCGATGGTCTCGCGGTTCCCCGAGGGCTGCTCAAAGAATATCTCATCGCGAATCTCGAAAAAAGGGCTGGTTTAAAATTGGCCATCCGTGGTGATAAAGGCTGTCCGTGGGAAGCAATCCTGTATTCCCACAGCGCGGCCCTCGAAGCGGGTTATTCTGAAAAAGAGATTTACTATTCCGTCGACAAACCCCAATTCGACTCCGCCCAGTCACCTCCTGAGAGCCCTTAGTCATGGTCCTTGAAATCACCCAATATGGAAATCCTGTCCTCCGCAAGAAATGTCGCAAAGTCACCGAGGTGACTGACGATCTTCGACAATTCGGGGAGGATCTTATCGCGACCATGGTCCATGCCGAAGGAGTCGGACTGGCCGCGCCGCAGGTGGATCGGGAGATTCAGATGGCGGTTGTTGATGTTTCTCATGACCCCGAGTGTATTAGCTATCTCAGGGTCGACGGTGAGGATCTTGCTTTGGAGGATCTGATGCCGTTGGTTTTCATCAATCCGGTCCTTGAATTCGGCAAAAAGAGGGAATCTTGTAGTGAAGGCTGCCTCAGTATCGATGGCATTAATGCGGAAGTGCGACGTCCTGCCGAGGTCAGTGCCACTCTTGAACTGCTCGATGGCCGAACGATCGTGGTCGAAACGGACGGCTTGCTGTCCCGGGCGATTCAGCACGAAACAGATCATTTAAATGGGGTCCTTTTTGTGGACCGATTGAGCACAGCGTCGAAATTGTCGATTCAGAGGAAGTTGAAGCGGTTACTTTGTTAGCGAACTTAGAGTCCTCGGAATTTCAAAAAATTCTCCTTGTCGAGGTTGTATGTCTGGATATTATAATTTTTTACAGAAATTGTAATTTAGCCAGATGATCAGAAATCGCGATATTCCTTCCGTTTTAGGCAAGGGGCAGATTCTCTCCACCACAAAAGGTGGGATGGAATTGGGATTCGCCCCTAATTCGGGGATTTCGCAAGCGGGGTTTCATCAGGGCTATATTTCGGAGTCCTTTCGCGAACCCCCAATGTTTGGCGCACGAGTGCTGGGTCATTTTCGTTGATTCAAGAAATGGATCTCGATCTTCAAAACAAGACAATTCGTGCCAAGGTCTCTCTCGCTGGTGTCCCGGGAAGCGGGAAACTCCAGATCCTTCAAGATTGCGCCAGTCGACTGAGTGCCGGAGGGCCGGTCCTTGCTAAGATTGGAGATTCGAAGGTTTGGCAGGCTTCATTTCACTGGGATAATTCACCCTTAAAGACCTGGGCGCTGCAGGTTGATGTTTATACAACCCAAGACGAGATTCCTTTCTCCGCTGTCCATGAGATAATTTTGGGTGACGCGGATGCCGCGATCTTTGTTGTTCCCGCCGAAACGTTCCGCTCCAAGGAGGCCCGCGACAGTCTTTTTCACTTCGGTTCGATCATGGCCCGGCATGGCAGGGGGCTCACCGACATCCCTCTGGTGATGCATTATCATCAGGTGGAACGCAATCCGAGTTTTGATGCCGAAATCCTGAGCGACTTTCTGGGGGTGCCGCGGGGGCTTGTTCCGTATGCCGTCACCCGATCCGATGACGGGTCATCACTGACCGACTCTCTTAGTCTTATGGTTCAGCAGATTGTTGAGCGCGCAAAGGCGGAATTAGCAGCGGTGACATGAGACTTTTTCGTTTTCGCGGATGGCTTGCACCTTCGAAAGTGTCACGACATACTCGACCGCGATGGGACCTTGGCAGCTACGAATCGATGTTGGGGGCACCTTTACAGATGGTTGGGCGTTGACTCCTTCCGGAAGTCAGATTCGGTGTAAAGTGCTTTCCTCCGGGGTTCTTCGTACTTCCATTGTGGCGATCGAAGGAGAGTGGTTGGTTTGTGATCGGGCGCTTTCGTGTCATGCCAAGGGGTTGGAGGGGTTTCGGTTGGGCGAGGCGATCGTGATCGACTCCATTCCGAAACGGGGACGCGTCAGGATCGTCGGTGATTTTCAACTCGGCCAAGTGATTGAGTTAACAACCGGCGAGGATGCTCCGGTTTTGGCAGCACGCATTTTAACCGGAACGGCACCGGGAGAGGGATTCCCGCCTTGCGATCTGCGGGTCGCGACGACGCGCGGCACCAATGCTCTCCTCGAAGGGAAGGGAACTCCGGTGGACCTCTACACCACCGCTGGATTCGAATCCTTATTGGAAGTCCGGGATCAAAGGCGCCCCGATCTCTTCGAGCTTGCTCCCTCGCTTTCGATTCCGGTGACCCGTCGGGTGGTGGGGGTGGCAGGCCGGCTGGATCGTCAGGGCAATGAGTTGGAAGCGCTTGATGAAACGATTTTGGAGGAAGCCGAACCCGCAGAAGCGGTCGCAATTGCGATGGTGAATGCGGATTGTGCCCCGGATCACGAGAAGCGCGTCGCGGAGATTTTACGCTTGCAGGGTTTTCATGAGTTGAGTGTCTCTCATGAGATCGCGCCTGTGATTCGTCTTTGGCCACGGATGGCGACTGTGGTGGCCAATGCCTATCTCACTCCGGTGATGGCGAAGTTTTTGGAGGGTCTCGAGAAAGCTTTACCTGGGATGCCACTTTCGTTGATGACAAGTGCCGGGCAGCTCAAGCAAGTCGGGGATTTTCGGCCCATTGATAGCCTTTTGAGTGGGCCGGCGGGGGGGATCGCGGGGGCCGCGGCGCTGGCGAAGGCCGCAGGTTTGGAGCAGGTTTTGACCTTCGATATGGGCGGGACAAGCACAGATGTGGCCCGTATTTTTCGGGAACCCGGGTATCGTTACGAACAAGAAATTGGCCCCGCCAAAGTCCTCGCACCTGCGATCAAGATCGAGACGGTGGCGGCAGGTGGGGGCTCAATTTGTCAGTGGCGAAACGGGGGGCTGCAAGTAGGGCCGGAGAGCGCGGGGAGTCATCCGGGGCCCGCTTGCTACGGATGCGGTGGGCCACTCACCGTCACCGATGTGAATCTTTTGCTCGGGTTGATGGATGAGAATCGCGCGGATATTCCGTTGGACCGGAAGGCCGCAGAGTCGCGCCTGGCGGAGTTGATCGAGGAGGTCGGGGGGGAGGTCGCGCGCGATGAACTTTTGGGCGGGCTTCGCAAGATCGTGATTGAGCATATGGCGGAGGCTCTTCGGCAGGTCTCGACGAGAGAGGGATACGATTGCCGTGAGCACGCCCTCGTGGCCTTTGGGGGCGCGGGTCCCCAACACGCCTGTTCCTTGGCCCGGGAGCTCGGGATCAAGACGATCCTGATTCCTGTTGATGCCGGATTGCTGAGTGCGTGGGGGCTCCATCAGGCTTCTGATCGGGAGCTCAAGGTCCAGCAAATGCTGAAGGTGCTCGATGATTCCGTTTCGGAGACGGTGGCAGAACTTTGCGAGGGACGGGCGGTCTTTTCGAACTTCGGTTGCAGGGGCAGGACGCCAGTCTTGAGATTGAGACGGGGCCGGAGACGTCTGGGGATGAGCTACGGGAGGCCTTTGAGAAGAGGTATCGCGAGCTTTATGGGGATGCCCGCCCGGAGGGGCGCGAGATTGAATGGGTCGCGGTGAGAGTAGAGCTATCGGGAAGTTGCGCCGATTTGGACCGCGAGATTTTTGAAAAAGGTGAGTTGATCGAGGCCGATCGTTTGGAGCAAGATGGGTTTTCAACTTTGCTTTTAGAAAAAGGATGGCGGATCAATCACGGCTCGCGCGAGTCGGTTCGCCTTGATTGGGAAGGGGGAGGCGAAGATGAAGGCGGAGGCGGAACTCCGGCAGTTGTCGAGGCGGAGCTTTATCGCCGAAGGTTTGAGGGGGTGGTGGAGGCGATGGGAGAGTTGCTGCGAAGGACGGCCCTCTCGACAAATATCAAGGAGCGCTTGGACTATTCATGCGCCTTGCTTGATGGCGACGGTCGCTTGGTGGTGAATGCTCCTCATATTCCAGTTCATCTGGGGGCACTTGGGCTTTGTGTGCGAAAGGTTTCAGAGGGGCGTTCTTGGAAAAAGGGCGATGCTGTCGTGGTGAATCACCCGGCCTTTGGGGGGTCTCATTTGCCCGATGTTACTGTAATCAGCCCCGTCTTTGTGGGGGCGCGTTTGGTCGCGTTTGTGGCGAACAGGGCGCATCACGCCGAGATTGGTGGGAAAACTCCGGGCTCGATGCCGCCCGATGCCCGGGTCCTGGCTGAGGAGGGAATTGTCATCGAGCCGATTCCTTTTGAGGAGATGGGCAAAGATTTTTTCAAGGAGTCGCGATCGCCATCGGACAACGTCGCCGATTTGAAAGCGCAGGTCGCCGCGAATCAACACGGCGTGAGAGCAGTGGCGGCCATGATTGGGCAATCGTCGATTGAGGAGGTGGCGGGGCAGATGCGGGCGCTTTATGAACGATCAGCTCGTTTGCTGGGTGAGGCCTTGGAGGGCTTGTGCGATTGTGAGGCCGAGGATGTTATGGACGATGGCTCGGTCATCCGGGTCCGGATTTCACAGGGCGAAAAGTTGCTTGTGGATTTTTCGGGTTCGGCTCCGGTGCATCCGGGAAACTTGAATGCCACTCCGGCGATTGTTCGAAGCGCGGTGCTTTATGCCTTGAGGCTGAAGGTAAATCTTGATCTTCCTCTCAATGAAGGGCTTTTGGATCGGGTTGAGATTGTCACCGAAGAGGGAATCTTGAACCCGCCACTCACAAGTGATCCCGAGACCTGCCCGGCGGTCGTAGGAGGGAATGTCGAGACGAGCCAGCGGGTGGTCGATTGTCTTTTGGAGGCTCTGGGGTTGCAATCGAATGGCCAGGGGACGATGAATAATTTCATTTTTGGGAATGAGCGCTTTGGTTTTTACGAGACGATGGGCGGCGGCGCTGGTGCCGGTCCGGGTTGGCATGGGCGCAGCGGATGCCATGTCCACATGAGTAATACCGCCATTACCGACGTGGAAATTTTGGAGGAGAGGTTTCCGGTTCGGGTTCGGGAGTTTGGGGTTCGGCGCGGATCGGGAGGGAAGGGGCGCTGGAACGGTGGTGACGGACT
>JBLIDI010000212.1:0-7865 GCA_047634075.1 Akkermansiaceae bacterium
CGGAGTCATCATCTGATGTCTCCGCAGGAACTTCCGCCTGGAGTTTGGCCTCGACCATGTCGAGGCGTTTGCGGGCTGAAACTAAGGTTTTTTGGCAATAGCCCAAAAGGGCCTGACCTCTTTCGAAGTCTTCGAGAAGTTTGGCAAGTGAGGAGGGTTCGTCTTCGAGGCGCCGTGTGATTTCCTCGAGTTCGTCGGCCGCTTCCTCGAAGGAGCGGGCAACCGTGGTTGACGATACTTTCTTTTTAGCGGGCATTAGATTGGGGCGAAATAGCGACTCCTACTGGAAAATGCGCTTTTTAGAATAATAAACAATCCGGTTGGGAAAGAGCGGGGTTACCTCGGGATAAGAGGCCATGATTTTCGATAATTTTGGAGTCATCATCGGGAGACCACCGGGACGAAGGAGATTCTCAGTGGTCCCTCGCGCGACCCCGTCGAGTTGCAGGGCGGCGAAGTCATCCAAGGCCCCGAATGGAGTTGGTGAGTAGAGTGGGTTGTTCTCGAATGAGGTCGGGGTGACGAGAATTCCTGCGGTTCCGAGTTCCTGTTCCTCGGCGAGAGATTCGAGGTCTTCAAATTCCTCGACCTTACGTGGGAGCCAAATCGAGATCCGATCCGCATACCAGGCGACGGCCCAAGGTTGATCCGAGAAGATGATGTCGCTTTCCTCGGTATTATCATGAAGGGTCTTGCTAAGGAGTGCCGGCCAGTAGGGCGGCCAGACTGCCCGCGCTCTTTGATTCGTAGCCAGTCCCTGGATGATGGCCTGAGGAATCGTGAGGATGAGTGGTCCTGCGCTCAGGATAATGACCAGGAAGAAATGACCATAGCGCATCAAGATACTGCCGGCAGGCAGTTCGATACGACTCCATAGGATGGAAATGAAAGCCAAGCCATAGGCCGACATGATGGGGGTGAAGAGGATGTGGAGTTGGTTCGGATCGGTGGCTCTATTCGAGAGGCCAAAGATGGCCATCCCGATCGCTCCCATGACCCACATGAGCAGGACAATCCATCGGAACTTGGCGATCGCTTCCCGCTTAAACGGGTGAAGGAGGGCAAAGAAAAAGAGGGGGGCGGCCACGATCGCTCCAAGATTGTTGTAGAGCTGATTGATTTGTCGGAGGGCGTTTGCAGAGGTGGTTATGAGAAAAGAGTTGAGGTTGTAGAGAACCTGGCGGGTTTGGTCATTGGGGTTACTCGTTCTCATGACGGCTTCCTCGGATTCGGTCAGACCACCGTAAAGAGTGAGAAACGCGGTCCCGCCGGGATTTCCGGTCCATTCCATGTTTTTCCCCATGAAATAGAGGCTGAAGAGGAGGAGGACACCCAGAACCGAGAGGCCGGAAAGACCTTTGGGGCGGAAGAAAAAGGCCGCATAGATCACAAATCCGAGGGTGATCCAAATGGTAAGCCAGTGGGAAAGCGCTAAAAGGGAAAGGAAGATTGCCGCGATGATCACGGATCCCAAAGCGACGCGGTTCTCAATGGAGGCTTCCAGGGCCCGGTAGATGAAAAACATGGCGCATGAGAAAAGCAGCAGCATGAGCATCTGAGGGAGCCCGGTTTGGGTGAACTTCCACATGAGATCGCTAAGAATCATAAGAAGGGCGGTAACGCCCGCAATCTTGACATCAAATATTCGGGAAATCAGGAGATAGTTGATGCCGACGGCGATGAGAAAAAGAATGACCGCTACCGATGAAATCACTCTGTCGAGCGCGTAGACGGTATTTTTATCCTCCGTCATCTGAAATTTATCGAAGTCATCTCCGCCCACTGCCTTGAGAACCGCCCCATAAATAAATGGGTTGAGAGGGGCGTGGTAGGTGTCGTGGAAGGCATCCAACGGGATTTCCTCATTTTCATTCTTTTCGGCCTGCCAAATGGCGACAGGACGAATGACCTTCGTCGTGGAGTCATTTCCCCGGGCAATCTCTCGGCCAATCTGTGCTTGCTCAATCCCTTTGGCGTGGGTAAGGCCCTTGAAGGTCAGGATCAGGTAAAACATGACCAGTCCAAATAGGAGGACGAAGAAGAGGAGTCGACGGATGAGAACGGCGGTGTCTATACCGCCGACTTTATTGGAACTAGTCATGATAGTTGTTGATCGATAAGCGGAGAGTCGCGAAGTTTTCGTTGAAGGGTGCGTCGGCTGATTCCGAGTAGCTCTGCAGCTTTCGTCCGATTTCCGTCCGTCACCCGCAGGGATCCTTGGATGGCCCGTTTTTCGAGGTCATGCAAGTTGAATTCCTCCTTGGGAGCAAGGGCGTTTTTCCCGGAAGGCAAATCAAATTGATGTCCGCCCCCGGTTACGAAGTCAGGAAGATGCTGAATGTCGAGAATGTCTTGATTGGACATGACCACGGCATGTTCGATGGCAGTGCGGAGTTCGCGGACGTTTCCCGGCCATTCATAATTGAGAAGACAAGTCATGGCCGCTTCACTGAGAGGTTTTTCAGGGCGGCTATTTTCCTTCGCAAATTCTCCAAGAAAAGAATTGGCGAGGAGGACAACATCTTCCTTCCGGTCCCGGAGCGGGGGCATGTGAATCCCAAGAACGTTGAGTCGAAAATAGAGATCCTCGCGAAAGGTCCCTTCCTCGACCATTTCGGCTAGGCGGCGGTTGGTGGCGGCAATGACCCGGACATCGATTTTAATCGGGGAATTTGAGCCCACTCGCTCGATGGTCCGCTCTGAGAGGGCTCGGAGGAGCTTAACCTGAGTCTGAGCGTCAATTTCACCAATTTCATCGAGGAAGAGGGTGCCGCCGTGAGCCTGTTCAAAGCGGCCGACTCGGCGTTGCGAGGCCCCGGTGAATGATCCTTTTTCGTGGCCGAAAAGTTCGCTTTCCAAAAGCTGTGAAGAAAGGGCCGCGCAGTTCACCGCGACGAATTTTTCGCCCGGGCGTCCGGAAAGATCGTGGAGGGTGTGCGCGACGACTTCTTTACCGGTGCCAGATTCGCCCTCGATGAGGACGGTTGCGCGAGTTGGCGCGATTTGCTCAATCTTGGCTGCGAGTCTGGCCATCTGCTGGGATCGGCCAATGAGTCGGTCGAGGCCGTGGGATGCTTTTGCTTTGCTCTCCTTGAGTGTTTCGTTTTCGGCGACGAGTTTGTTGTTTTCTTTCTCGAGGGTGCGGCTGCGAACCGCTCGTTTTAGAAGTAATTCGACTTCGTCGAGATTGAGCGGCTTTGTGACAAAGTGCCACGCGCCACGGCGCATCGCCTCGACAGCGGTATCGACCGAGCCATAGGCCGTCATCATGAGTGAGACTGGTGGATGGGGGAGGGCGAGAGCGGCATCAAGGACTTCCATCCCGGAATCAGCTCCGAGGCGGAGGTCGGTGAGGAGAAGGTCGATTTCCTCCGACTTGAGAACCTGGGTGGCCTGCCTGAGGTTAGCAGCCACGTAGCAATCGAAGGAATCTTCGAGCGCCATGCGGAGGGCATCGCGGGTGGGCTTTTCGTCGTCGACAATGAGGAGGGTTTTCACGGTAAAATGACTTTAGACTTCGATGGGTGCACTGTCTGCGAGGAGGCGGACCCGTTTGTCGGTTCTTGGAATAAACAGGGTCACCTTGGTGCCGACTTCTTCCTCGCTCTCCACTTCTAATTCCCCGCCATGCTCACGTAGGATGCGGCGGACGATGAGCATTCCCAAGCCGGTTCCTTCGGCCTTTGTTGTCTTAAAAGGCTCAAACATGGCCCCCATCGTTTCCGGAGAAATTCCGGAGCCGTTGTCAGAAATAGCAAGACTCACCTCGAAGTCCGTCACATGGGTTTGGATGGTAATTTCGCCGGCTTCCTGGTCGACCGCTTGGTAAGCATTGCGGATGATATTATAGAGGGCCTGTTTGATCTGGGTGGGATCGAGGTAGAGGGATGGGAGGTCGGGAGTGAGGTCGAGCGTGACCGAGATTTTGCGGCTCTCCAATTCCGGGCTTAAGGCGAAGAGGCTTTCCTCAAGGAGTTGGTGGAGCTCGGTTGCTTCACGCTCCGGATTGGTGGGACGCATGGCCTGGAGGAATTGCTTCAAGATGGTGTCAAGGCGGCTGATTTCGGTCCGGGCGGTTCCGAGGTGTTCCTGAAGGGGGGCTTGGTCGTCCCTGGGGAGATCGCGAACGCGCCGTTCGAGAAGTTGAAGGTGAAGGGAAAGAGAGTTGAGGGGATTACCGATTTCATGAGCCACGCCGGCGGCGAGAAGGGTAAGCGCGTTGAGCTTCTCGGACTCCATTTCCTGCTCGGCTTCCGCCCGGGAACGGGTGATGTCGCGAACGAGCATGACGTGGCCCAAATCGGCTTCACCTTCCTCGGCAACCGGGGAGAGGTAAAAATTGAGATAACGGTTTTCGGGGTAGAAGACCTCGAGGTCCCGGCTCACCGTACGCCGGTTTGACAACATCAAGGCGGTCCAGTCGACGCCACGGACAATTTCCTCGAGCCGTTTTCCTTGAGCCTCTTCAGGCGAGGTTCCAAAAAAACGGCATCCGGCGTGGTTGATAAAGCTGATGCCTCCGGCTGTGTCTAGGAGCAGGACCCCTTCCTGCAGGGCTTCAAAGACCTTTTGAAGAAAGCCTTTTTCCCGCACAAGCCGTGAGAGCAGGGCCTGCACTTCCTCCGGCTCGATTTGGTCGAGCCGTGACAGGATCTTTTCTAAAACCGCCGATTTCAATGCCGCGACAGATTGGCACAATCGCAGAGGCGGTGCAACGCTCCGCATGGATCAAAGTCAAAAGAACTTTAGGGGTGGGCAAAATGGTCTTTAGCGAGTTGGAACGTAAACAGAAATCCGGGCAAAAATACGATTTCCATTTTCGGTGGGCAGGGCGAAGCGCATTTTGGCGGTGTCATTGGGCATATTTGCCTGGCTCAGGAAGGTGACTCCGTTGGTGGTCCACGTTTTCAGATCAGAGGACACTTCCACTACCACCATGGCATCGTCTGCCCCATGGATGCGCTCGTATTCAAAAATTGCGATGTCATCGACAAACTCGAACTGTCCGGCCTCGGTGGACCCAGTCGCGTATTCAAGAAGCTCGCGGCTCGTGCTTCCCAGAAATGGCTGGGAATCGCTGGAGCCGGGAGTGCCGCCGGGCTCCTTACTTGAGCGCCAATTCTGAGGAAGCTCGGGATTGGGACCACCTGTGGGGGCGACTAAGACGAGACTGTAGCCAACTCCGTCGGCAGTCGTAGGCCATGGCTCCCTGTCATTGTAGCGGATAGTTTGGATGATGCTTCCGTCCGCTGCGCTGAGAGTCACGCGTTCGCCATTGTTGGCAAGCCGGGAGGTGTAACTTCCTCCGACTGCGAGGGTGTTTCCAAAGGCGGCCTCGAATGCGATCTGATCCGAAATTAAAACGAGACGTTCTCCGGGGGCGAGGGATGCCTGGTCATCGAAGCTGAACGCGATTCCCTCGGTGAAGGAAACCCCTGCGAGGTTGATGCTCTGGGCCGAGATGTTCATGATCTCGATAAATTCAGAGTCGCCAT
Source organism: Akkermansiaceae bacterium (assembly GCA_047634075.1). GTDB lineage: Bacteria > Verrucomicrobiota > Verrucomicrobiia > Verrucomicrobiales > Akkermansiaceae > SW10. The sequence goes on from JBLIDI010000212.1 coordinate 5,496, forward strand.
CCTGTTCGGCACTGGGATTGTAATGAATCTCAGAAATGACGAGGTTGGCAGCCGATGCCGGTTGGTCGGTGATGAAGATGGCCTCGTTGAGAGCGCTCCACTCGGTGCCATCGAAGATACGAGCTTTGATCTGGCTTGTGGCATCAACCGAGATGGTGGCAAAGCTTTGATAACCAAGTTCGAGATCGAAGACCATGTCGCTACTTCCGGCGGTCTTGTTATGAATCTCGACGCAGATAACATTCTCACCTTCAACGAAAAGACTTCCGTCGACTGTGAATGGGTCGAAGACTCCCTCATTCCCACTCGCGGTGGCGAGGGTGTCGGGAGTGATGATCCCTTCGGGCATGTTTTCGCGGATGATTTCGGTGCCATTGAGGTAGATGATGGCGCCATCGTCAGCGTGGATTCCGACGAGCCCTTCGCTGATCGAGGCGGCCTCGGAAATCTGAAAGGACTTTCGAAAATAAAGGGTGACTTTTCTGGGGCTGGCTTGATTGACCGTGGTGGCAACGGTGGTATTGGTAATGCCACCGAAGCCAAGGGGAGCGGGTGCTGCCGTCCAACTGCCGTCCTCGAATCCCGTGCCATACCACGAAGAGCCGTAATCTCTTCCGGAGTCATCGTACTTCCAATCCGAACCAGCCTCAATCGCGCTGGTGAAAGCATTGACGATGGTTGCCGACGGGCTCATTGCTCCGCCCGTAAGTCGGGGGTCGGAACCATCGGTGGTGTAGTAAAGGTCACCGTCTTGGTGCAGAATTTTAAGTGAATAACCGGCGGGGACTTCGCCGCCGTTTTGGCTGAAAGAAGGAGCGTTGATATCTGGGAAGACATTGGCGCTGCGCATTTGCTGGATGACGGTTTCGGAGCGCGTGACCGAAAATCCCGTCGCAAGCCAAGCGATGGCATTCTCGAAAGTGGTCGGGGTGTAGAAAGTGCTGTTCGATGACCCCCAACGGGCGGTCTCGGGAATGACGGTGCGGGCGAGGCGGGCACCGAGTTCGTTGAAGTCAGCCTCGACGCGTTCCTTGGTCAGCATACCTCCGTTAAAGAAGTGTAGTTGAGCACGATCCGCCATGCGCATCTTAAATTCTGCATTATTTTTGAGAGTCCCAAAGATATTGCCGGGGCCGCCATTATCAATGGTGTTGGCGGTTGGGAGGCGCCGGTTGAGGAAGTCATTGTCCCACATGAAGAACTTGAACTTGGAGCCCTCCTCGCGCTTGCGGGCAGCGACCCAGTTGTGCTGGGGATACCAATCGTGGTCGTTTCCGCCGTAGAAGTTCAGGAGCATGTAGTCGATGTAGTTATCGAAATCCAGGTATTCCCCGATGGCGTCGAAGTTGCCGGAACTGGCGACCATGGTGTTCCAAGTCGTTTGGTATCCCTGGGCAGCGGAGATTCCACTCCGGCCTTTCATGACGTCGTAGTCCTCTTCCTCTCCCCCATAATGAGTGGCCATGTGGTCGGCATTGGGCCGCTCCATGAGATGATATTGGCCATTGTAGACCCCGTTGAGGTAGACATGGACGAACTTGCCGCGAAGCGAAGGGTGGCCCATCTCGAGTTGTCGGTCGAAGTAGTAACGATTCCGAACAAGCGCACCGTTTCGTGGTCTCGGATATCCCTCGAAGAAGAGGGCATCGTGGCTGCCGTTACGAAGGACGATTTGGTCGAAGCTATCGACCGCGGAGTCGCCTCCGTAGGGGGTGTCGCTGAAGAGGTCGAACTTGAGGCGCTTCGGTCCGTAGATTTCCTTGAAGCTGACGCGCAAGGCTTGTTTGTCGAAAATGGAATACTGGCCACCGAAGCGCTCGACTCCTGCATTGAGCTGGAATCCCTCGCGACCGTCTGGGAAGATCATTTCGATTGAAACGGGGATCTCGCGGGGATTGGCAATGCTGGGTTCGTTGTCAGGAATAGCCTCTTGAGTGATGAGTGAGATACTGGGGATTTCGAGGAGAGCATCTTTCATCATCGGGCCCCAGACCGAGTCTTCGGTGATACGGGTTGCCATCTTGGGATGATCGATGACTTGTGCGGTGAAGAGATAGGACTGGGTGTCGATGTTGGATGGCACGAATCCCGGCTTGGCGGCATAGGCGCGAAGCACGGTGGTCGTTGTGATATCCAGAGTCAGGGTTGGGGGAGTGAGATCATCGGCAGCGTCAGCCCGGGTGCTTGAGAGATCCGGGTCGGAACCATCGGTGGTGTAATAAATTGAGGCGCCGGGAGTCGAGGAGGTCACGACGACTTGAAAAACGGCTTCAAAAAAACCGCGTTTGACCGAAAACTTGGTGTCTTTGGCGAAGCCTTGGACCGATTGGTTATTTGCCTCGCCCGGAGTGGCGACGGTGAAATAGGCCG
>JBLIDI010000213.1:0-7850 GCA_047634075.1 Akkermansiaceae bacterium
GAAGACCTCGATGTCCCAGCGACGCAGGTAAAGATTGATGATGCGTTGGGCCTCTTTCAGCGTGGTCACTTTTTTACTGGTGAGCAGGAGCCAGCGCACCGGCTCTTCGCCTTCGGGTGGGTTTGGTTCTTCGGCCAAGATGGCCCAAAAGGAAACCTCCTTCAGTTTGGCTCCGGGTCGACGCGGGGGCCGAGGGGTGCCTTCCATGGCGCGAATTTCCTGAGAAACACGGCGCGCTTTTCGGGATGTTTTGATGATGTTCCCTTTGACCTTTTTGGTGCCTTTACGGGCTTTGATATCAAATTTAAATCTTCGGACATGGTGTCTCGCTCAGCGAGCGAAACCCCATGAAACATAGGAATGTGAATAAGTACATTTTTAATTTCAGGAAATTTTCAGGGCCTCTCCAGCAAGAATTCATACGCCCGATTTCTGTATAAAGATCAGGGCATAAGCCATCTCCCCGTCGCTCTTCGTAAAGTCCCAAAAGAGGCGATTGAAGACCGGTCGGCCGAAGCTTTCCGGCATGCCGCGCAACAGGGCCAGTTCCTCGTCGAGCGGCGTGGCTACCTGATTCTGGAATGGAAAGATCGAAGGAGCGGCGCTGCCGTATTCGTTGCTGTTGGTGCCGTAGCCGACCAGCGGGTCCTGCGCGTCGGCGTAGGCCTTGTTACCGAGCAGCATGTGCAGGTCGGAGAGCCGCGTTGCAGGGCGTTGTTCACGCCCGGGGTGGTGATCGGTTGGGTCAAGCCGATGCTCAGGTCGATCCCGCGATCGAGAACGGTCTGGTAGAGTTCGATTAGACCGACATTTTCAATGACATCCTTGTTGGGGTGGAGTGCCACCGGCCCGATGGGCTCTGCCCGGCCTGCTGGATCATACTCACGTAGGTGGCTGGGGCGCCATTGTTGCGGAAGTCGTCGAAGCGCACTTCATACGGATTGATCCGATCGAGCACGCGCTCGATCCACCCTTGCGCCAGTTGCGGCTTGTAGTCGCCATCGACCGTCGGCGAATTACCCGCTCCGGCCCACTGCTCGCCTTTCACCGGATCGGGTTGTCCATTGAGGTCCCAGTCGGTGCCGGTCCAGTCCCTCGACTGGCACATCGTTGAGATGCCGGTAGTGGACTAAGAAGAGATTATCACTGAGGATCGTCTTCACGACAAAGGGAGCGGCCAAGACCGTCTCCGCCTCGATCCGGACCACGGTCGCCGCTTGCACAGTGCCGTCGTCCAGCAAGACGGGACCCGCGCCGTGAGCGGCAGAGGCCAAAAAGGCGAGGCTGAGGACAACCGAGGAGAGTTGTTGATAAGAAAGTTGCATCGAGAGAAGGAAGGTTAGTTGGAGGAAGTCTGTCCCGGGTCGGTCGCTTTGACCGGCAGCCAGACCACGGCCCCGCTATCGGAAGATATTTTGAGTAGGGTGGCTTGCTCGGCGGCGGACATCCGTTCGCGCCGCACTTGGAAGGTAAATTTGGTTTCGGTCCCCGCCGCGAGTGAGGGCACGGCGAGCGGAGAGGCGACCGCCGGAAAACGGGTCTCGGCCCGGGAGAGATCCCGGATCACTTGATTCAGAGGCAGCTCGGTCCCTTCTCCCGCTGGCGCGACGGTCATTACCGACAAAGTGGCGGCGCCCGGCAAGGCGTTGCGAATGGCAAGCTGCTGTTGGGTTCCTTTGGTTTCGAAGTCGAGTCCATCGCCGCCCGCCACCGTCACATCGAGGGGGCCTTGGTAATCCGTCTGACCTTTACAAAAGACCCAGCAAGCCTCTCCCGGCCGCATCGTGGTATTCTGCGGGTTGCTGATTTTGCCCCATTTCCCCTCGACCAGCCGGTAGATCCGCGTGCCGAACTTACCGCCCGCTCCGGAGTAAAACTATCCGAAAGTCGGCGGCCCCGCCGCATCAACACAGGCACCAAACAAATTGAATGAATCGGTTTTCCAACTCGTGCGCCGAGGTCGGACCACGCCCGAAATCCGCCAGGTCATCGCTTTCTTCGCATGGACGAGATAGCACTGATTGCCCTGGATGGCGTGCAGGTTGGTCAGGAAGGCATCCTCCCGGCCCGGCGCATACCAGACTCCCCAGCCTTTCGTCTTCCATGGCTCATCCGCCGGATCGCTGATGAATTGAACCGGGGTGACCAACGTGAAGTAGCGGGCCACGATGTCCACCGGCATGCCGGAGAGCACGGCAGCCGGAGCCCACTCGAGCGGATCGACCTCCAGAAACACCGCATTCCAGCCCTTGGTGAGAACCACCACCTGTTCCCGCGAAGGCTCGGAGGCGGCAAGCGGGCCGGACACCAAAAAAAATCAACATCGCCAAAAAGATTCCTCCCGGAAGAGATCGTGGAGTTCTGGGGCGAGAAGGACGTAAGCCATCGTTCGACGGAACGGCGGGATCTTGGGTGGTCAGTGGGAAGATAGGCATGGTCGCGAGGCGGGAACGTTCGCCTGTAAGTAGATGGAGGAAAAAGACTTGAGAGTTCTCGCTCGTCCATGGAAGCATGCATGCTAGGAAAAATTACAGGAGTAACGAAACAAAAAAGATGGTACGATTTTGACCGCAAGGATATCAAACAAGGACTAATTTTCAGACGTGAGTGAGGCAAGCATAAAAGAAGTAAACACAAGTTCGCCTCCTTCGTTGACGCTTGATCCTGCTCTTACATTTTCTCTTCTGTCGCACCTCCTCAATTGTCATGACAATTGAGGAACAGTCTTTCCCAAACCGCTCATCGCAGGAATTTACTTTTTGCGTGGTGCGCGGGAGGGAGTCGTTGAAGGGATCGGAGAGGGGGAGAAAGGGGGGCTGAGCGACCTTTACTGGAGCCACCGCGAGCAGCCATCATCTCTTTCATGGAAATGGCCTTATTACCGCTTTTGTCCATCGCCTTGAGGAAGGATCTGTTGCCCCCTGATCCCAGTTTCCGCCCTCAGTCAAACGTAAGGATTGAAAAAGCAAACTCTTAGCAGTAGCAACCATTTACATGAGCATCGAAATCAGCTATCGCGACCTCTCGAATCATGAATCCATGTTGCTCGATGAAGTTCGCTGCAAAGCATTTCGCAATGCCTTGTTTGAGGTCGTGACACCTGATTCGGTGGTGTTGGACATCGGCGCTGGCACGGGGATTCTTAGCATATTTGCGGCTCAGGCCGGAGCGAAAAAAGTCTATGCGGTGGAGCGCTCGCCGGTGGCCCAGTGTGCCAAGGAGATCATTTCGGGCAATGGTCTGAGTGATCGTATCACCGTGCTACAAGGTGAAATGGAGGCCCTAGAACTGCCTGAGAAGGTTGATATCATCGTGTCCGAATGGCTGGGTGGGTATGGCGTGGATGAAAATTTACTGCCGATTGTGATTCAGGCCCGAGACCGCTGGCTGAAGCCCGGCGGAATTATGATTCCGGGCACGACCACGTCTTGGCTGGTTCCGGCCTACGACGAGCATCTGCAGGAAGAAATTGAATTCTGGTATAGTCGGCCCTATGGCGTGGATCTTTCGGTTATGGGCGATGACTCACAGCGACGCTCCGAGCCCAGCTGTCATCACATCAGACCAGAAGATCTGGCCTGCAAGGCGCAGTTGATGTGGACGGTCGATAGCCATACCTGCACAGCGGCCCAGTCCAGTGGAACCTTTGAAGCAAACCTTGATTTCATCTCTGAATGTGAAGGTGAGATCAATGTGCTGGCAGCCTGGTTTGAAACGAAATCTGCCAGGACCGTGGAGCTGTCCAATGCCCCAGCCTGCCCGGATACACATTGGGGACGGACGGTGTTTCCCATCGGTGAAACCGTCCACGTGAGAAAAGGCACGCGCATCAAGGTTCACTTTGTGCATGAGCCTCATGGCAAGGGACACTCCAATGCCCGATGGACCGTAGAAATAGAAGGCTATCGTTTCCAGTCTGAAGATACCACATTGCTGACCGGTGATTTTTCGAACCCCTCTAATCCCAGCTCCCACCAGCCCCCCTCCCCCGTCACCAAAGAGGGACTCAGCGACCCCACCGACCCACCGATATACTCACGTTGAGCATTTTCGAGAAGTCTCATTGACCTCTACCCAGATTTCGGAATTGGACATCTGGCCCGAGAGCGCGCGTCGGCGTCAGATCGCAGACAAGAAGCGTGGTGACAAAATCGCTGCCAAAAAAGACCTTGGCAGTGCGGCTTGGGCTGTGCGCTCTCCGACAAAGAAATTCGAGCAAGAGTCTCTCAGCTCCCGCAAAATAGGGCGTGCTCAGCGACTTTGCCTAACGGATTCTCACACTGCTAAACCAAACCACCGTCTCCACCCCTCTTTTCCCTTCAACTTCTCCTCTCTCCGCTCTAAAAACGGCCTCAAAGCCTTCCCGCCAAAAGCAAATTCCCTGCAGTGCAATTCCAGTCAACTAGGCGTCCAGGAGGACTAATACCGAAGGGCTTAGCAAAAAAATCACTAGCAATAGGGAACCTATTAATGCCTCAGGTGTAGTCATCCATCACAAAATCTTGCGATTCAAATGCCACCCTTGGTCTGCTTTGCCAAGACCCCAGTATTCGCCAAAAATCTCTCGGAGAACATTACGACCCGACTAGCCAACCCGGCGAAGTCAAAGTCATCGGATTCTCCGGGAGGGAAAATGATGCACCGTTAGGGATCTGGGGAGCCCTCGCGGACCAATTGGGAAAAAAAGAACTTTTCTCAGATTATTACAGCCCACTGCAAGCTCCTGGTCAGTCCGCCTGGATCAATCTCCTCCAAGGACCCCCAACTCTCATCCTACTCGATGAGCTTTCTCCCTACTTTCAAGACGCCAAATCCAAAGAGATTGGAAATTCAGACTTAGCCCAAGTCACAACCACCGCACTCTCTAATTTACTAGTCGCGGTCAACAAACCCGAATTATCCAACGTCTGCGTCGTCATTGCAGACCTCAAGGCAAACTACGAAGGCGGCGGACACTCTCTCAATACCGCTCTCCGCAACCTTGAAAATGAAACCAGCCGAAGCGCCCAGCCACTCGCGCCGGTCGCCCTGAATAATGACGAAATCTTTCATATTCTGCGAACCCGCCTTTTCTCAAAACTCCCAACCGATCAACAAATCGAAGAAGTCGCCGACGCCTATGCCCAATGCGTCAAGGATGCCCGCGACATGGATCTCACCTCCGCGAATCCTGCCGACTACCGAGCGAACCTGATCGCTTCCTACCCCTTCCACTTCTCCCTTCGTGATCTCTACGCACGTTTCCGGGAGAACCCCGGCTTCCAGCAAACAAGGGCACTCATCAAGCTGATGCGAGTGATCACCGCTCAAATGTGGAACTCCGATTCGGCCAAGCAGAAAGCTCTCATCCATCCCTACGACATTGATCTTAACGATCAAGACACCCGGTCCGAGATCGAAGCCATCAATTCAAAACTTGGAAACGCCATCGCTCACGACGTCGCAAGCAGCGGTGGAGCGATCGCCGAAGTCATCGACCGCGATCTCGACCCCACTTCGCGGGACTGTTGCGACCTCTCCGCTCTCCTACTTGTCTCCTCGCTCTCCACCGTTTCCGGCGCAGCTCAAGGCCTCAAGCTCAATGACATCGTCGCATGCCTCTCCGCGCCCGGTCGAGAGGTATCACTTCTCAACAAAAACGTCATCGGACCCTACCAAACCAGAGCCTGGTATCTCCACACCGACCGCGAGGGCCGCCTCTACTTCAAGGACGTCCAAAACGTCGTCGCTAAATTAAAGTCCCAGGCCGAAGGCTTCACCCGCGAAATCCAACTCAAAGAACTTCAATCCTTCCTCGAAAAATCCTTTGAACCCAAGAAGCATCGCGACTGCTACCAAAAGGTCATCGCTTTGACTGCCGCCGATGAATTGAAGCTCGAGAAAGACAACGTCCTCCTCGTCATCAGCGAGCCGACCTCGGGTGGCGGACTCAGCCCAAACCTCAAATCCTTCTGGGATGATGCCACTTACAAAAACCGCCTTCTTTTTCTCACCGGCGACCGGGAAGTCGTCAACCGCCTCCTGGAGCGCTCCGCTGAATTAAAAGCAATCCGTGGAATCATTGCTGAACTCGAAAGCGAAAACCCCGGCGTCAACGATCCTCAACTCAACAACGCGAGAGAAATGAGGGATAACATTCTTCTCCAGCTCCTCAGCGCCGCCAAGGAAGGCTTCAATGTCCTCCACTACCCCACTAAGGACGGCCTGCGCACCGCCGACTTCTTGATGAATTTCCAGAGTAACAAATACAACGGGGAATCCCAGGTCCGCGATGCTCTCGCCAAGAAACAAAAATTCACCGCCGAAGTCGATACCGACAGCTTCCGAAAAAAATGTGAGCAACGCCTCTTCACCCAGCAAGTCATGGACTACTCGGATGTCATCTCCCGCTCCGCCACAAATGCGGCTTGGCAATGGCACATCCCGACTGCTCTCGAGACTCTTAAAAGTAAGCTCATCGCCGAAGGAGCTTGGCGCGCCGATGCCAGCCTCATCGATAAAGGCCCCTTCCCACCGCCCACTACGGAAGTTCAAGTCCAGGTCCTCACTCGCGATGACACCACCGGAGAAGTCTCCCTAAAAGTCACCCCGGTTCACGGAGACCGCGTCTTCTGGGAAATCGATTCCACTGCCACTCAGGGAAGTGCTCCCGTCACCGACTTCCACAACTTTCGCACTAGCGATCTCAAGCTCAGCTTTCTCGCCACCGATTCGACCGGAGTCAGCGACACCGGCTCCGCTAAACCATGGGAAAATAAAATCACCCTGAAACAGCGCTTCTTCCAGCAAGGCGACGAACGCATGTGCGAACTCCTCTCCGCCCCACCGACTCCCATTTTCTACTCCACCGATGGCTCGACACCTACCGAAGACTCCGCGACCTACGTCGAACCTTTCCCGGTCCCCGAGGGTACCATTTGCATTCTTGCCTTGGGTGCCAAAAATGGCGTCCAATCCGCAGTCCTTCGCAAGGATGTCCCCAAGGGCAAAGCCAAGGTCGCTGTCGATCCAGCTCGCCCCGCAACCTTCAAACGCAAGCAAAAGTTCGAGGATGTCAAAGCCGCCTACGATTTCCTCAACGCTCTCGAAAAAACCGGAGCCCACGGACAAGGCCTTCAAGTCACCATCGGAGCAGATCATTGGATGGAGCTCAGCACCGACCCCGCCACTTCCCTTTCCCGCAGCGAGATCGACTCATTGGTCGACCCCATGAGAAAAATCATTGGAGACGGACAGATCATCCTTCATTGCGATCAGATTGTATTCAAGAATGGTCAGGACCTCACCGACTGGATCACCGACCACAAACTCGAACTCGGCGAACACGAAGTGATCCAAACCGACTCAAACGAACTCCTATGATGGCCACCACCCCTAAAAAATCAGCCCGTCAATCGGTGCCCAAAGTGCCCACCATCGGATACGGCTTCCAACCCTCCGCCTCCGGCCACCACTTCATGGTCACCATCGGTGCCAAATCAGATCCTCGTGTCTACCTCTCCGAGCACTTTCACTTCGACGATGCCGCTGAGCGCCGTAAGGTTCACTTTGCCCTCGGCCATGACGACGACAAACTCCGCTGCGTTCTCCCCCTCGCCAAGTGGGAAGCCATCGCCGAGTCCGTCCATCAGGAATTCAACGAACGTCTCAAATCCCTCAGTCTTCCGAAGGGGCGTTGGTTGAAGTCCCAAACCATGGTCTCCCGCCTCTTTGGCGAGGAACTCACCCTTCTCGCCTGGGCCATTGAGGATGCCGACCCAAAGGTCATTGAGACCGCCATCGCCAACTGGAGAGGCCTCCAACCTGAGGAACGCTGGTGGCTCTTCACCATGACCAATGCCGCCACCGGA
>JBLIDI010000214.1:0-7786 GCA_047634075.1 Akkermansiaceae bacterium
AACCCCGATCCCCGAAGACCTCCGCAAGCAACTTGCTCATTTCCAGCAAGCATTGTGGAAAATCAAGATCACCGAAGCAATTCTTGCCGGTCTTTTCGGACTCATTATCTCTTTCCTTCTCGTCTTTGCCCTCGAGCGACTTTTCCCGATGCCCTCGCTCGTTCGCCTCGCGATTCTCATGGGCGGAACCTCCCTGGCCGCCGTTTTTGCACCCTACTGGGTGCGTCGTTGGGTCTACGGGCATCGTCGCGAGGAGCAACTCGCCCGCCTCATCGCCAAGAAATTCCCCCGTCTCGGAGATCGCCTCCTTGGAATTGTCGAACTTCAGGACCAAAAGGAAGCGAGCGAAGCCCTCTCGCCCGAGCTTCGCGCCGCAGCCATGATCCACGTGGCCAATCAAGCTGCCAAGCGGAACATGGATGACGCACTCCCTTATTCCCGTCACAAAAAACTCGCCCTCGGCGTTATCGCGGGAGCTGCCGCCATCGCCTTCGGCTTTACGGTTGCGCCCAAGGCCGGCGGCAATGCCTTGAAACGCTGGCTTATGCCCCTTTCCGATACCGAGCACTATACCTTCACTCAGTTTGACACCGACAAAATGCCCGACCCCTTGGTCGTCCCCCTCGGTGAAGTCTTCACTCTTAATGCGCCTCTCAGGGAAGACAGTGACGACAAGCCCGCAACGGCGCGCGCGCGCTACAACCAACAGGATTGGCTCGAAGCAAAGCTCGATGAGAATGGCTCCTATCGCTTTGAATTCATCGGCCAAAACATCAAAGGCGACATCACCATCGAAGCCGGAGACGCGAAGCACCAAGTCAGCGTTGAGCCCAAAGTCCGCCCAGAGGTTTCCGGATTCGAAGCAATGGTCACTCTTCCCGACTACCTTCAACTCGACCCTCGCGCCATGGACATTCGCACCGGCGCGCTGACCGCACTGGAGGGCAGCAAAGTCGTGCTCACAGGGAACTTTTCCAGCGAGATCGCAGCTGCCAAGGCCCGATTGGAACCTCTGCCTGTCGCCGCAGACATTCTGAGTGTGGACAAGAGTCCCATTGAGGCCGCCACTCCGGAAGATCTTGAAATCGCCCAGGCCGGGGCAAAACGGCTCGCCGAAGAAACCGCCGCCGCCAAGCTCATCGAAATGCCAAACCCACGGGCCCTTCAGGTCTCCATTTCAGGGAAATCAGTTTCCAGCGAGCCCATCGAACTGGGACACTTTCACGCCGAAGTGCCCTTCACTTGGACCGATGTGGATGGCCTCGACGGAGCCTCCTCATTCAAGGTGGAAATTAAGACTTCGGAAGATATGGCCCCAAGCTCCTACATTCAGGGGATCGAACGCAACATCGTCATTCTCGCTGAGGAAGTCTTGGAGTTTGATCTCATCAACGAAGACGACTTCGGCCTTCAGGAAATCGGACTCGCTTGGACCGGCCAATTCAACAAAGCCACCGAGGGCGAGCCTGCAAAAGGCTCGATCGCCATGAAAAAAGGCTCTCCTTCCTCCAGTCGTCTGAACGAGCAGGTCGTTTTCTCCCCGCAAACATACGGAATCACTCCCCAGACTCTCATTCTCTCCGCCTACACCGAGGATTACAAACCGGGTCGCGGGCGGATCTACTCGGAGCCCATCACTATTTACATCCTGACCCGCGACGAACACGCCCAGGTCATCAAGAAACGCTTCGACCGTGTCATCAGCGAACTCGAGGACGCCGCTCGCAAAGAGAGGAACAATCTCGACGAAAACGAGCGCCTCGACAAGAACAGCACCGCTGAGGAACTGCAGGAAGAGGATGCTCGTGAAAAGCTGGCCGAGAGCGAAGAAAAAGAGGCCGAGAATGCCGAGAAGATGAAGGAAATCGCCAAGAAAATGGAGGAGATCTTCAAAGACGCCGCCCGAAACGGAGAACTCGATGACAAGACCATGAAGGACATGGCCGACGCCCTCCAAAACATGAAGGAACTTGCCGAGCAGGACATGCCAGAGGTTGAGAAAAAACTCGGAGAAGCACAGGATCAAAAATCAACTCCCGAAAAATCCGAGAGCGATCTCAAAGAAGCGATCGAGAAGCAAAAGGAGGCTCTCAAGAAGATGCAGGAGACGATTGAGAAGGCCAACCAAGCCAACGAAAACTTCGAAGCTTCGACCTTCATCAATCGCCTTAAGAAAGTTTCGGCCGACGAAGGAACGATCGGAAATTCGCTCAATTCCGCCTTAACCGGGAGCGATGGCAAAGCCACCCAGCCCCTAGCCGGTGCCACTCCCGGGAGCGACGACATTGACCCCATCCATGAACGACTCCTCCAGGAACTCTCCGGCCAGCAGCGCTCCATCACGAATGACGTTCGCTGGATTGAGGAAGATCTCGAGCGCTTCTACGCCAGAACCCAGAAGCCCATCCATAAGGAAGTCTACGAACTCATGGCTGCGTCCCTCATCGGCGAAAGACTCGAGAAGCTCCGTGAAAAGGTGAGCAAAAATCACACTTTTGACTCCATTAAGTTCGCCAAAATGTGGTCCAACACCCTGAAAGAATGGGCTGAAAAGCTCGAAGGACCCAAGGATGACGGCGGTGGCGGTGGCGGTGGCGGCGGAGGCGGAGGGGGGGAAGAAAAAGACTTCGAATTCATGCTCAAGGTCATGCGCATGGTGCAAGCCGAGCAAGACATCCGCGGTCGCACCCGTTCTTTAGAGCAAATGCTCCGCTCGCTCAAACTCTCCAACCCATAAACCACCCAAGAATCACAACTCCTATGAAAGCAAACCTCCTTACCGTCATCGCATTCGCGGGTTCGTTCGCAACTGGTTTTGCCGATCCCGCACCAGGAGAGCTTGGGCAATCCCCAAGCGAAGCCACTAAGGCCAAGGCCTTGGTCGCACATCAGGACGGCTCGGAAAAGGTCTCCATCGATCAGGATAAACAAGCCGCCAACGCCCAAGAACTCATCTTTGAACAGACCAACACCACGGTGATCGAACTTCTCACCAAGGTCGAAATTCTGATGGCCCAGGCTACCGACCGGCTCGAAGATGGCAACACCGATAGCGATACCATCGCGATGCAGACCGAGATCATCGAGAAGATCTACGAAGCGGCCAAAGAGAAGGCTCAATCCTCTCCCGGCCCTTCTCAACCAAGTATGGGCGCAATGCTCGAAATGATGGGCCAAATGATGGGTAAGGAGCCTGGAAAAGATCAGGATTTAAAGTCAGAGAAAGGAGGAGAAGGGTCTACCGGCGACTCCGATTCGGCAAACACCCAAAACAAGGGCAAATCAAACGGCGAAAACGGTGAGGAACGTCGCGTTCCCCGCGCTGCCGGGCAATCTGGAAACACTCTGCCTCCCGAGTTCCAAAAGGCCCTCGATGGCTACAACAAAGGCGCCAAGGCCAATTAACATTCAAAGAGAGCCCGGTATCCGGGGTCGCAAGACTACGCGCCCCGGGCTCTCCTTTCCCTCTCTCCGCCTACACCTCAGATCTACGAAATGCGTTTCCTTCCCTCACTCCTCGCCTTTGCAATGGCCTTGCCCGCCGTCGGGCAAAACCCTCTTCAACGTGACGAGGACCCCATCCCCGCGGCCGTCGATAACATCTATACCAAGGGACTGCGATTTCTGGCTAAAACTCAGAAGGAGGACGGATCATGGGCCGATAGTGTCGGCACCGAGCCCGGAGTTGTCGGACTGGCCGTGATGGCCTTCCTCGCCCACGGCGAGGACCCCAACCACGGGGAATACGCAAGCAATATCAAACAGGGTATCGCCTTCATTCTGAAACAGCAGGATGAGGGAAATGGCTACATTGGCAGCTCAATGTATAGCCACGGATTCGCCACTCTCGCTCTCTCCGAGTGCTACGGAATGTATCGCGACCCGCGCATCGCTCCCGCACTCAAAAAAGCAGTCGAACTCATTCTCAGCTCCCAGAAACGTAACCCCCGCGGAGGTTGGCGCTACAGCCCTGACGCCACGACCTCGGACTCTTCGATTGCAGGATGCCAGATCGTCGCGCTCTACGCCGCCCGAAACGCAGGCATTCCGGTCCCCGACGCCGCCCTGGAAAAAGGGATGAAATTTATGCGCAAATGCCGCGGAAGCGACGGTGGCTATGGCTACCAGAGCGCCATGGGCGACCGCCCCACCCTGACCGCCATCGGCGTTCTTTGCGAATCTCTCGCCAAGCAACAAAAAACGAAACTTTATGGCGCCAGCACCAAGTATCTCGCGAAGTATTTGAATCATCGCGAAAGTCACTACGCTTACTACTTCGAGTATTATATGGCTCAGGCCCTTTTCCATTCCGATGAAGAAGTTTGGCAGCAATGGAACGCTAAAAACACCCGTTACCTCGGAGTTCTTCAAGGCCCCAATGGTTCTTTTCCGGGCAGTCGGGGCGAATCCTTCAACACCGCCGGCGCCCTTCTTTCCCTCGCCTTGAATTATCGCTTTCTTCCGATTTACGAAAAATGAAATCTTTCCTTTATCCAGTTTTACTTGCTGCCCTTCCCTCTCTCGCAAGCGCCGAGATCATTCTCAGAAAAGGCGGCTTGATGGTGGACAGTTCTCTCGTCCAGGGAAGTTCGGCAGTCAAACAGCTTTCGGCACCAGACCCTGATCCTGCCGGAAATGATCTCATTCTTTTTGAAAACGGTGATCTCATGCACGGCAACTTTGCCGGAATTAATGAGGGCCTGATCTGGGAACGCAATGACATCGAGCGCCCGATCAAATTCGGGATCCCCAGCGTCCGACAGGTTGTTTTCAAGGGCGCCTCAGGAGTGGTCCTTAAAAAGGAGACCTCCTTTGTGACTCTCGTAAATGGCGACAGCATTCCCGGTGAAATCGTCTCGCTCGACGACAAATTTCTCACCATTAAGAGTTCAATCGTGGGCGACGTCAAGATCCCGCGCGCCCACATCAAATCTCTCACTCCAAATCCTTTCGACGGCGAACTCTACTACAGTGGGCCCTACACCAGCGATGGCTGGATGGTTCTCGATAACCGTCAGAGCGAGGAAGAAATCAAAAAAGAAGCGGCAGAGGCTGAGGAGGAAGCCGCGGAAGCGGCAGCCGACCCAAAAGCTGAAGAAGCCGAGGAGCAGGAAGCCATCAAAGAGGAGAAAAAATCCTCGGCGTGGATTCACTCCGGCGCGGCCTTCTACAGTATCGATCGTAGCCCCCTCGTCCTTCCCGACGCTGATATCCCGGACGTTGGCAGAATTAAATTCAAGGTCGAATGGAAGGGCCGCCTCAGTCTAATTGTGGCACTTCATTCCGATTTCACTCGGGTCCTGCCCGCCTTGAAAAAAGAGAAAGAAAAAGCTGAAAAAGAAGAAAAAGAAGAGAAAGAAGAGGAAGCCGAGGCCGACGAAAAAGCTGAAAAAGCACCCGAAGAGGAACCCGAGGAAGAAGGAGATCTCAAAGAACCTCCCGCCCCCCTCAGGACAGAAAAGCTGGTTGACCTACGCCAAGGAAAAGGTTTTCAGAGCATCCCCTGGGTTGAGCCATTGAAACGAACCCACGCCGACATGTTCGGGACGGGTTACACCATGACTCTCCAGTCAAGCTACCCCAACATCTCACGGAACTACTTTAGCGAAACCGGAGTCGCCCGGACCCAGCAAATGAGTAGCGTCCGCAGTAACATCTCTCTCTCAGAGGGCGAAGAAGCTGATATTGAAATCCGCTACAACCGCAAAGAGTCTCTCCTCGTTCTTTTCATCAACGGAAATTACGCCGCGCAATGGAATGATATGGCCGGTTTCCCCGGAGATGGCACCGGATTCGGCATCGTCAATAATGCCACCAATGCCCAAGTGAGGGTTTCCGAGGTCATGATCACCTCGTGGAACGGAATGACTGATAGCGCCAAAAGCATGGCCAATGCCGAGCGTGATCTTGTTCTCCTTGCCAATGGTACCGATCGTTTCTCGGGGCAGATTTCTCATATCGCAGATGGCATTGCTCACTTGAAGTCCGACTACCTTAATGCCAAGATCCCAGTCACAGATCTTTCGAAAGTCATCCTCAAAACATCAACCGCGACGGATTTGGAAGCCGATGATCTCTCGGACGACTTGAACTGGAAAAGTGATCCCGTAACCGTGATTTACAAACCCTTCGGCAAGATCAGAATCGACCCAACTTCGGCCACAAACGAGCACTTGACCGGAACGTCTCCCTTCCTTGGCAAAATCACAGTGGATCTCTCCACTGCCGCCTTGCTCAGATTCACGCAAGGATCTCCTGATCTCTCGGATTGGTTTGACGACTTTTAATCTCAATTCTCTGACAATATGCGCCATCCCCTTATCACGACCTTTACCCTTGCCTCATGTTTTTTGGCAAAGGCTGACGACAAAATCAACCTAAAGAATGGGGATCATTTTGTCGGCAACGTCATCGCGCTGAAAGACGGACTCATCGAGTTGCAGACTCCTCACAGTGACACCCCTCTCAAAATCCTAAACGACGACCTCGTTCAGTTGAACTTTGCCGAAGCCCCCTCTACGGGACAGGAAAGCGCGGAACTCCCCAAGGATTCACAGGAAATCATGCTCCGCAATGGAGACGTCTTCCCGGGCGAGGTTGTTGGCATGAATGAGACCCACCTCTCATTTCAGACCTGGTTCACCGGGCAACTTAAAATCCCCCGTGATCAAATCGATTCAGTCTTCTTTGGCGTCACACCCCAACGCAATCTCTATCGCGGCCCCAGAGGCCTCGACAGCTGGACCCAGGGCGAAAGCAACCAATGGCGATTTGCTGATGGCTCACTCACCTCACGGAGTAAGGGCGTCATTGGACGAGATCTAAAACTCACTGAGAACTTTATCTTCAGTGCCAACATTGGCTGGCAAAGCAGTCCCAACATGCGCGTTCACCTCTGTGCCAAAGATGAGACAATTGGCGACCAAGGTGTCGGGAGCGCCTTTCAGGTCGTCATCAACTCGACCGGGGTTCAAGTCCAGAGAATCATGCCGGAAGATTCAGAAGGACCAAAATACAAGATACTTGTCTCCCACACCGTGAACTTAAGGGAAGGCAATGCCAAATCAGTCCAACTTGAACTCAGGGTGAATCGTAGCACAAGGATCCTGCAACTCTACCTTGATGGAAACAAGCTTGAACAAGGCATCGACACCTCCGCCCCACCCGAAGGAAGCTGTCTTATCTTCGAAAGCCTCAGCGCTGGAACGAGCGACACTATTATCAAAAACCTCACGATTGATGAGTGGGACACAACCACCCAGCGCCTGCGCTTGGAGCCTCGCGCCGAAGATGACCTCGATACCCTTTCGGTCGACGATGGCGATCGCTTCAGCGGGCAAATCATGTCATACGATCCCAACGACCCGATCAAACCATTCGTCGTCAAAACCGCCCTTAGCCCTGATCCCATTGCCATTCCGCTCGAGAATTGCGCCGTCATCTATTTTTCCAAAAGCGCGGACAATCCCCCCTCAAAAGGGCAATATCATCTCGACCTCCGAAGCGGCGGCGGACTCACTCTCTCCGGGATCCAGCTGGGATCTGAAAAACTCACCGCTACCCATCCTTGGCTTGGTAAGCTTGAAATCGATCGCCGCGCGATGCAGTCGATCAGCAAAGGTAAATAAGCATCTGGCCCAGCCCCCCAAAACCAAAAAACCCCGAATCATCGTGAAAATAACCTCACTTCTTTCCCTCCTTCTCCTTCTTGGCAGCATCACCGCCTCTGCCGAACCTGAAGTAATCGACAAATCTGTCGCTGAGGCCGTATCGGAGACCCCTTCCG
>JBLIDI010000215.1:0-7753 GCA_047634075.1 Akkermansiaceae bacterium
CCTCCCCATTCCTTGAGCGTATTGATGACACGTTGGCGGGTCTCTCGTAGCACCCCGGTGCTCCAGTCGTGGCGGTGGAAGACAAAGTCGGGCTTGATCTTCAGGAGGTTCGGCACGTGGTCCAGCGTTTCCTGGGGCACAACTTCTCTGACGCCGACGATTCCCTCCATGACGATCTTGCGCTCCTCGTAGGGCATGTAGGGCAGGCGTTGGTAGCCGGCCACGGCCCTGTCGGTCAGCAGGCCAATGACGACCTCACCTAGCTTACTCGCTTCCCGGATAATTTTCACGTGACTCGGAGTAATCAAGTCGGCGCTCATCGCGATATAGACTATTTTCATGGGATCTTTTTTGGATTTCATTGTGTCTTTACTGGGTGTCTATCATTTGCGAACGGCGAGAAAAGTGGTCTGTCCGATCTTGGTGCGGCACTCTTCGCGTTCTTCTATAAAGGCAGACATACTGCCGTCCTTGAGCATCGCGTTGACTCTGTCGAGGGCCTGCGGAAGCTCCTCCCCGGTGACGAGAGACCAGGTGGAATCTCCCGCCCGCCAGGCCGCGCTGAGCGGTCCTTTCGGATTGAGATACTGCTCGCCCTGCAGCACTTCATCGAAGGGCACTTTGACCTCAGGGTCGACAAATCCGGTCCGTTTGGAAATTTCTTCGAGGATCTCGATCGATGGAAAACGACGCAGCATCCGTTCGATGGCGGCAGGAATCAAAGCGGCCCACCAGAAGCCATCGCGATGCTGTGGATGATCGCTTGTGTTGATCACGACGATGCCGTTCGGCCGCAACACACGGAAAGCTTCGCGGAAAAAACGTTCCACGTTCGGGAAGTCATCGGCACTTGCTCCTTCGCCCTCGCCGTGATCGAGATGGTGAAGAACCTGGTTGCAGATGATGGCGTCGAAACTCTCATCGGCATGCGGCAATTCCGTAATGCTCCCCTGATCAATCTGCACGTTTGGATCGTCAGCAAATCGCTTTTTGGCAACCTCTTGCATGCCCTCGCTCAACTCCCGGCCATGCAACGTACCAAGATGACCTTGAAGCTCGGCCAGACAGGTGCCCGTCCCGCAACCCGCATCAAGAATTGCGAGCTCCTTCGGAGGCGTCGGCGTCGAGGCCAGAAAATCAAGAATGATTGGCAAACCGATTGGAACCCGGGTCTCGTCATAGTCGCCCGAGGTGCTGTTGTAGTCCTCGTATTCGACTTGGTCCGATGGCACGGAAGTAAGGGTGGTGTCTCGTTCGGTGTTTTTCATATTCATATTCATTTCCAACAAAGTTGTTTTAATCGCCGTCACTAGTGACTCGATATCACTCTCAAAAATCCTACCGATGTTACCGATCCGGAAGCAGTCCCCCTCGGTAAGCTTACCAGGATAGATCAGCATCCCTTTGGACGACAGCCGCTGATAGAAGTCCGTGAACTCGAAGCCCGGGTCTTCTGGAAAGAGAAAGGCCGTAATGATGTCGCTCTGCAATTCGGCGGGGACGTATTCGCGAAAGCCCATCCGCCGCATCCCGCGCAACAGCGCCGCATGATTCGCGGCATAGCGGGTGGCCCGGCCAGCAACGCCCCCTTCATCTTCCAATTCGCGCAGGGCTTCGCGGAACGCAAGAATGGCGTGCGTCGGCGGGGTAAAACGAAATTGTCCACCGGCTTCGAGCCCTTTCCATTGCGCCAGCAGATCCAGGCTGATCGTGCGCGCCCATCCATCAATGGCGCGCAATTGCCCGTGATCGGCAATGACCAACGAAAAACCCGGCACTCCTTCGATGCACTTATTTGCGGACGAGATCAGAAAATCGATTCCAGCCTCGGCCACATTCAGCGAGATGCCGCCAAAGCTACTCATCGCATCGACGATAAATATCCGCTCCAATTCTTTGACCACGGAGCCGATCTCGTTCAGCGGATTGAGAATACCGGACGATGTTTCACAATGCACCAAGGCGACGTGGGTGATCTCGCCGTCATCGTTGAGGCGTCTGCGCAACTCCTGCGGATCTGCCTGGGTATTCTCCGTGACTTCGATCACGGTCGTTTCGATCCCATGCCGAATGGCAATGTCGCGGATGCGCTTGCCGTAGGCCCCGTTGATCATGATCAGAAGTTTGCCGTCCCTTGGAATTATCGAGGAGATTACCGATTCGATACCGAACGTTCCCGCGCCTTGCATCAGGATCGCTTCGTAGCCGTCCGCTTGGCTGACACCGGCCAGGGCCAACAAGAGTTCCCGAATTTCGCCCACGACGGTAACGAACTCGGCGTCCCGCGATCCCAAGTCGCGCAACATCGCCTCCTTGACGGCAGTGCTGGTTGTCAGAGGTCCGGGAGTGAAGAGGAGTTTGTCTGTTCGTGAGGTCATAAAATTAGGTCGAAAGAACCGCGAGCACGGACAGGTCGGCGCCGTGGCGAAAGTGCACTCTCAGCATTGCCAGCGCTGATTCCCCATCCCAAGAGCACGGGCGAGTCGTTTGGTGCGCGCGATCTCCAATGAGAGGAAAACTGATCGAAATTTCCATATTGAGCCTGCCGTGCCAGAATCACAGGGGGAGGGAGGCCAGAGAGAGAATCGGGGAAATTGAGCGCTGCTAATGAAAACACATGACCCGTGGATAGCAGGCGGGGCAAGGATATTCGAGTATCCCGAGCAATTTTCTGTTAGATTCCAAGGGTTTTCCTGAGAAAAGCGGGCTGAAACCACCGCCCGAGCCCGGATCCCTTGGCAGAGAGCTCCCCATCTTGAGTCATCCTGCGAGAAAACACTTTCCGTCAAACCTCTTCTTCATTCCCGCGACCTGATTCTTCTCGTTGCAGGGCTCTTCGAGCCCCGCAAATAGGAGCGACTTCGGCGTGCATCGATTCCGCCAAAACTTCAACAGGCCAAATTGTCGAGAGAGACCTCAACTTTCCCATTCGAATCTCTTCAACAAAGCCACGCGTCAAACGATCGAGGCCTTCCGAGAAAAGGGAGCTGACAGATTGGAGTTGCGCGCCACTCTAGGCCAAACCCACTCCGGAGGACCGTCATCGCCGAGGCGAGAATCCCTTTCGTTACGCGAATCAATAGGGGTCTTATTGAAACATGCGTGGCATTTTTTTGTGGCAAAAAACCGATAGGGACCAAAGCCGCCGAGGTGGTTGCGGGGTCAACAAGAATAGCGGTCGGTCCCCGAAAAGTTTCTTGTTGAGGCCGTGACCGACCGGCGGCAAAGCGAGAAGGAAAACTCCGAACCCGCCAAAAAAGGGACCCGATACGCTTCTTTGTCCCGCCGGTGCTGGTGGGTGGGTTGCGGAGGACTGAGGCGAGGGACAAGGCTGAGACCGGAGCCGGGCCGGAGGGTGGTGTGGAACGTGGCGGGGCGGCATCCTCCTTCGCTAAAGCTTCGGCGGACAAGTGGGGGTGAGGCACGATGCCGAGGGGCCGGAGGGCGGCGCGGAGCTGCGGGCGGGCTGGCGCGACTCCTGCAAGGAAGCCTTCAATTCAAATCCGACGAAGGAGGCAAATCACGAAGCTGGGCGGCACCGCGCATGACTCCGTAATCTGACGACGAGAGAGCCCCTTTGGGGAAGGCAACCACCCGATCAGGCACGGCGACGGATTACGGATGTTGTGTGATGGCCATGGATGCTGGAGGCGTGACAACCCGCACGCTCTGAACATTGACCCAACGTTTGGAGGCTGGTCTTTCTGGCAGGATGCTTTGAGACACCGTGAAGCAACCGATCCGCCCGGAAAGATTTGGACAAGGCAACCGATGATTCTTCGCAGCTACGGCGTTTCAACCTACCACCACAATGATCTTCCTGTCACCTTATCTCTCCTTTTTAATTAGTGAGGGAAGTAAACGTGGGCTACTTCAGGGAATCGAGAAAGCTATCGAGATTGACTTTGATTGATTCGAAGCCTCGGGGAGAGAGGACGTCGTTGATGTGATGGAGCATGTCTGAGACCTTTTCTGAAAAATCCCTCATGAATTGATATTGGCGCATTCCTTCGACACCGAGGACGTCGCCATTTCCATCGCCAATGATTTGAGAGACCTTGGCGCACTTTTCTTTCCAATAGAGGCCGTAGTTAAGTTTCTCCGCTAAGCTCGAAATTTTCGTGTCGTCCAAGATGACTGGGATGATGTGGCTTAAGAACTCTTCTTTGTCGCTTCCGCTCCGTTGGTAGATCTGGAGAAGTTCATACATGCAATAGGGAGATTTCAGGTATTTCTCGCTAAGAATAACGACGACGCGATCGGCTTTTCCGATACGGTTCATGAAAGTTGTGATTTCATCACGAAAGCTGAGTTCACGATTATCGCGCCTGACGTGGAAATTCCGGTTTTGTAGGCCCTCGTCGATGAGTCTCACCGTTTCGCTGCGCTCTATTCCTTCAGGAGTTTCGTCTCCCCAGGCGTAGGAAATGAAAACCTCTTTCTGCCGATCCGGGTGATCCGCGGAGATTCTCAAGGTGGCTTCTTTTCCGTCTCCCTTTTCAGGACGGGCTGATGTCATAGCTTGCTCGTGGACAATTGTGAATTCTTCGTGACCGACAACTTTGTTGAGAATCATGCTGATCGTTTTGAGGAGTTGAGATGTTTGTTGGCCTTGGATTTCTAGGACGATGGTTCCGGCTCCATTGTCTTGTGGTTGAACAGTGATCTGCGCGGAGCAATGGGTTCGCTCTTCGTAGAACCAGCAACCATCCCGCCAGTAGACCGGGGACCGGCCAGCTTGCTTGCCGATTTGGGCAAGGAGGTCGCGAACAACTCCGCGATGGAGGAACGTGAACTGGAATTCGGTGCGTTGGATTTTGGGTGAATCGCTTTCCCATCGGCCAATGAGGAAAGATGCAATGGCCGGGCGTTCCGGGAGAAGATCCGGACTGAGATACTCGGGTTGTTCACCGCGTTTCTCTCCAGTAGGAAAACAGATTCCGCACGAGACCATGAAGCGTAGGAAGAGTTTCTGCTCGGAGGATGAATAGCCTTTTTGATTCCAGAGAAAAAGCCCCAGATCAGCGCGGGTGAAGCGCCCCTGCTTCAAGTCGCGCAGCTTTTGGTAACAACCGTGGCGATCAAAAAGATCGTAGATGGGTGTGAGAGCATAATTTTGATCAAGGATGATCTGGTCGGGAATTTTTTTGCTATCGTAGTAGAGGATTCCGTTATGATGGAGGTAGTGGAGGGCCAGATCTGGATCGTCGATATTACCTACTTCTTCGCAGAGAGAGAGGAATTCGTTCTTCGAAAGAAGGGGGCGTTCCTCTTCGTTAAGCTGGCGGAGAAGCTCGATTTTAAGCTTGGCCCAGCCTTCGAGAATGATGGGGGCGGATTGGGATTGGCGGACGGATTGAACGGCATCTTTCAGGGAAGCCATCAAGGTGTCGGCTCCCCATTGTGATTCAGCGCCGAAGACGAGATTTCGTTTGAAGCCGGTCAACTTAGAAAGGTCAACAGGAGGGCTTGGTGATTCAAGGGCGGACGATTCACATTGAGATTGAATGATCAGCACCGGCGTGTCTGAGTCGGATTGCGAGCGGATATATTCGGTCCAGTAAGGCAGGCGTTCATTCCGCATGGCTATTCCACTCTCTTCGAATTCGCCGATCTCTTCTGACTCGGGATTCCAAAGGAGAAGGAAGAGGGCTTGGGAGCGGAGAAAGAAGCTGTGAGTCGAGTGGTAAATATCCTGCCCCCCAAAATCCCAAATATTAAGATGAGTTTTGTCTCCATCGTTGAGGGGAAATGGGAGTCGATGGATTTGCACTCCGTGAGTGGTTGGGATTTTGGGTTCGAAAGGTAAGCCACGAAGAAATCGCGTGATCTGGGTCTTTCCGACTTGGGCATTACCGAGTATGAATACCTTGAGTTCGATATCGATCAGCTTTCCTTTTGAGCAGGCAGAGCGGTAGGAGCGAATTCGAGAGAGACAACAATCTAAACCGCCGAATTTCGATAGAATTTCAGAGGGCGTTCCATCCTGAAGTTGATCAATGGAGAGACTTTCTAATTGCTCGATGAGCTGGGGGGGGATGGCGTAGATATTAGTGTTTGATGCCCAGAGAATCCGAAGAGATTCAATTGACTCAAGCGGTTTTAGGTCGGTGACCAGGGTGGATGTGAGCTCAAGTATCCAGAGCCTCGTGAGGTCTTTGAGGGGCGTGAGGTCGGCGACCTGGGTGGATCTGAGCTGGAGGTTATAGAGTTTAGGAAGACCTCTAAGAGGAATGAGGTCGGTAACTCTAGTAGAATTAAGGTGGAGCAATGCGAGCCTCGGGAGATCTTTTAGAGGGGCGAGGTCGACGACCTGGGTGGAACTGAGGCCGAGTGAACGGAGATTATGGAGGTCTTTGAGGGGCCTGAGGTCGGCGACCTGGGTGGATCCGAGCTCAAGTATCCAGAGCCTCGTGAGGTCTTTGAGGAGTGTGAGGTCGGTGATCTGGGTGGATTCGAGCTGGAGGAATTGGAGCCTCGTGAGGTCTTTGAGAGGCATGAAGTCGGTCACCCGGGTGAATCTGAGGTCAAGTTTATGGAGCTTCGGCAGGTCTTTGAGTAGGGATAGATCGGTGATCTTGGTCCTATACAAGTCGAGCTTTCGTAGACCGGGAAAGTTTTTCAAACAGCTGAAATCTGAGATCTTGGTCCCTCCCAGATTGAGCATTCTGAGTCCGGGAAGATTCCCTAAACAGCTGAGGTCGTGGATGTTGGTGTAATACAGATCGAGTGATTGAAGACTCTGGTGATTCTTTAGGGGGCTAAGGTCAGTGACTTTGCTGCTACTAAGAATGAGCGATCTAAGGTTGTGAAGATTTTTTACGATAGTGAGGTCATGGACATCAGTTGATTCAAGATTGAGGGTATGAAGATTTATGAAATCTTTGAGAAGATCGATGCATGTGATCGGACTCGGCCTTCGTGATGTCGTCTCATATCGGGCTTGGTTTCGATCTTCATCCCACTCGTACATTCCAAAAATGAGAATTTCTAAGTGCTCAGAGAGAGTGGCGATTTCCTCGGGAAGGGATGTGAGGGCTAAATCTCCAAGATCGAGAAAGGTTGCTTTAGTATTAGAACAATCTTTGATCCTTTTTAGGGCTCTAGCGGTGTTTAGGCTGATGCTCATTGAGGTCTCTCTGTATCCTATGAGGAAATTCTATTGAGGATATCACAAAATTGATAGATCTTGAAAAGAGGGAGGCTTCTACCCCAGCCATGAATGGCACAATTAATCTGCCGGCATATTACGAGGGAAGATCCCCGCTATCCCTTTGATATCAATGGTTTCACAATGGGATGAGCTGGGGAGATTTGGGGCAGAAATCGCCCTTTTTGGGTGCGCAAAACTGCCTCCCCGCCCGCCGTCTCATCGAATGCGACTCACGCTTCGTGCAACTTTACCACACCAACTGGGACAGCCATGGCGAGAACTTCCTCCGTGACAGCAAGCTCTGCAAGCTCAGTCCTGAGTTGAAAAAACATGCCAGGCATGTTTTAGTAAACCCCTCTATAATCCCCGTAAACACGAGAGTTTCCCCGCTTCGAGGATGCTTCACCCGGCGCAGAATTGACGGATTTTGAGAAAAAATATGCCGAGCATCATTAAAGAGAAAAGCCCCCAATCACGGTAGGTTCTGCAGGTGCAAGGTAACTACTCAGGTCTTTAAGAAAGCTTAATCACCTGATCTGCGTAGAATCATTGTGCAACGACCGACCCGTGACGAACTCATCGCCTTGGCAAAGGCTGATC
>JBLIDI010000216.1:0-7728 GCA_047634075.1 Akkermansiaceae bacterium
AGCGATTAGTTTGGGCTTGAGCCGTCCGCCGGCCCTTGCCGAGGGATCGATTGCCCAGCTTCGCCAAATCATCGAAGGTCTGCGGGCCGTTCCGGTGCAGGTGGATATCAAGGTCGTTCCGGTACAGGATGATGATGACAGTATTGAGAGCATTTCAAAGCGTTCCCAAGCCCCGCCCATCGATATCAAGCCGGAGGTGCGGCAGGGCGAGGACCTGAAGTAAGAGGGCTGAACTTTTCGAGAATATTGCGACAAATGGAAGTGGAGAGAGCAAGGGACGATTGCGGGCATTCTCGGTCTTAGTGTCTTCTTCGTCGGCCAAGGATAGGCAAAACTTGGTCTCGTTTTTCTGGGGGCTTCCGGGGTGTGTCTTGTTTTGCGACAAGAAATACTTCCAAGTGCCCTCACTGCCAGCAACCGACTTATAAACCAAACCGAAAGGGGCTTCTGCGCAAGTGGGAGGACTTAAAGTTTAGCGCTGTCTGCGGGAAAGAATACGACCGTCCGGCTGACGAGGTCAATCAGGAGCGAGGGGCTTGAAAGGGCTTCACTTTACCGTTCTCGAGCGATCCTCCCAGCCAAGCAAGGAGTTGGTTCATTTCCGGGTGGTCGTTGCGGAGTGATTGGAGAGATTCCCAGCCGCAGTGGGTCCGCCTTTTTGCCGAGGCGATTTTTTCAATTCGGAGTCGTCCCATGAGAGCCTCGGTCTCGCGGTCCATGGCGTTTTGAATCTGGGCGGGATGGGGGAGGTCATCGAGATCGTGGGGCGTGAGTCCAAAGCTAATCACGCCAATGCCGAGCTCGCCGGCGAGGGCACGGACCTGATCACCAAGTGATTCGTCTTGGATGCTCCCGGCGAGGTAGAGAATCCCTTCATTGGCCCAGAGCGAAGCGCTCATGGTTTGGAAGAGGTCTTCGCGAAAACTATCGTGATTGGTTACGACTCGCATCCTGATAGAGGCGAGACGATAGGGCGGAAGGCCGAGAGTCTGCTTCAGGGCGAGGTGGGCCGGATCTAATGCCAGCCCGTCCTCATCGAACTGGCCGTGTTCCCAATCGATGAGAACCATTTCCGGGAATTTCCAAAGATTGCCGAGCGGGGCACCGGCGGAGAGGGACTCGCGAAATTCAAAAGTGAAGATGCTCCGGGTCTCGGCATATTTCTGAACAATCGCGCGAAACTTTCCTAATCGGAGCATCGCTTGGTCGACCGCGGTGTTGTCGCCCAGGTCGTCAAGGCGGCCCTGCTGCATCGCGACAAGTTCCTGGGCGCCTGAGAGAGCCGGCATGGCGGCTCCGCGCTTGTAATATCCCTGACCCTTCTCGACCTTTGCGATCGGAGAGTTCGGGTCACAGGACATTACCGAGAAGTGGTATCTCAGCGAGGCATCCGAGTAGTCGCCATCTAGGCCTATTCGAAGAAGGCGAATGAGTTCGGTTCCTTTGATGGAATCCCGGGGATTGAGGGGGAGGATTTCGGCGAGAAGCTCGGAAAGCTGGGAACGAAGGCTCATGGATTGATGCGAAGCGTCGTGTGCAAGGGCGACGATAGATCCAACGAGATTATGACTGGTTTGGGCAAGCTCCAACTCACTGAATTCTTAAAAATATCAGGAGACTCGCAGGGAATTACGCCAAACTATTTAATTTTTCCTGAATGATTGCTTTCGTCTTGCCGTCTCAATTGGTGAACTGTTAAAAAACCAGCATGAAAACAATCGGCCTATTAGCCTTCTCGATCGCTCTCTCCTCTTTCTCTCTGGCCCAAAACGCTGAGCAAATCATGTCGGCAGTCCGTCAGAGCGCCGTGCTCCAAGAGAATCAAGTTCTACAGGGGGTCATTCGCAAGGGGCCCAAGAAGGTGCCGATCACTCTCTTCCTCAAAGGGCAGGACATTCAGTTTGTCATTGATGGTGGCAAAGAAGGATTTCACCTCCGCTTAAAGAAAGAGGAGCAAGAGCTTTGGGAAATCGTTGGGGGAAAGCCGCGCCGCTTCCAGGCCGAGAAGATTGGCGCTCCGATTGCGGGGACTGATTTGAGTTATGAAGATTTGGCTCTTAAGTTTCTCTACTGGGAAAATCCATGGATTGTCGGGACCCAAAAACTGAATGGGATGGATTGTTGGTATTTGCATGTCATCAACCCGGATAAAACCGGTCGCTACCGTGAAGTGAGCGTGTGGGTCACCAAGAAGCACATGGCTTTGGCTCGGGTCCTTGGATACGGTCCCAAACCCGATAAGGCGCCCTTAAAGCAATTCGAGATCATTGATGTCATGAAAGTGAACGGGGTTTTCACCGTGGAGACCATGAAGGTGACTCAATATGCGAAAGACCGGACGGTGAGCGGCGTTACCTATCTAGAATTTGACAAATAGGGTCGCTGAAATTTATCGAGATCTAATATTGACTTGGGAAAACCCACTTCGTATCGACCATCGCGGGGTTTTTTACGAAGGTGTCGCCAAGGTAAAATCCCGTGATGACGTTTTGAAGACACCGGGCACGCCAGTGTCGCAGGACTTTAGATCCACCGATTTTGCTCGATTTTGCTCCAATCTTTAGCGATAAAATGCTCGACGCCTTGGCCGTCGAGTGCTCCTGTTTTGTCCCTTCTCCTGAAGAGAAATCAGGAGTCGAGATTAAAGGCGGTGTGGACGACGCGCGCAGCTTCTTCGATTTGGTTTTCTTCGACCGTGACAGAAATCTTAATCTCGGAGGTGGAGATCATGCCAATATTGATGTCGGCCTGCCCGAGGGCGGCGAACATTTGAGCGGCAACGCCGGAGTGGCTGCGCATTCCGATGCCAATGCAGGAAAGCTTCGCGATGCCAGCCTCGGTCTCGATCGTTGAATCACCGCCGAGTTGGGCCAGGACGGGCTTGAGGGCGCTTTGGGCCCGGCCGAGGTCGCTGGTGTGCATGGTGAAGGAGTGGCGGGCGAGTTTATCGTTGGCGATATTCGACACAATCATGTCGATGTTGACTTCGGCCTCGGCCAAGGCTCCTAGAATACGGCCGGACATGCCGGGCGTATCGGGGATGCCGGTGATCGTGACGCGGGCTTGGGAGCGCTCGATTGAGACTCCTCGGATGACGACTGATTCCATTGCTGCGTGTTCTTCGGTGACGATAGTCCCCGGGTTGTTGTTAAGAGATGATTTCACTTCAAATTTGACCCCGTATTTTTTTGCGAATTCCACGGAACGGGACTGCATGACCTTCGTGCCAACAGAAGCCAGTTCCAAGAGTTCATCGTAAGAGATTTCGGGAAGCTTACGCGCTTTTTTGACGACGCGGGGGTCGGCGGTGTAGACGCCATCGACGTCAGTGAGGATCTGACAAAGGTCGGCATTGATGGAGGAGGCCACCGCAATGGCGGAGAGATCCGAGCCTCCGCGGCCCAGGGTGTGGATCATCCCATCTTCAGTCATCCCTTGAAAGCCCGCGACAATGACGGTGCGGTCTTCAGAAATGAAGCGATTGACGAGAGTGGGTTCGATCCGTTCGATGCGGCCCCGAGTGTGGGAACCACTGGTGACGATGCCGGCTTGGCGACCTGTTGCGGACACGGCGTCGATCCCCATCTCGTTGAGTGCGATCGCGAGGAGCGCAATCGACTGCTGTTCGCCGGAGGAAAGAAGGACATCGAGTTCCCTTTCGGTGGGGTCGCCAGAGAGTTCTTTGGCGAGGGCGATGAGTTTGTCGGTGACTCCTCCCATTGCGGAGATGACCGCGACGACTTGGTGCCCTTTCTCGCGTTCAATCTTGATGCGGTTGGCAACATTCTTGATCCGGTCGATGGAACCGACCGAGGTGCCGCCATATTTCTGAACGATGAGTGCCATGAAGATCTTCTCTGTAGCGAGGAGAGAAGAGTTAGGCAAGCTTGAGCAGAGTCAAAAAAATCCCCCGACATCGTGTTATGGCGGAGGACCTGGAAAGTGTGGGGTCGCTTTCTAGCGTCGACGGCGAAGGAGTCCGAAAAGAGCGAGGCTGCCGAGGAGAGCGGTGGTGGGCTCGGGGACAGGAGCGCTTGTGTAAGTGCCGACAGGAATCGGTGTTGTCGCGTCGGCGTTGTTTGATTCGCCGTCGAGAGCATTCGGGCCGGAAAAAGACCAGTTGGCGAGTTCGAAAATCGAGCCATCGACTTCTGTTTCGCTATTTCTGGAAGCCCAGCCATCAAGATATTCCCAATCTTCTCCGTTTCCGTCAACGTCGACCTCTCCGAAGATGTCGATTACGGCTCCATTTTTGAAGAGTTCAATAGCATCGTCGCCATTGATGTTCGCGGCGTTATCCGTGAAATTGGGTAAAAACCCTAGGAAAGCCTGAAACTGGGAGGATTCAGAAGCCAGATAGATGAATTCACCAACCGTGGCGCTGCCAGAAAGCGTGAATTCAGGTGTTCCTGTCGCTCCTCCGCCATTGTTGGCCGAACTCACTCCGTAGATCGAAAGATCAGGGATGGCAGTAGTCGCGTAGAGTTCGATTCCCTTTGGCAATCCGCCGCTCAGGGGACCGTCAAAGACTCCGGTGATGATCAAAGATCCTTGCGATTGTGCCACGAAAGCGATTGCCGTTGTCAGTGCAAAGCAGGTGGTTTTTCCTAGAGAATTTTTCATGTTTTTTGCTGGGTTGTGTTGCTTGGAGTTTTAATCGGGGCTTGGTGGATGTTCTCGGATACGAGCATCGGGTGTGCCAAGTGAAAGGCGAAACGATTCCGTCACCCTACGAGATTTCAAGGTGATCAAATCGCTGTTCAGTCGACGATTTCAAGGGATACCTAGAGGGCGAAGGACTTGAGGACAAACAAAAAAGGATCAAAGGGTCTCAATCCTAAAAACAACAGGCCGGTCCGTGAGGCAGTCTAGCTTCTCAACCTCCGCAAGAGCTCCTTTAAGCTTTCCAAAGGGACACGTGTGCAGGAGGAAGACCATTTCGACAAAGTCGGCGTCGGGGTTGTCGGCATCAATAGGGGAATGAGTCCCGGAAATACCGATTTTATGTTTCGCAAGGATGGTCGCGATGGCGGCAATCACTCCGGGTTGGTCGGTCACGGAGAAACGGACATAGTAAGAGGTTGAGGTGTCATCGATTGCGATGAGCTTGCTAGAATCCTCATACGGGAGGAACCCGCGGTCGCTTCCGGAGCGACGAGCGGCCTCGACGAGATCAGCGACGACAGCGGAGGCGGTAGGGCCCTGTCCGGCTCCGCGGCCATAGAAAAGCGAGTCTCCGAGGTGGTCGCCCTTTACCGCGACGGCATTGAAAACGCCGTGCACGGAAGCGAGGATATTCTTTTTGGAGAGGAAGGAGGGCTGGGTCCGAATCTCGATCGCGCCGTTGTCACGGGCCAGCACAAGTGAGAGGAGCTTCACGACGTATCCGAGTTCCGAGGCAAATTTGATGTCAAGGGGCGTGACTTTTTCGATCCCCCGGACATAGACCTCCGTGTAATCGATGAGAAACCCGTGAGCGAGGGAGCCAAGCAAGATTGCCTTGTGCGCGGCGTCCCAGCCATTAACATCAAGAGTTTCATCGGCTTCGGCATAGCCTAGGCTTTTCGCCTCTTGGAGGGCTTCAGGGTAGCCTAGTCCCGCTTCCGTCATCCTTTGTAGAATGTAGTTTGAGGTTCCGTTGATAATTCCGGCGATGGATTGGATTTTATTTCCAATCAAGGATTCTTGGACGGCCTTAATGATAGGGATTCCTCCTGCGACGGCTGCTTCGAAGTGGATGGGGGCCTGGTGTTCTTTGGAAAGGGCAAAAAGTTCGGCCCCTCGTTCAGCGAGAAGGGCTTTGTTTCCGGTGACAACAGGCTTGCCGGCGCGGAGGGCTGCCGCGACGAGGTCAAAGGCGGCGTCGGTGCCCCCGATGAGTTCTACGACGATGTCGACCGAGGGATCATTGACGATTTCCATGAGGTCTGTTGTGAAAAGTTCAGGAGGGACGTTGCCTTCCCGCCTTTTGGAGAGGTCACGGACGGCAATCTTGCGGATCTCCATACCCGCACTATTTTGGGATCGCGAGGCAATGAGGCCTCCATGTTCTTCTAAAATCTTCCAAACACCCGAACCAACGGTACCAAATCCGGCCATCCCTATCCCTGAAACTGAGCAACTCACGAGGGACTGTTAGGGGGATTGACCGAATGAAAACAGAAAAAATCTTCAAGATCGTTGAATTGTCCTCTACCTTGAGGACGTTCTACTACTGTCAGATGGTTCGCGAATATTCTTGGGAAACTGCCAGCACCTATACTCCGCCACGCCGCGAGGGGTTGGGGTGGTATTTTTTGGTGGCCGTAATTTTGGCCCTTTCGATTCACGTAGCCGCTTTGGTGATGGCAGGAAATACCTTCTATCACGCCGAAATTACGGAGCCGACCGAATGGGTTTCGCGAACGATTCGGCTCTCCGTTGATCAGAGCGAGCCTGAAGAGATCGCGGAGGTAGCACCCGAGGAGGAGTTGGCGCGGCCTGTGGATGACAGTGATTTGGTGGATGATCCCGAGGCGGCCATTGCCGAGCTTGAGGATATCGACATTGATATCGACACCAATCTCGAGGACTTGTCCCTTCCCGAGATGCGGATTGAGAAGCCCGAGTTGGCGGGCGCTGACAGTGGAGATCTTCTCAAGCCAACTCTGGGTGCAAATGTCAATCCCGATATCCCCGACCCGGGTAAGATCAAAATCGATTTCCCCGAGGCGAAGAGAGGGCAGATCGTGGTCGATGACGGCACTCCTCTCGCGGACGTCCTGGATCCAAATCAAATTGTCCAGGACTTGGGGGAAATGAAGGGGGCTGGTGGAAGTGATGCCGCCGGCGCAATCAAGGGATACACGGGCCTCACGGCATACGCCAACATGTCCCCGGGAGATCTTCAGCGGAACAAGGCAACGATTGGGAGTGATCTTCTCTTTTCATTCAACAGCTCGACCTTGCGCGATGATGCAAGGATTACTCTTCTTACGGTGGCTCAATTGATCGACCGGAATCCCGGTATGTTTTGCTGGGTGGAAGGTCATACCGATTCCTTCGGCGGCGAGGACTTCAACCTTAAGCTTTCCCAAAAACGAGGACAGGCCGTGAAAGATTGGTTGGTAAGGTCGCTTCAACTCGACCCCAAGCTCATCATCGTGCGCGCTCTCGGAAAAGCCGAGCTCATCGTGAAGGATGGGGACCGCGACATCCAAGCTCCCAATCGCCGCGTCGATATTAAGATGCGTAAAACTCCGCCCGATAATACCGTCGTGAGGATGCTCGTGACACCGGGGAAGGCGGTGCCGGTTCTGGACGACGAAGAGGAGATCCCAAGAGGGATTCCTGTCGAAGAGGAGGAGATTCCAAGAGGGGTGCCGGTTGAGGAAGATGACATTCCTGTCGCTATTCCAGTCGAGGAATAAGGTGAGAGTTGACCGAAGGCCTCTAAGTTTAGTTCACTGCAGCCGTGCTGAGAATCCTGCCTGACCCCCCTGCCTGGAAGGCTGTTCTCGGATTTGATTTTGACGACACTTTGGTGTTGAAAGAGGGGCCTCCCCAAGTCGACGAGCGATTCTTCGATTGCTTGAAGTGGGTGCGCTCGACTTATGGTGCTGCTTGGGGAATCGCGACGGGGCGTTCGCTTTTTCAATTAATTGAGGGCCTGAACGAGGCTCAGTTTCCATTCCTCCCGGACTTTGTCGTGGTGCGTGAACGGGAGATTTTCTTTCCCGGGCAATTTGG
>JBLIDI010000217.1:0-7671 GCA_047634075.1 Akkermansiaceae bacterium
TTCTTCGCGTTCTTCTTCCTCTTCCTCGGATAAGATTCCTTCGAGTTCTTCTGCGATGATTGCCTCGCGTTCCTCTTCCATCGCGACAAGATCGTCTTCGATCTTTTCAACTTCTTCTTTGAGTTTCTCAAGTTCCTGATGACCGTGATCAATCTCGCGGTCAATTTGCTCTCCAATCAGCTCCCCTATTTCTTTCCTTAGCTCCTTTTTTTCGGCTTCATCATCAGTCTCGTGCCAAGCTTCCAACAAGGCTTCCATGCGAATTCTGCCACGCTCTTCATCCAAAAACCGCTCTGCAGCCTCTTTGCCCTTGATCTCAAGATACTCTACCAAGATATCACCTGCACCTTCGACGACTTCCTGATAGTCTTCTTCACCTTCTTCATCGCGAACGCGTTTCAGTAACTCCAGCGACTCCGGCATCTTCTCTTTTAAAAAATCCAAGACATTTTCAACGCTTGGACGTTTCTCTTCAGCGTGGAGACACGGGCTTAGGCTCATCAAAACGACTCCTAGGAATTTGACTGCTAGAAATTTGCTTTTGGCGGGAGGGCTCTGAAGCCGCCCTTGGACCGGAGCGGAGGGGGGTGAAAGGGGGGTGATCCGCCGCCGCAAAGTCGCCCCCTTCGCCCGCCAAATCGAATCAACCCTGCGCGGAGTCTCCACCTCCGCCAACTCCAAAGGCGACCAAACCTGCCCCACCTCAGATCCCTTACCTTCAGGCACTTGCGACTTCATCTCGCCACCCTACCCAGCCCCAAAGCCCCGTCCACCTTAAAACCAGCCTGGCATGTTTTATTTGTTTTATTTATACACACCCGAGCTCGTCCTCAGCTTCTCATGACCAACTTGCTTGAACAAAAAATTCCGGGCATGTTTTTTTGGCATGTTTTTTTTTCACACTTTGGAGGGGTAGAGAGTTGCCGTGCCTCCAAGCCCGCTTTATCGTTACCTCCAATGGATTTTGATCAAGGTCAATTCGACTTCGACTCGCCCCCCCAAAACTCCGGTTACCGCAAATGGCGACAAGAACTGACCCAGCGGCGACAAAAATTCGAGTCCCGCTACGGTATCATCCTCGGATCGAAAGTCCGGCTCACCCTGATCGGAGAAAACCTCCCGCTTGAGGGTATCATCACGGTCTGCGAATCCCGTGAACCCAAAATCCGCTCCAAGCTTCACCTCAGAATAGGGAGCCGCGAATTCATCCACGCCCAGATTGAAGCCATCTCCCGACTCCCCCATGAGTCCCGAGATTGACGAGAGATTTAAGAGGATTGGGCGCTAATTCGCACCGATTTCCCCGGACGAATGGAGGGAGGAATCGTTAAAGCGCATTAAAAAACCACTCTGAATTGTCTTATCGCGGCCTCACGATCTCGAATCCTGGAAAGTTTCGCAAGATTCCGAAGGAAAGCAACAGGCCCAAAATGACCCAGAGGAATGAGAGGCGAATCCGAAAGAATTGCAAAAAGCGCACCTTGGGAAACTTCTCCCGTATTGCGGCAAGGAGGATCCAGAGGCCCCCGAAGACAAAGCCGCTTACGAAGAGGAGATTATTCCGCACCGCTTCGATGATCCGGCCCTCGCTCAGAGCGACGGCGGCACGTGTCGACCCACACCCCGGGCAGAGCAACTCGGTGTGTTGATGAAAAAGACAAGCAGGCATCGCCGGCCCGAGCCATCGCGCCGAAGCGAGCCCCAACACGAGAAGCGGAACAAGAAGGACCCAGCGGGGCCACGCCCCCTTATTGGGATTCGGTCTCATCGAAGTCGAGGTAGACAGGACCTCCAGATCCCGAAATACCAGAAGTGAGCATCATCACCACGAAGATGATAATGCCAATGTAACCACAGATCAAGCCCGCGATCGCCATCGACTTCCCCGCTTGGGAATTCTCAGGATTTTGCAACTGGCTCAGACTGAGGTGGCCACAGATCACGGCTGGAATCCCGAGAAAAACCCCGCCACACAAGCAGAAAAAGACCAGCGAAAGAATTCCGCAAACCATACTCGCGATCGCAAGGCCGTTCGTCACCGGGAGGCTCGGCCCGGGTCGATAGGAAGCCCCCTCGAGTCCGACTGCCGGAGGAGCGTAAGGTGATTGAGACATCAATTCAGGGGGAACTCCCCCCTCCCGGGGCATCCCCGTCGCTGGGTCCACCGTCACTTGGGGCGCTGCCGCAAATTGGGGCAGTTCCTGCAAAGGCTGCCAAGAAGACATCCCTTCGCTCCAAATCAGATCACGTGGTCCAACTTCGCCAGTCACAATGCGGGCCCGCAGGGTGGCCTCATCGATGGGACCGTATTGCTGACCTTCTTTACCGTAAAACCACTCTACCATCTCAACCTAGGTGGATTACATTCCCATGATTTGATAGCCACCGTCCACGTAGAGGACTTGTCCCGTGATGGAAGCCGCTCCTTCACTCGCGAGGAAAACTCCGGTCGCGCCGAGTTCGTCGGTCGAGCAGGAACGCTTCAAGGGTGCGTGCTCCTCGTAGTGCTTGATCATCGTTCCAAATCCCGCAATGCCACGCGCCGCCAAAGTCTGAACCGGGCCGGCACTGATGCAGTTAACGCGGATCTTCTTCGGGCCGAGATCATACGCCAAATAGCGCGTCGAGGCCTCAAGGCTGGCCTTGGCCACACCCATGACATTATAGTTCGGGACGACTTTAGCCGCTCCGTAGTAGCTCATCGCGACAATGCTGCCTCCATTAGGCATCATGGGCGCGGCCCGCTGGGCCAAAGCCACCAGAGAGAAAGCGCTGATATCGTGAGAAACACGGAAAGCCTCGCGGGTTGTGCTTAAGAAATCCCCTTCGAGGGCCTCCTTCGGCGCAAATGCGACGGAGTGCAGCACCAGATCGATGGTCTCGGTGTGCTCCTTCACCTTGGCGAAAAAAGCATCAATTTCCTCGTCGCTGCTCACGTCACAGGGGTAAAGCGGGGCGTCTTCGCCAAAGGTCCCCGCCAACTGCTCAACGTTGTCCTTCAAGCGCTCACCCTGATAGTTAAAAATCAATTTGGCCCCGGCATCAGCCCACGCCTTGGCAATAGCCCAGGCGATGCTCCGCTTGTTTGCGACCCCAAAAACGACTGCGGTCTTCCCGCTCAGTGGCTTATCATTCATTAAGGATGAGCATCTCTCAAGCCACTGACAAAGGCAATGATTTTGCGAGGCCTCAGGTCCGACGAGGACGACGGACAGCGCGAGCTTTCGGTGACCTCTCCTTCCATTCCCCTTCCATGGTGCTAACCTGAGGCCGATTTTATGAGAACCAGCCTCTTTTCCCTCGGAGCCACTCTTCTGACCATCTTGTCTTTCTACTCCATTGCCACCATTGATACCGGAGCCGAGCCGGCGAACGGCGGCGGCCCCATCAACCTGGGCTACTTCTTCGTCATTTCAGCGTGCTTTCTTGGCGCCGCTCTCGCCAAGGAGCCGCAGGAAAAAGACACTCGCTTTCGCTTTGAAATCTACCGACAACTTTCCAAGGAAGCTCAATCGATCGGCGACCTGAGAAAGTCGCTTGATAAGACCATGGGCAACGAAACATTTTCGCCACTCGCGGAAGACTACGAGAAGACACTCGTGGAAATGCTGGAGCAAGGCTTCTTGCGCTGCCGCGACGGACTGCTGGAAATTCCCAAGTAAGACCACACCAAGACCCAGCGTAAGACCAACATGCGCATGGCTTGGTCGATTTTCATTATCCTCAGCGGAGCTTTGCTCGCATTTCCCGACTCCCCCC
Source organism: Akkermansiaceae bacterium (assembly GCA_047634075.1). Classification (GTDB taxonomy): domain Bacteria; phylum Verrucomicrobiota; class Verrucomicrobiia; order Verrucomicrobiales; family Akkermansiaceae; genus SW10. The sequence continues at coordinate 3,760 of JBLIDI010000217.1, forward strand.
GTCCGCTCGGGTCCACTCCCACAAAGGAACACTGGGCCTTCAAATTTCCCGTCGGCGACGACCGTGGTATTGACGAACTCATCGACGCCAATCTCAAAAAGGCCAACCTCCCGCCCGCACCCCAAGCCTCACGCGAGGCCCTCATTCGCCGTGCCGCCCATGTCCTCACCGGACTCCTCCCCACCCCCGACGAACACAAAGCCTGGCTCGCCGACACCCGACCCGACTGGCTCGGCCACCTGACCGATGACCTCCTCGCCCGCGCCACCTTTGGCGAACGCTGGGCCCGTCATTGGCTCGATATCGCCCGCTACGCCGACACCCGCGGAGCGGCCAACCCCGACAGCGAAGACTATCCCTACGCCTACACCTACCGCGACTGGGTGATTCGGGCCTTCAACGAGTCTCTGCCCTACGACCAATTTCTTCATCGTCAAATCGCGGCGGACCTCATGGATCTTCCCCGTGAGGAACTTGCCGCGCTCGGCTTCCTGACGGTTGGCCGCGCCTATCAAGGAGGCCAGAACCACCTCGTCATCGCCGACCGTATCGATGTCGCCACCCGCTCCACGATGGGCCTCACCGTGGCTTGCGCCCGCTGCCACGACCACAAGACAGACCCCATTCCCACGGCGGACTACTACGCACTTTACGGCGTCTTCAATAGCGCCAGTGTCCCCCGCAATCTCCCCGTCATCGCGGAACCCTCGCAGACCCCCGCCGCCATCGCTTACCGCACCGAGCTCGAAAAGAAATCCCGAGCCGTCCACCAATACGTCACCGAGTGCGTCCCCGAATACCAAACGCCCACCGCTCTTTTCAACTTCAACCTCCCGGGTGAAATCAACAACAAGATCAACCAAACCGAACGCAACAAGTTCCGCCAACTGGTTGGAGACGTCACCAAATTTCAGGCCAACTCGCCCCACGCCATCCCCCGCGCCATGGTCCTCCGGGAAAAGCCCGAACCCGACAATCCCCGCATTCACGAACGAGGCAATCCCGGAGCCCAGGGTGACCCTGTCCCCCGTGCCTTCCTCTCCATCCTCCGCGATAAAGAAGAGCACTTTACGAAAGGGAGCGGACGTCTCGAATTCGCCCATCGCCTCACCGACGATCGCAATCCCCTCACCGCCCGCGTTTGGGCCAACCGCGTCTGGATGCATCTCACCGGCACGCCCCTTGTCGATTCCCCGGGTGACTTCGGTCCCCAAACCGCCGAGCCACTCCAACGCGCCCTTCTCGACCACCTCGCCCTCTTCCTGCAGGAGCAGCAATGGTCCACCAAGGCTCTCATCCGTCATATCATCACCTCGCAGACCTGGCAACGATCGAGCTTCGGCACGCACCAAAGCGATCCCGCCAATCACTACTACGCCCGAGCCAACCGCCAACGAAAAGATCTCGAAGCCTGGCGCGATTCCGCCCTGCAAGTCAGCGGTCGCCTTATTTCAAAAATCGGTGGGACCCCCATTAAAATCGATCAAGAACCGTACGTCGGACGTCGTACTATTTACGGAAAAGTTCGGCGCGGCTTCTTGCCTTCTCTTATGAGGGCCTTCGACTTCCCGGGCTCCGAGGAGGCGCTCATGAAGCGCACCACCACCATCACGCCCACCCAAGCCCTTTACCTGATGAATAGCCCTTTCCTCCATGGCGAGGCCCGGGCCATCGTCCAAAAAGCGACCTCCATCGAAGCGATTTATCAGACCATCCTGCAGCGATCCCCTTCAGCCCGAGAAAATCATGCGGCACAGCAATGGCTCAGGCGCGCCCGCCAGACCCGCTCCGCCGGGGCTTGGGAATACGGATATCTCGCCCAGCAAAGCCTCGATTTCAAGCCGCTCCCACACTTTGAAAAAGACCAATGGCGAGGCCTTGACGACCTCCCGGATCCCGCTCTGGGATGGCTCAGCTGGAACGCCAACGGAGGACATCCGGAGAGCGACCGAGATGCAGCCTTGAAATGGACCGCCATCGAATCCGGGCAGATCACGATCAGCGGAGAAGTCAAAGTAGCCACCGCCAAAGGCAACGGAATCATCGCACGCATCATACAACCAAGCGGCGATAGTCTGGGCGAGTGGACCCTCGAGCCCACCCAGAGCGTTCTAACCAAAACCAAGCCGATCAAAATCAAAACCGGAGATGAAATTTGGTTCATCGTCGAGAGCCGTGGCGAGGCGAGTTTCGACTCCTTCCAATGGGCACCACGAATTTCAGATGAAAAGGGCATGATCTCCGATGCCAAAGCTGATTTCACCGGACCCGGCCTCCCACCCCTCGCCCAACTTGCCCAAGCTCTCCTCCTCAGTAATGAATTCTTTTACCTCGATTAAACCATGAGCGGACACCATCACTTCGGACACGGGGGCTTTGTCAAAACGCGCCGCGAATTCCTGCAACGTTGCGGGATGGGACTCGGCGCTCTCGCCGTCCCTACTCTCAGCGGCCAATCAATCAGCCCCCTCGCCTCCCGCCCATCACAAACAGGCGGCAAGGCCAAGGCCGTCATTCACCTCTTCATGAATGGAGGCCCTTCCCAGGTCGACACCTTCGATCCCAAGCCCGAACTCACGAAGTACGACGGAAAAAAGATTCCCCTCGAGCTCAAAACAGAACGCCCCACCGGCGTCGCCCTCGGCTCCCCTTTCAAGTTCCAAAAACACGGCGAAAGCGGCCTGGAAATCTCCGAGCTCTTTCCAAATGTCGCAAAGTCGGCCGACGAACTTTGCGTCGTCCGCTCGATGCATGCCGATGTTCCCAATCATGAACCCTCGCTTCTCCTGATGAACTGCGGGGATTCACGGCTCTCCCGCCCCAGTGTGGGCTCCTGGGTCACTTACGGACTGGGTAGCGAAAACCAAAACCTCCCCGGTTTCGTTTCGATGTGCCCGGGCGGGTATCCCATTTCACGCACACAGAACTGGCAATCAGGATTCCTTCCGGCCGCTTATCAGGGCACTTACGTCGACACCAAAACCACCGATCCCCGCAAGCTCATCGAGCACGTCACGCCCAAACATCTCACCCGCCGCCGGCAGCGCGAACAACTCGACTTCCTCCGTCAGCTCAATGAGGACCACGCCAAGGCCCGAGACGCTGATTCCGATCTTGAGGCTCGTCTCGAAAGCTTCGAGCTCGCCTATCGCATGCAACTTGAAGCCACCGACGCCTTCGACGTCAGCCTTGAGCCGCAATACATCCGCGAGATGTATGGTGATAATTTACAAGGTCGCCAGATGCTCATCACCCGCCGCCTCGTCGAACGCGGAGTGCGCTTTGTGCAAGTCTGGCATGGCGCGGGTCAGCCATGGGACAACCACGACGACCTCGAGCAGAATCACCGCCGTCTTGCCAAAGAATGCGACCAAGCCATCGGGGCACTTTTACAAGACCTCAAGCAACGAGGCATGCTCGACGAAACGCTCGTTCTCTGGGGTGGCGAATTTGGACGCACTCCGGTTGTCGAGATGCCGAAAGAAGGCACCAATGCCGGCAAGGTAAATGGCCGCGACCACAACCACTACGGCTTCACCACCTGGATGGCCGGTGGCGGGGTCAAACCGGGACATGTTCATGGTGCCACCGACGACTTCGGCTTCCAGGCCGTGAAAGACAAGGTCCACGTCCACGATCTGCACGCCACCATGCTACACCTTCTCGGCTTCGATCACAAGGAACTCACCTATCGCTACAGCGGCCGCGACTTCCGCCTCACCGATGTCCACGGCGAGGTCGTCGAAGACCTCCTCGCGTAGGGGGACTGTCGCCGAAAGGTGCACTTGGGGTCGCCCGCCCTGCCCACTCACTCAAAAAAATTCCCGCGGCCCCTTAAATTTCGCGTCATTCCTCTCTCAACCCTATAAAGACACGCCTCCATGCGCATTCTAATCGTCCTCTTCCTCTCTT
>JBLIDI010000218.1:0-7615 GCA_047634075.1 Akkermansiaceae bacterium
GATACGAGCCGCTCCGAGTGGCGTGGTTTGGAGCCTTTGATCGACGAAGCTGTCGGAGATCCGGACGGAAGTTTCTTTGTGGTGGGAGATCGCAAGCAGGGGATTTATGCGTGGCGTGGGGGAGATGTCAGTCTCTTTGATGATGTCCTGAAACGTTACGAGCATGGTCTCAAGGTGGAACCGATGGATGTTTCTTATCGCTCCTGTCCGGCGGTCCTTGCCGTCGTGAATGCGGTTTGTGGAAATCTCTCGTTGATCGAGAAACTCTTCGGCAAATCAGTGCGCGAGGAGTGGCTTTGGAAAGATCACGAGTCTTCTGATCCTGCGGTCACTGGCGAGGGCAAAGTCATCGAAGTGCCGAAGGATGATGAAGGCGAATTACTCGTCGCTGATCTTAAAAGACTGGGGATTGGGGAAAAGAAATTGAGCTGTGGAGTGCTGGTAAGGACTGGTCCGTTGGTGAAGAAATATGCTGATTTACTTCGGGCCGAAGGCTTCGATGTCATCGAGGCCGGGCAGCGTAGTCCTGGCACGGATCATGCGGTTGGAGTGGTCATTACCCATCTGATTAAGTGGTTGGCGGATCCCGCTCGGACTTATAGTCGTGAAGTCATCGCGATGTCTCCGCTCATGGCGGTGATCGAGAAATATGGCGAGCATTGGGGGACGCGCTGGGATCGTATTTTACAGGAGATTCAGGTCAGTGGATACGCCCGTTTCGTGAGTGCCTTGGTGGCACCTGAGTGGGGTGGCTTAAAACTTTACGGTCGGCGGAGGGCCGAGGATTTGATCGCGGCCTTGGCGGAGTTCGATGGCACCGGGGAAGCGTGCCCACGGGCGGCCGCGGATTGGATCCGTGATCTCCAGGTAAACCAAGCTCCGGGAGTTGCGGCGATTCAAGTCATGACCATTCACAAGTCAAAAGGTCTGGGGTTCGATGTCGTGATGTTGCCCGAGTTGCCGGATCGGATGCAGGTGCCGAGTGCGGGTGATTTTAAAGTTGCGCGTGGGGTTGATTGGCTTTTGCAGGTCCCTGGAAGTTGGGCCTACAAAAGGCATCCTGAAACGAAGGCGGCCTTTGATCGATGGGAGGAAACGCAGCGCTATGAAACTCTCTGTCTCCTTTATGTCGCGCTGACGCGGGCCAAACGGGGGCTTTATGTTTATCTCCCGGAGGAGCCCGCCGCTCGAAAGAACAAGCCTGCCGGGGAGACCCATGCCACGCCGGCGAATCTGGTGCGGCAATCGACAGGACGCGAATTCCCGGAGTCTCATCCCGACTGGACCTCTGCGGTTGAGGATGCGGTGAAACCTGAAATTGCGGCCGCGGCGAAGTTGCCGGGTGGGAAGTCCCAGCGGAGTCGGACGAGTCCGTCAGCCGGAAAGTTGTCGGGTGGCAAGGGGTCCGGGAGCGGGCGTCGGATCGGGAATGAGGTGCATGCTTTGTTTGAAAAGATTGGCTGGCTCGCGGAAGGCAAAGGGTTGGCGCAGCCGTTTTCGGCAGCGGGGAAGATGGTGGAAGATGCTCTTAAGATTCCGGCGATCCATGCTGTCTTCGAGGAGCAAGGGCAGGAGCTTTATCGAGAGCAGGGGTTTGAGTTGATTCATCAAGGAAGGTGGATGAGCGGCGTCATCGATCGGCTTCACGTCACGCGGGAAGATGGGGCGGTGACCGGGGTTGAAGTGATCGATTTTAAAACCGACGTGGTGAAGTCGGGAGCGCAATTGGTGGCGCGGTATGCGGGTCAGATGATGAGTTATCAAGCGGCCATGGCCCAGGTGTTTGAGGTGGAACTGGACTGTGTTTGGTGCCGCTTGGTTTCGACTCATCTTGGAGAAGTGATTGACGTCAACAAGGTGAACACGCAAGGAGAGTTCGACTTATGAAAAACGAAATTGGCTGGTCGTTTGTCGCCTGGAAAGATGGCGAGGAAGTGGTGTCGCGACACGAGGGATTTTCGGATCGGCAGCGCACGAAAGCTTGGGCCGAGGAAACGATTGCGCCGGTCTGGTCGGCGACGAAGGGGCCGATGGCGGTTTGCGTCTTGATGGCACTGCATCGGGCGGGGATGGATGGCGAGTCGCGGGTGTCGCGGGTGTGGCCGGAATTGAAGGTGGGCGATTTGACTTTTGAGGAGATGTTTTCGTATCAGGGAGGATTGGCGGGGCTGCACGATAAGGCCTCGATCTGGGATCGCGAGGCGGTCGTGGCCTCGTTGGAGAAGCAGGAACCGCTTTGGGAGGTGGGCACGCACGGTTACCATCCACGCACGATTGGGCGTGCTTTGGGGGAGTTTTGGCGGGAGGAGATTGGGGAGCCTGAGGGAATTGATTTTTGGATCGGGCTGCCGGCCGGGGAGCACCACCGGGTGGCGGAATTAGTGCCGGCGAGGATTTCGAAGGCAGGTGAGCCGAGGCCCTTTTATGAGGCTTTGTTAGATAAGACTTCGTTGACGAGATTGGCGTTCTCGTCGCCCTCTGATCTGGCGGGGGTGAGTGAGATGAATCAGGCGCGGGCCTGGGAGGCGGGGTTTCCGGCGATGGGGGGCGTGGGGTCAGCAAGGGCGCTGGCGAAGTTTTATGACTGGGTGTTGCGGCAGGAGTTTTTGGAGGAATTGATTCGGCCGAGGGTGAAGGGGCTGGATGTCATTCAGCGGATTGAGAACTCGTTTGGGTTTGGAATGATGTTGGGGCTGGGGCCGGAGAAGGATTGCTTTGGGCATCCGGGAGCAGGGGGGAGTTATGGCTTTGCGAATGTCGAGACGGGGATGAGCTATGGCTTTGTCATGAATCACTTTGAGGCGAATTTGTTTCCGAGTGAGGAAAGGTTGGGGTTGGTGAGGGAGGTGGGTTGAGCTTGGTGGTGGAGTTTTTTTAACCGCGAAATACGCGAAACCTAGTTGGTGCGGGGAACAGGCGGGACGCCCGTGCTACGGCTTGGTTGGGTCGTGACGCTCTGGAGAACGTCACTCCGTGGGGTGAGATCTTAGTATCGATTTTTCGAGAGCTTTGAGGTAGTATTTGCGGAGATCTTCTGGAATTGTTCGGTCTGTTTGGAGAATTGATTTGATAGCTTCCGCTCTTTCTGATTGGGAGAGTTGGGTCGGCGCTGGTCGGCCGTCAACGGGCCAGACTTCTTCGGTATGGTGGGTGTCTGCGAGATTGATGAGGTTTTCGATGGCGGCGAGACGTTGAGTTGGGGGAGCGAGGTCGAGAAGGGCTTGGTAGTCAGGGTTTTTGAGGGAAAGGCCTCCGATGATTTCGGGAATATCTTCGGCCTCGAAGAGGAAGGTCGGGGCGTTGGGTTTTGATCCAGTTGGTTCGATGAGTTGCCGAGCAAGATCGGGATTTCGAGCGGCCCATTCAAGAGTTGAACTTGCTCGGTTTCCTCCAAAATTTTCGAAATAGCGTGTTTCAGAGCGTGGCGTAATACCTGGAGCTGCATTTAGGGCAGGTTCGAAAGGATCGGTGTCTCCTGCTTCCTGAGAAGGATTTAGAAGTTGAGGGAAGCGTTCGTGAACTTTTGCACGGCGTGCCGGATTGACCGGGAAACCGCTATCGGATTGGTAGAGCATGGCCAAAAATCCTTCAGAGTCTTCGTGAACCCACCGCGCTTGAATTTCGTATTCGGCGAGCTCGAGAGCCTTTTCCATGATGTTTGGGGAGACGAGCCATGTTGTTCCCTGCTCTTTAAGAAGATTGATATTTGTATAAAGGAAAGTTGCTGCTTCCTCGTGATCATCAAGACCCCAGCCAGCGATGATGGCAATCTTTGCTTGTAGGGAGTCGGTTGGATATCCAGAGAAGGGGAGGTCATTGAGAAAGAGGAGCCCATCGAGACCATCACGGCGGCCGCGCTCGCGGAGGTGGGCGATTAGGGTGGGGAGTTCTCGATTGTTGGGGCGTTGGTCGAGTTTGGACCACTCGGTTTTGATGGCAGTGCGGAGTTGCTGGTCGGTGAGTTTTTGGGCTTGGGACTCGAGGCGGGGGAAGGGGGTGGTTTTGGTCTTGGCTGAGCGGGAGATGACGCGGGTGGATTTCGGTGGGGGGTGGATTTTTGGGTTCTTTTGATAAGTGAGGGTGTTCAGGAAAATGAGGAAGGTAATTACGGTGGCCAGTACGAGAAATTTGAGGGCTGTTTTCATGGGGGCTTTGGCTGTCGAGGGTGCTTCGAACTTTGGATGTGACGCTCTGGCGAGCGTCACTCCTTTTTTCGGAAGACGGCGAGGTGTTTGTCGACGGATTTTCCGGGGGCTTCGGAGAGGGCTCGCGAGTTGGGATTGATGATGGCACCGACTTGGATCGCTCCGAGATTTTCAAGGGCGGCGGTGGCGAGTTCGTGTTCCTGATCGAAGTAGGAGGTGATGACGAGGAGGCCGTCTTCGTTGAGCCGTTCGAGGGCTTGGTCGAAGATCTGGGTCCAGACCGGTTTGTCGTTCCAGTAGTTTTGGTGGCGGAGGAAGGCGATGTCGGGAGTGCCAATTTCGGCGAGGTCGAGGAGGCGGTCGCCGCGGTGGGTGATGAAGTCGACTTTCGCTTTTCTCTCGGCGAGTTCTTTTTTCCAGCGTGAGTTGGCTTGGAGAATTTCGGCAGCGCGGATGTCGAGGCCCTGGAGGTGGGCCGATTTGGATTTTTCAGCGAGGAGCTTGGCAAGGACGCCGGTTTCGTCGGCTCGGCCGCAGGCGAGATTGAGGAGACTGAGATGATCTTTTTTGGAGAGATGGGGGTCGAGAAGATCACGGAGATTGGTCTCCAGGGATTTGAGATCGCCTTGGAGGAGTTTTGTAAAAGGAGTGTGGGCCACGCGGAGAGGGTAAATTATGATTCGAATTTTGGAATTTTGAAATTAGAGTTCCGTCGTGGACCTACCGAATCGACCTCGACGTAATCGCAAGAATCCCGGTGTGCGGGCGCTCACCCGTGAGACTTTGCTGAGTGCGGGGGACTTTGTCCTCCCACTGTTTTTGCATGATCTCGATGTTGATGAAGCGATCGCATCGATGCCGGGGTGCACGCGGTGGTCGCTGGCGGGTTTAGTGAAGGAAACCGGAGAAGCTTTGGCCCTGGGAGTTCCGGCGGTGGTGCTTTTTCCCGCGATTGATGAGTCGTTGAAGACGAAGGGGGCGGAGGAATGTTTTCATTCCGGGGGCTTGGTGCCGCGGGCGATTCGGGCTTTGAAGGAGGCCTATCCGCATTTGGTGGTGATGACGGACGTGGCCTTGGATCCCTACAATAGCGATGGTCACGACGGGCTTGTGGAGGATGGGGAGATTTTGAATGACGAGACGGTGGCGCTTTTATGCAAGCAGGCGGTGTGTCAGGCTGAGGCCGGGGCGGATATTGTGGCACCGAGTGATATGATGGATGGTCGGGTGGCGGCGCTGCGCGAGGCGCTCGATGCAGCGGGGTTTGAGGCGGTTTCGATCTGCAGTTACACTGCGAAGTATGCCTCGGCTTACTACGGGCCGTTTCGGGGGGCGCTGGGGTCTGCTCCGAAGTCGGGGGATAAGAAGACTTACCAAATGGATCCAGCGAATCGCCGGGAGGCGCTGCGCGAGCTCAAACTCGATGAAGAGGAGGGCGCGGATATGGTCATGGTGAAGCCTGCCGGGGCCTATTTGGACATCATTAGTGATGTGCGGAGAAACACCACTTTGCCGGTGGCGGCGTATCAGGTGAGCGGAGAATATCTCATGATTAAGAGTGCCTCGGCCGATGGTTGGGTGAATGAGGAAGCGGTCATGATGGAGAGTCTCATTGCGATCAAGCGAGCGGGGGCAGATGTGATTTTGACCTATTTTGCGAAGGAGGCGGCGAGAGTGCTAAAGGGTTCCTGACGATTCCTGACTTTCTTTTCAAAATTGAGCAAGAGAGTCCTAGGGCTTCCCGTAGTGGAGTTCTAACATGAGTGATGACAAAGCTGCGGTAGAAAAACTCCACGCGAGTTACGGGCGAATGAAGGAGGAATTGGCCCAGGTGATCGTGGGTCAAAACGAAGTGGTTGAGCAAGTTTTGATGGCGATGTTCTGTCGGGGGCATGCTCTTTTGGTGGGTGTTCCTGGCTTGGCCAAGACTTTGCTGGTTTCCACGGTGTCGCAGGCTTTGGACCTCGAATATAAGCGGATTCAGTTTACTCCTGATTTGATGCCGGCCGACATTACCGGAACGGATGTTTTGGAGGTCAATCCTGAGACCGGGCACCGCGGGTTTCGTTTTGTAAAAGGACCACTCTTTGCGAGTATGGTCTTGGCGGATGAGATTAACCGCACGCCGCCTAAGACTCAGGCGGCCTTGCTGGAGGCGATGCAGGAAGGGCACGTTACGGTGGGTGAGCATACCCTTCATTTGCCCGATCCCTTCTTCGTGTTGGCTACTCAAAACCCGATTGAGCAGGAGGGCACTTATCCGCTGCCGGAAGCGCAGCTGGATCGTTTCCTTTTCAATATCATCGTAGATTATCCGAGTGAGGAGGAAGAGCGGGAAATTATCCGCAGGGTCACCAGTCCAAACTCCGCGAAAGTGAGTCCGATCATGTCGGGAGCTGAGATCATCCACCTTCAGAATATTGTGAAGCGAGTTCCGGTTGGTGATCATGTCATTGATTTTGCGGCAAAGCTGGCCCGGGCAACGCGACCGGGGTCTGATGAAGCGCCTGATTTTGTCAAGGAAATGGTCGGCTGGGGTGCTGGTCCGCGCGCCGGGATTTCACTCATTTCGGCGGCCAAGGCACATGCCGTGTTGCGCGGTCGGGTGCATGCCACGACGGGTGACGTTGCTGCGGTGGCCTTGCCGGTTCTCCGTCATCGTGTTTTGACCACCTTCAATGCGGAAGCGGCCGGAGTGAAAAGCGATGACATTGTCAAGCGACTCATCGAGGAAATCGGCGGGAAAGATGCCGACATTAAAATCTAGTCCTCACCGTTGCGACTCGAATGGCTGAAGCTGCTGATCACCTTAAGATGCCCGAGTGCATGCGTTTGCTTGCACCCGAGGTCGTGGGTTCCTTGCGTCGACTCGAATGGTTGTCGCGTTTGCGAAAACAGGGAACTCTGACCGGTCGTCATACGAGCCCTGACAAGGGCGTCTCGGTCGAGTTTGCGGAGCACCGTGAATACACCGTTGGTGATGATTTGCGAAATCTCGATTGGCGGGTCATGGCCAAGAGCGATCGCAATGTTGTGAAGCAGTATATCGAGGAGACAAACCTCCGCGCTACGATGGTGCTGGACGTCTCCGGGTCGATGACTTTCAAGGGCGAGCAGTCCGAGCTTTCGAAGTTTGAATATGGGCAATACCTCGCGGCGGCCCTTTCTTACCTTTTCATCAAGCAAGGGGATGCCTCGGGCTTGGTGACGTTTGACGACACCTTGCGGACTTCAATGCGGGCTGAGAGCAAACCGAGTCAGGTCCGTAAGATTTGTGAACAACTGCACGAAACCGAACCGGGCAAGGAGACGGGCGTGGGAAAAGTTTTGCACGAAGTGGCGGTGCGAATCCCGAGGCGTGGCTTGGTCGTCCTCATTAGTGACTTATTTGATGATCCGGCTGAGATTGTCGCAGCCTTGCACCACTTCGATTATCGGCAGCATGAACTGGTGGTTTTCCATGTCCTGGC
>JBLIDI010000219.1:0-7613 GCA_047634075.1 Akkermansiaceae bacterium
TGAAGTGGTCGATGGGGTGGGCCTCTTTGGGGGCCGAGATTTCTTCGAGAGGGCGGTAAGCCCAAAGTTTATCGGGTTCGTAGCGGCGGTTTTGCCTGTCGTCGTTGAGCGCTTTGGAGGTGCGGACGCGTTCGCCCTCAGCATAGTCCTTTTGGATTTGGGCAACGCGCTGGTCATTCGGCCAAGGCGCTCCGGCTTTGATCCAGTCGCGGATGAACGAGGTTTCTTCTTGGGACAGTTTGTCTGCTTCCTTGGGAGGCATTTCGTAATCCTCGACGGTGCGGGTGGTGACGAGGTAGAGGTGGCTTACGGCAGGGTCGCCCGGAACGAGGACTTCGTCACCGAATTCGTCGCCACCTTTGAGGATGGCTTCAAGGGAGCGTATGTCGAAGCCGCCCTTAATCTTTTTCCCTTCCTCGCCATGGCAGGAGAGGCAGCGTGAGCTGAAGAGTGGTTGAACCTTGAGGGCGAAGAGTTTTTCGCCCTCGTTTGGCTCGGCTGCTCCGGCAAAGAGAGTGAAGGTGAGGAAGGGGATGATTTTTTTCAAAATGGGACGAGTTAAGCGAGAGGGGCCGAAGGAAGGTGAGTTATCTTCTTTTCCAATCGATAAAGAACGAGATAGTCGGGCATGCCCTATCGCATCGCCATTGTGGGGTCCGGAACAGCCGGTCCGGCGGCTGGGATTTTATTGGCCCGGGCGGGCCATGAAGTTACCATTTTCGAGAGAGCCGGGGAGGAATTGGCGGTGGGAGCCGGGTTTTTGTTACAGCCGACGGGTTTGGCGGTCTTGCGCGAGTTGGGTTTGGAGGAGGAGGTGCTGGCGGTGACGCAAAAAATTGGAGGGCTTTATTGTGAAACGCAGCGGGGGAAGGTGTTGCTAGATTTGGACTATGAGGAACTCCAGAACGGGCTCTTTGGGTTGGGGACGCATCGGCCGTCGTTCTTGGCGATTTTGTTAAAGGCCTTTCGGGATGCCGGAGGGGAGATGCGATGGGGCGTCGAGATGACGGAGATGTCCCTCTCGCGAGAGGGGCGAACTTTGGCGACGAAGGAGGGGGCAAAGGAAGGGCCGTTTGATCTGGTTTTGGTGTGTGATGGCGCGCGCTCACAGTTGCGTGGGCAGGCTGGAATCCCGGCGCGGGTGGACCGGTATCCCTGGGGGGCGTTGTGGTTTATCGGGAAGAGGACGCCCGAATTTGATCCGAGTTTACTCTGGCAGAAGGTGGGATCAACCCGGGAGTTGTGTGGGTTTTTGCCGACGGGAACGAAAGAGGATCTCTTAAGTTTGTTTTGGAGTGTGCCACTGGATGAACCGCTCCCTGAACTGGATGAATGGAAGGAAACCTTGCTTAAATTGGTTCCGCAGGCCGAGAGGTTTCTGGGGCAGGTCGAGTCGAGCGCGCAACTCCAGCGTGCTTCATACCACGATGTCAGGATGAAGAAATGGCATGGCGAGCGCGTCGCGATCTTAGGAGATGCGGCCCATGCCTTGAGTCCGCAGTTGGGGCAGGGGGTGAATCTGGCGCTGGTGGATGCCTCGGTGTTGGCGGAATGTTTGGGCCGCTATGGCTTGCCGGAAGCCTTGGAGCGCTTCACGCGTCGGCGGAAGAAACACGTGAGATTCTATCAATTCGCGACGCGATGGACCACGCCGTTTTTCCAGTCGGACTATCTTACGCTGGGCAATGTTCGTGATCTCACTTTTCCGATTGGAATGAAGGTTCCTTACGTGCGGAGAGAGATGGTTCGGTCGATGGCGGGGATGAAGACGGGAGCATTTTCGAAGCTTCCGTTGGAATAGGACTCCCTTCATTATGGGGAGAAGATTATTCAGATGCTGGTTTCTTAGCAAGACCGGTTTTTAAAAGACGGTTTGAAATCAAATAGAAAAATGATGTCTGATTTCTTGGACTAGGTCTTCGGGTGATTTGCCAATATCGAGGGTGAGAACCCCTTTGGGGACTTCGAGGGTATCGAGTTGGGATTGGAGGAGTCCCGGGGGCATGTAATGACCTGTTCGTTGCTTGATTCTCTCGGTAAGGAGTTCCGATGACCCATTGAGAAAGACGAATTGTGCTCCGCCGAGGATGTCGCGGTAGCTTGCTTTGAGGGCGGAACAGGCGATGACGGTGAAGGGAGCAGCATTACCAATGAGCTCAGCAAGCGCCTCGAGCCAGCCTTGGCGATCTTGGTCGCTGAGGGGAATGGCGGCTGACATTTTTGCGACGTTTTCGGGCGGGTGGAAGTCGTCGCCATCCAAAAATTTCCCGCCGGTTTGGGTGGCAAGAAGTTGACCGATGGTGGTTTTACCGGAGCCGCTGACACCCATGATGACGAGAGCTTTCACGCGACGATTACCCAGACGATGGAGGCGAGAGCGATGCCGATGAAGGCGACGGCGGTGGAGACGGCGCTCCAAGTTTTGAAGGTTTCTTTTTCGGTCATGCGGAGGTAGCGGCTGACCATCCAGAAGCCGCTGTCGTTGACGTGTGAGAATCCGGCGGCCCCGGAGGCGATGGCGACGACGATGAGGGAGAGTTTGGCATCGGAGAGGTCAAGCTTTGCTAAAATAGGAGCCATTAATGACGCGGCCATCACCATCGCCATGGTGGCGGAACCTTGGGCGATACGTGAGATAGAGGCGAAGAGGAAGGCGAGGAAGAGGACTGAGATGCCGAGGCCATCGAGGGTGTCGGCAAGAGCATCGCCGACGCCGGAGTCTCCGAGCATGCCTTTGAAAACGCCGCCGGCTCCAGTGATAAGAATGATGATCCCGGCGGGACCGAGGGCCCGAGTGGAGAGGTCCATGAGCACATCACGGGAGGCTCCGCGTTTAGTGCCGAGAAGCCAGAGGCTGAGGCAGGTGACAAGGAGAAGGGCGATGATGGGATGGCCGAGGAAGGAGATGGTTTGCTTCCACATCGGAGATGCGCCGAGGAGGTCGCGAAGAGCGTCGGCACGGTCTGGTTTACTGAGGTTGGAGGGGATGGAAGCGCCGAGGGATTGTTCAACGAGGGATCCGGCGACGATGAGAGCGATAGGGAGGAGAAGAATAGCGGCAATCATGCCGAAGGAGGGCGGGTTTTTCTCTTCCTCAACTTCGAGTGCAGGTGGGCCGATATGGATGGTTTTGGCAACGCGGCCTCCGAAGAAAATGCCCGAGAGAATCGCGGTGGGGACACCGACGATGAGGCTGTAGACGATGACGGTCCCGATGGGGATGCCGAGGGTGTAGGCAACCCAGGTCGGTCCGGGGGTAGGGGGGACGAAGGAATGGGTGACCATCATGCCTGCGAGGAGGGGCATGCCATAGACGGTGAGAGATTTGCCACTACGGCGGGCGAGGGCGTAGATGATGGGGGCGAGGATGACGAGGGCGACATCGAGAAAGACCGGAATGGAGATGAGGAAGCCGGTGAAGAGCATGGCCCAGGTGGCACGTTTTTCACCGGTGATACGGAGCATGCCGTTGGCGAGGCTTTGAGCGCCGCCGCAGTGTTCAATCATCGCGCCGAAGATGGCCCCGACTCCCACGATGGTGGCGATGAAGCCAAGGCTGGATCCCATGCCATCGACGATAGTTTGGCCGATATCGGTCATGTACATCGTCCCGGATGCGAGGCCAACGAAGATGCTGGCGATGAGCAGGGCGATGAAGGCTTGGACCCTGAACTTAAGGATGAGGATGAGGATGAGCGCGATGGCGACAATGAGCGTGCCGATAAGGCGCCCGGTGTTCGCCTCCGCGAGGACGAGGTGATTCAGGAAAGAGTTCGTCATTTGTGTTTGGTCATCTCACTACGGAAGTGGACTGCAGGTAAATCCTGAAAAGAAGAATCGGTTCGGCTGACTCACAAAAAAAATCGTCCCGTGTGGGTCTTCTGAGTCATTTTGAGAGAGAATCTTACCCGATTTAATGCTCGGGAGGGTCCCCGTTTTTAGGGGGGGAATGAGCTTGGTTTTGAGATGTCCGGGGAAAATGAAGAACAAGGAAAAGCGGATTCAAGATCTCGCAAGCGAAAGTTGTAAAGATGCATTTTTTTTGAGAATTCTTCAAAATCGATGCTTTCATAAGGGGCTGAGACAATCTTGGCATTGAAAACAAAACAAAAAAAGAACTATGAAAATTACCACCGCCCTCGTTGCCGCTGCCGCCCTCCTTCTTCCGATCACCGCTCAGGCGGCGCCCGCAGAACCCACCAAGAACGTTGTCGAAATCGCCGCTGGCGCTGAGGACTTCTCCACTTTGGTTGCCGCCGTGAAGGCCGCCGGTCTTGCCGAAGCTCTCTCCGGGGAAGGTCCATTCACCATCTTCGCACCCACCAACGCAGCATTCGCGAAGCTTCCCGAGGGAACCGTCGCGACTCTGCTCAAGCCTGAGAACAAGAAGAAACTTGCTGCGATCCTCACCTATCACGTGGTTTCCGGTAAGGTTATGGCTGCTGAGGTAAAGGCCGGTAAGGTCAAGACTCTCAACGGAGCAGAGGTGACCATCGCTATCGCCGATGGCAAGGTCACGATCGACAAAGCCAACATCGTCAAGACCGACCTTGTGGGCACCAACGGTGTGATCCACGTTATCGACGCGGTCATTCTTCCTGCCGCGAAGTAATCTACGATTACTGATTCCTATCATTCATTGACCCGCCTTTGAAAAGGGGCGGGTCGTTTTTTTGGGAGAGCTTTGCGATCAAGGGGTCAAGAGGTGCTTCGATTAGGATCTGCTCCTTGGTGATGGGATGCACCAAGGCAAGAGACTTGGCCTGGAGAAGCATGCGGGAGCCAGTGCCGAGTTGTTGGCCCATGGTGTGGCATTCCTCGACCTCGTGATAGCGAAAGTCGCCGACGATGGGGTGGCCGGAGTGGAGGAGGTGACGCCGGATCTGATGATAGCGACCTGAGAGCGGTTGCGCTCGAACGAGAGCGAGATTGTGGGAAAGCTGTTCGAGGACCTCGAAGGAGGTGAGCGCCGGCTTTTCGGGGTCCTCTGATTTTTTTCGAAGTGGGAACTCGCAAGTCCAATTCGACTGGAGCGGGTGGCCGTGGACAACGGCGAGATAGTTTTTTTCAATTTTTCGTTTCTCAAAAGCCCGACAAACTTTTTTGGCAGCATCCTGATCGATTGCAAAGAGAACGACTCCCGAAGTGGGTTGATCGAGGCGATGGAGGACGTGGATTTTCTTGCCAATCTGGTCCCGCAGGATTTTCATCGCAACAAGGTCATCTGGCTTGGGGGTGTCGGAGGGATGAACGAGATATCCGGCCGGTTTGTCGATAGCGACAAGCCAGTCGTCTTGAAAAAGGATGGAAAGCGAGGTCACTGGGAATCGGTGGAATTGAAGAGCGGGAGGAGCTTGGGCTGCGAGATGATTTCGGCAAGAGTGTGGGAGTTCATGACCGCGAGGAAGGCCTGCTGCGCTTGCGCGAAGATTCCCTTCAAGCGGCAGGCCGGAACGATGCGGCAGGCTCCCCCCACTCCGGTTTCGCAGTCGATGACATTCGGACTCTCCTCTCCCAGGTCGAGAAGTTCGCCCAAGTGGATCGAGTCGGGATCGCGGGCGAGTTGGACGCCGCGACCGCGACCGCGTTGGCCTTTTAGGAAGCCGTGACGAATGAGATCTTGGCAGACTTTGGCGAGGTGATGGTGGGAGAGTCCATAGGCTTCGGCGATCTCGCGCGAGGTCGCGAGTCGACCGGGATGAAGCGCGACGTAGATGAGGGCCCGATAAAGGAAGTCGGTGTTCGCGTTGAGCTTCATGGAGAAGTAAGACAGTTACCAAATTTCACTCTTGCGTAAATCATGGAGTTTGGGGCGGGAAGGATGGGGGCGACAACTCCTCGACGGCACTTCTCGGGAAGGCTCCTCCCCGCAGCTGAATCCTTGAAGGTCGCATAGGGCATGCGAATCGCCATCCACGAAATCGCCCCGCTTTTCGAACTCTTCCTCCCCGATCCAAAATGATCCTTCGCCTGACCTTCATCCTGCTACTCTGGCAGACCTCGAGGGCGCCCCCATGCCCTCCTTCTCCGAAACCCTCAAGCCCGAAGAAATTTGGAACCTCGTCGCCGATATCAAGAGCATTGCAAAATTGAAATAACCTCCTCAGTCCCCCTCTGTGAGACCTCCGTTCGGCCCGCTTGAAAGATTTCGCAAGTTCCCCAGCGTTTTCATGAAATGCTCAAACTCCTCGCCGCAGCTTCCCTCGCTTTCACCTCCGCCGTTTGCGCGCAGGACGTTTCACCCAAGCTCTCGCTTCCAGAAATGCCCGACCCGCAATACGGAGCGGATTCCAAGGAACACGCAGGTGTCGCAAAAGGCGAAGTCATCAAATTAACGTTCTCCGATTCTAAGGTGTTTCCCGGCACGAAACGCAATATCCACCTTTACCTCCCTGCGCACCACGACCCAAAAAAGGAAACGGCGGTGATCGTTTTTCAGGACGGTCATGCCTACGTGAATCCCAAGGGGGATTTTCGCATCACGACGGTTTTCGATAACCTCATTGCCTCCAAGGAAATACCACCTGTGATCGGGATCTTCATCGATCCGGGGCACAAGGGTGATTCCAAGCCCGCCGCTCCCTGGAAAAACAACAACCGCAGCTTCGAATACGACACTCTTTCCGCCGATTACGCCACTTTTCTCATCGATGAAATCTTGCCCTTCGTCGGCAAGGATTACCATCTCACCACCGACCCCGAAATGCGCGCGATCTGTGGGACTAGCTCCGGCGGGATTTGCGCATGGACGGTCGCATGGGAAAGGCCGGATAAGTTTCGGAAAGTCGTGTCATCCATCGGTTCCTTCACAAACATCCGGGGCGGCGACGCCTATCCCGGCATGATCCGCAAGACCGAGAAAAAGCCGATCCGGGGATTTTTCGAAGAGGGGGTTGACGATCTCGATAATAGCCACGGCAACTGGCCGCTGGGCAACATGGCGATGGAGGCCGCTCTGAAATTCAAAGGCTACGATTATAAATATGTCTGGGGCCACCACGGGCATAGTGGCAAAAAAATGGGCACGCTCTTCCCGGATGCCTTGAGGTGGCTTTGGCGCAAATAAGGGGAACCATGTTGGGGTCATTGCTGAAGATCTCGATCATTCAGGTATCGGTTCCTTCGACATCGACCTCTCAAAGGAGATCGTGCAAGGAGTCGATACTTCTCCGCCCCTCCCCCCCCCAACAAAAGGGGATACGGATCACGTGAGGGAATCGTCGTAAATTTTAGCAGTCGTTCGTCACGTCAAAACCAGCATGGGTTTCTAGCCC
The DNA here is from genome assembly GCA_047634075.1 of Akkermansiaceae bacterium. Taxonomy (GTDB): domain Bacteria; phylum Verrucomicrobiota; class Verrucomicrobiia; order Verrucomicrobiales; family Akkermansiaceae; genus SW10. Next base: position 7,275 of record JBLIDI010000219.1, read on the forward strand.
AATGGTCTTGCGTCCATGAGCCCAGGGTTGGCGGAGCCTACTCTGGGTGAGAGTCGTCGATATTTCCAAACACCAAAGGTGTTGCCACTGATTGCAGAGATGGCCGCAACTCGTTGGGGCTGGCAAAACTTTGATTAGGCGTCAGACGATTTACTACTGTGTGATTGAGAGTGCCTCCAATGCAAAGTCCAAGGCTTCGGTGATTAAAATGCACCACAATCGCGTTCCCAAGATTCTTGAATTACAGAAGCAGGGCAAAGTGCTGGAGCCCTTGGCCGAATTGTTTAAGGACGAAGTGCGTGAGCTTGGAGCTGCTTTGGGAATTGCTCCCGACATTCT
>JBLIDI010000220.1:0-7609 GCA_047634075.1 Akkermansiaceae bacterium
GACCCCGGGCGCCCCGGGAGGCAATCTTTCTGAGCTTGGCATCGCCACGATGACCGCGACCTTTCCTCATCCGGTCGAGGTAAACTGGGGAGAGCTGACGATGAACAGAGAGGGGGTGTTTTGTGTCGAGGTTGAGGGCTTCGACTCCGGAGGGGCCCTTCCGGAGGTTTTGACAACTTATACTCATCGTGTCGAATTGGGGATGCTGGAACCAGGAAACTACGCGGTGGCTTTAAAGGGAGGCGATGCCGAACTCGCCCGGAGCGAATTTCAGGTCGGGGGCCAATCCCACGACCTTGTGAGAGGTCTTCCTTCCAAGGTCGAGATTGAGCTTGAGCGCTTGCCAACCCGTTCTCTCTATCCGGTGTATGCCGCGAATATCCGCCTGACTTTTGGGCAATACGTCGAGAGAGTGGAGTGGACCGAAGCAAGCCGAAAGGGGAACCTCAGTGCGTCATCTTTCACGGCGTGGATTAATCCACGTGTTCTCATTCTTGTGCCCATGGTGATCGAGCATCAGGTTCCTCTCGGAATGTTTCTGCCCGGAGAGTATCGCTACCTGCTCAGTTCTCTCGAGGAAGTGGTGGCAAGGATTCCAATCACCGTCCGGGATCTCTCTGGTGATATCCGGCCTCCTGAGGTCACGGTGCGAGGCGCCAAAGTGAGTGCTCCCGGCGATGAGGCTTTGGAGTTTTCAGTAGAGTTCTCCGATGGAGGCGAACTGGTCGACGAGGGGATCGAGGCCCAGGTTCTTACTGCGGTGAACCGCATGGGTGAGGTCTTCGAGCTTGCGCGAACGAGTCTTAATTTCACCGCTGATTTTGTCGCGGGGGCGACTGCGACCTATCGCATGGAAGCTCCGGGCGGATCGTGGGAGGCGTCGGACCGTGGCAGGTATCGCCTCATCCTCAGCGAGCCCGGATTGGTCTGTGATCGCTTTGGAAACCACTTGAGCAGCCCGATGATTGGTTATCTCAGTGTCGAAATTGAAGATGAAGATCCGGAGCCAGCCCAGACCACGGAACTGACGATCGTGAATGACGAACTCATCGGACGATGGGCCGCTTCCGTGCGTCTCTTTGTGCCGGAAGATTTGGCGGTGCGCGATGATTGGTCGCTTGACTGGGGTGAGGTTCGCGCGGTGGGGCCCTCCTTCTTTCTCCGACCCCGATTTGTGCGTGCCGGTTCGAATGAAGAGATTGGCCGGATTCCACCGTCTGATCGGGCCGGAGCAGGGATGTGGGTGGAGCATGATTTTGACCTGGGTTCCGTCTCCGGTGGCCGCTGGACGGTTTGCCTGAGTTCTAATCTGGGGCACTTCGCAAAGGAGATCCTCAATGCGGGAGTCCCGCATGATGATGATGAGCCTTTTGATTTTTGGATGAACTGGGCAGGGCGTGAGAATGGTATTTCGGACGGGCGCAGGTTCTGGGAGTATTGCGTTGGAACGGATCCTTCCGATCCCTCGGATGATCATGTGGGTGATCCCAAGCCGGAGATCATCGCGGGTGAAGACGGCAAAAAACACCTCGGTTTGCGATGCCGAATTGCGGCGGCTGCGATCGATGCTCGCCTCCGCTTTGAGGGATCGGGCAATATGATCAACTGGTCAGAGTTGGGTGCTGATCAGATTGTAGAGGTCGAGCGTGTTGTCAGGGCGGAGGGCATTGAGGAATTTGTCGTTTGTCTCGTGGATGATTTCGGGGCCTCTGAGGTCCAATATCTCCGAGTTGTTGCTGAGCGCTGGTAGGACTCCGGATTTCCTGATAGCAGTTTGCCATCATGAAGATGAGAAATTTAGCGAGTGTCCTCGCGGTTGTTGGGATTGGGGTCGGGCTTTCATCGGCCGGTGAGATCGATCCATCCCAGAAGGAGTGGTTTGGCAAATACAAGAAGCAGGTCAATGCTCCGGAGCCCGGGAAGATGCTCTTGAATACTGACGCCGAACCGGGTCTGGAGGATGGCTTTGTTTCGCTTTTGAACGGGCGTGATCTTTCTGGTTGGGAGAGCAAAGGAGGGAAATCCACTTTTGAGTTCAAAGATGGCGTGGTGACCGGGACCTGTGTTCCGGGAGAGCCGAGCACTTATCTGTGCACCGACAGAGAGGACTATACAGACTTCATCTTCACCTGTGAAATGAAGTGGGAGATTGATCTGAATTCCGGGGTCATGTTTCGAGCCCAGTCGAGTGAAAAGTCGGCGGTCTTTGGCCCCCAGGTGGAGATGGAGGGGGTCAAAAAGACGCGCGGTTGGTCGGGTGGTGTTTATGGACAAAGCTGCGGCGGGTATTGGTATCCGCTTTGGTTGAAGGAGCATGCTAAAATACGTAAAGCACTCAATATGGATGGCTGGAACCGGGTCACGGTGAGGGCGGAAGGGAATACCGTGAAGACTTGGTTAAACGGAGTCCCGGCAGCGCATTGGGTCGGTGATGGCACCTACTCAAAAGGTTACTTTGGGCTTCAGGTTCATAAGGCGAAAGGCGGCAAGGTGCTTTGGCGCGGGCTTAAAGTAAAAGAATTGGGAGGCGAGCGAGCGCGCCTTAAAGATCTTGAGAGCTATTGGACTGAGGTATCACGCACCGTAAACGAAGGTGACTTTGAAGGATATTCCGCGACCTGCCATGAAGATGGGATTCTGGTCTCGGGCACAAAAGGAACGAGCTATCTTCTCGCGAAGGCTCTGCAAAGATGGGAAACGGAGTTCGATCAAACGAAGGAAAGAACGATGAAGGCGAGTGTTATATTTCGCTTCTCGAAACGCTGGGGTGATGCTGACACCGCGCATGAAGTCGGAATGTTCCGATATGCGCAAAAGGTCGGTGAGGGCGAGGAGCGAGTTTCCTATATCCATCTCGAGGCACTTTTAGTGAAGAAGAATGGGGTCTGGAAGATCCTGATGGAGCATCAGAAGAGTGAAGGGACGAAGGATGAATGGGAGAGTTTAAAATAGGTGATCCGGGGGGCGCCAAAAACTCCTGCTTTGGTGCCTAAGGCCTCGGCGAAGGGAGACTGCAGTTTGTGGCTATAGTTTTGCGTAATCGACCTTGGCATTGTGGCGGGAATCCATCGGGATTTGGTCGATGACTTTGATTTGGGCGATGGGTGCCCAGGGGAGCGCGATTTTGAGATCTTTTTCTAGGAAGAGGGTTCCTTTCAAGAAGGCGCAGCGTTCTCCCGGGTAGAGGAGATGGACTGCCGCTTCGATTTGGAGGGGGTAGTGGTCTTGGTATTTTTGGGAATGGCGGCCGAGAAGCCAAAGGTTTCCTTCATTATCGAGTCTTCCGGCGTCGCCGGTGCGGTGCCAGATTTGGCCGTCGATTTTGATCTTGGTTTCGGCATTGCCGCGACCGTCGAGATAGCCTTTTAAGACATGATCACCGGTGACGAGGATCTCGTCGTCGATAATTTGAAGGGAAATCTCGGCGACGGGTTTTCCGGCGGGGAGTCCGCCGCCGGTCTTGATCGTTCTTTTGACTTCAGGAGTGAGGTCGGAACCATGGAAGTGGGAGATCGGTTCGGCTTCCGAGGATCCATAGACGGCGTGGGATTTTTTGGGGAAGCGAGAGAGGAGGTCGGGGAAGACAGGGGCTCCTCCGGTGTAGAGTTCGGTGAGTGAGGCGAAGAACTCAGCGGGCATCTTTTCGAAGAAAGCGGGGGAGGCGGTGCAGCGCGTGATCGGGTGTTGTTCGATTTGGGAGAGGATTTTGGGGACCTCGGGGAAGCCGGGCTTGGTGAGGTCGGTGTCGGCAATGACGCTGGTGATTCCGTGAGAAAGGTTGGAGAGGAGAAAGACGGGGAGGGTGACGAGGTCGATTTGGCCGGGTTGGAGGTTGAGGGATTTGGAGAGGGTTTTGTCTTGGGCGAGGAGGAAGTGATGGCTGCGGACGATGCCTTTGGGGTTGCCGGTGCTGCCGCTGGTGAAGGTGACTAGGGCGGGGGCGTCGGGGGGGAGATTGACGGGGGTGTTTGTAACGTGTGAGGGGTTCCAGTGGTGGGTGAAGGGGAGCTTGGGGCCTGTCGAGAAGGCCTTTTTGAGGGTTTGATATTTGAGACGAAGAAGCTGGGCTTTGGGACTGCCGATAAAAGCTTTTGGAGGAAGCCAGTTGAGGCATTTTTTAATGAAGTCGGAGCCTTTGGCGGGGTCGACGAGGATGACGACGATTCCGGCGTGGAAGCAACTGAGGAGAATCTCGTATAATGCGATCGTGATGGGGTGGAGGACGAGGATGGCGTCGCCGATTTGGAGGCCTTTTTGGCGGAGGAGGTCGGCACCTCCTTGCACGCGGGAGTTGAGTTCGCCGAAGGTGATGGCGCGGTCGCGGTCGATGATGGCAATTCTTTTGGGATCGTGCGTGGTGAGTTTTTCGGTGAGATTCATAATTCTTTTGCGAAGAGGGCGTAGCGACGGAATACCCGGGCGTTGAAGCGGTGGCTGATGCGGAGGGATTGGTTGTCTTCGCGTTGGAGGGCGTGGATCGCTTGGGGAACGCCGACCTTGCAAGCTTGTTGTTGGATGCGTTCGACCAGAAGGGTTCCGAGTCCGGCGAAGCGGCGCTCGGGGAGGACGGCGAGGGTTTTGACGATGAAGCGGGTTTGGTCCGGGTAGCCGAAGACGAAGCCGACGAGTTGGCCGTCTTGTTCGGCGAGGAAGGCGCAGTTGGGAATCAGATGGGACTCGAAGGCGAGATATTGCGTCAGGAATTCTGATTCGGAGATGGCGGTGTAGAGAAAATTCTCAATGAAAGTGCGAGTGCTGAGTTGGTAGATGGCCCGGAGTTCATCGGCAAGTTTGGTTAGATCGAGGGGGCGGATTTTGATTTGGGCGAGTCGTGTTTTGATCCGTGAGATATAAGGTGGGGTTTCGGTGAGGTCAATGAGTGAGGAGGAATATCGAGCAAGGATGTGGTATCCGGAATCGCGCAGGAGATTCTTGGTTTCAGGAGGAGTTGTGGGTTCGAGGAGAAAGGGCGGGGAGCCGTCGGATTCGACGACGGCGCGGTGGGTGCGCCAAGTGTTTCCTTCCATGGGTGTGATTGCGAGAGTGCAGCCTTGGTCGCTGAGGTATTCTTCGGCAGCAGTGATCTCGTTTTGGCTTGAAGGGACGCCGAAGGAGCCGATTTTATGGCCCTGGTAGGTGGGAGGGTGTTTCCACCAAAGGCCAAGCGAGTTATCGAGGAGATGGTCGGGAGAGTTCATGGAATGAGGGCGAGGAGTGAGAAGAGGAAGGCGAGGATGCCTTGTTCAGGGCGCTTGAGCGAACTGGTGAGAGGAATAGTAAGAATGACACTAATCGCGGCGATAGGAGTGAACCACCACTGAAAAGAGACGGTCGCGATGATGATAATTTTAAGAGCGCCGATGAGGAGGCCGGCCGGAAGTTGAAGGTGGGCGCGGGTTACGGAATGGAGGAGCGCTGCTTGTGCCATCAGGGTCAGATTGAAACCGTGCAAACAAGTTTCGGGAGGGAGGTCCGAACTGGCTTTTAGCGTGACCCAAACGAGGCCGGGGAGGGCGATGGCGGCAATGCTGTCCGCGCTGTGTTCCATCGTCGCAAGCTCGGAGTAGCGCCACGTGGTTGCGAGGTGAATCAGGAAGAGGAGGGTTGGCGCAATGAGATAGGAGGACCCGCCAAGGGCGAAGCTCAGGTAGACAAAGATGGTGGCGCTGAGGAGGCCGCCGCCATTGAGGCTCGTGATACGACGGACGGAGAAAAGGATGAGACTTAGGGCTGCGAGGAGGGCGATATGGAGGACGAGGTCACTCCAGGTGAGATCACGGAGGAAAAAGATGAGCCCGGCGACGGCGATGGGGAGGACGAGATTGTCGGCTCCGGCGCCAAGGATGCCTTCGGCCATTGTGGCAACGAGAGCCACTACAATGGCAATCAAAAATGCGGTGAGTGGGTCACTGCTCAGTCCGGCGATCGAAACGATGATGAAGCTGACGACGAAGACTGCGAGTGAGCCTTCGAGGGATTTTTGTCCGGCATTGGTACGGTAAGGATGCTTGCCGAAGCGTTTCCCGATCAGGGCGCCGGCGGTGTCGGCGAAGGTAAGGACACCGATGGCGGGGAAGTAGAGGTCGAGGTCTCCGTTGGCGAGTCGGAAGACGATGGCGACGCCGATGGGAAAGAGGAGTTCGCCGCAGGAGAGACGTTCGATTTCGTGGAGGACCTTCCCGAGTGGAGGTTTTGCGCAACGGATAAAGAGGAGGGTCGCAACGGCGAGGGCGGCGAGGAGATCGACGTGCCAATTTGTGGAGAAGAGCCAAGGGAAGGTGAGGCAGATGAGGCCCATCCCGAGGTGGACGGCCTTGCGACTGACTTCCGGGGAGAGGGAGAGCTTGTCGATGAGCACAAGGAGGAGTGCGAGTGCCAGGATGACGAGGAGGATGTTTAGCATTGGAGTTTGATAAGAACGTCGAACGCTTAACGTCCAATTTTGTATGGAGATGGAGACTAAAATTTGCCGACTTCATCGACGATGAAGCGAGAGTAGAAGAAGGCGCGATCTTGTTTGAAGAGTTTTGCGGATTCGGTGGGGAGATGTTTGATGCGGGGGGAGTTTGATTGGCGGGGGGCGAGCATGTTCCAGTAGGCAAGTCGGGCACCGGGATTGCTTGAATCAGCGAGGCGGTCGAGGAGAGTGGCGGTGGCTTCTTCGCTCATGTATTCAAAAATATCGCTGAGGTTGAAGGCGTCGAACTTTTCGGAACCCAGGGCTTCTTCGAGTGGAGCCTCGATGATGATGAAGCGGCCCTCTTGAAGCGCAGTACGAATTTTCTCGTAGGAATCGCGTTGGAGTGCGAGGGGAAGGACTTTACCGTATCGACCGGTGAGGATCCAGTGGAGGTAGGGGTTTTGGGCTGGATCGAGGGTCGTGAGGGCGTAGCGGGTGCGATCGAGGATACGGACGGCGACCGAGCCTTCCACGTAGTCGAAGAAGGCGGGGTCGCGGCCGAGTCGACCCATGACGAAGCGGGAGAAGAAGGTTTTGAAGATGAGTTGCCAGCGGAGGTTGTTCCAAGTGGTGTTGTAGAAGTTTTGGCGTTCGGTGAGGGATTTGGAGTCGAGGAGTTCGGTGATGCGGCGAGGGGGGTGGGCGAGGGGAAGAATGCGGGTGCGGAAGAGTTCGAAATAGCGCTCGAACTTTCCGGTCGAGGCGGTCACAGTTTTCAGGAAGTCCTTGTAGTCGAGATTGAGATAGGCGTGGCGACGGAGTTTGATGCACTTAATCTGGGCGGGATTCATTTCGACCGCGGTGACGTGGGCGGCGCCGGCGGCGAGGAGGGCGAAGGAGTTATCGCCTGCGGAACCGATGGAAAGGCAATGACGATCATTTGGGAGGAGGGCTTTGACGAGGATGTCGGCATCTTCCCAACATTGGCCGTAGCGGACCTGGGAGAAGTCGGCGCGGGATTGTATTTCGGAATTCATGGGAGGTTTTTAACGACAGAGCGAGCTGAGCTTGGATGCGGGGCTTAGGTTGTGGTGACCGACAGCCTCTGGAGCTTTCGGCTTCGCGAAAGGAGGGTGACTTGGCCGGTGCGGCCGTTCATTTCGATTTGGTCACCGGTTTTTAGGGTGCGGGGGATGTTGGTGAGGGAGA
>JBLIDI010000221.1:0-7596 GCA_047634075.1 Akkermansiaceae bacterium
TCGCGATAATGTTCTCGTAGCTTCGTCCCGAGACGGCGAAGTCCATGATTTGTTTCCCAAACCAAGGAGTGTCCCAACCTTCTTCGCCATGCTTCGCGGTGGCGACAATCCCGTTCAATGACGGCTGCATCGATCCGGTCGGGATGCGGAAGGGCTGGAGAAAGTAAGCCCGGATTCCCAATGCTACCACGATCGCAACCCAGAAAACCTCGATGTTCTCCTGAATCCAGTCAGGCTGGCGATAGTGGGCCAGTGACTTTTCGCAGGTATTGCGAACCTGCTTCGAGGCTTCTTTGACCGCATCAAGATCCTTGGCCTTGATGGCCGCTTTGAGATCGGCACGGCGGGACTCAATCTCATCGATCCGGTCGGGAGCGAGAAGATCTCTCTTATAGTGGAGGAACTTTTTGGCTCCCTTGAGAAGGAGCAAGGCCTCTTTTTTCCATCGTGGCTTAAACACGGCCAAAGATTGGCCGCACCGCGGTCATCTTTCAAGCGGGAAAGCCCGAAGCAGGATTTGGCCTTTTGCTTTGGCCCGAAAAAACGTAACTCCGCCCCATGAGAATTTTGACGGGCCTCCAGCCGAGCGGGAAACTTCACGTGGGAAACTACTTCGGAGCCATCAAGCCGGCCATCGATGCGCAGGGCGAAGGCGATGGATACTACTTCATCGCCGATTACCACGCCATGACGACCACCCATGACCCCGACGAGCTCCGCGGAAACGTTCGCGATGTTGCCATCGACTTCCTCGCCTGTGGGTTTGATCCCTCAAAAGGGGTCTTTTTCAAGCAGAGCGCGGTCCCCGAGGTCAACGAACTCGCTTGGATCCTTTCCACAGTGTGCCCCATGGGCCTCCTCGAGCGCTGCCATTCCTACAAGGATAAGATCGCCAAAGGCTTCTCGGCCAATCACGCCCTTTTCGCCTATCCCGCCCTCATGGCGGCCGATATCCTCCTTTACGACTCCAACGTCGTCCCGGTCGGCGAAGACCAGAAACAGCACCTCGAAGTCACCCGTGACCTTGTCGGAAAGATCAACGACCAATACGGCGAGGGAACACTCGTCCTGCCCAAGGCGCGCATCCGCGACGCCGTCGCCAAAGTCCCCGGACTCGATGGCGAAAAAATGAGCAAGAGCTACCACAACACCCTCCCTATCTTCGGTGACGAAAAACCCACCAAGAAGCTCATCATGCGGATCAAAACGGATTCGGCCGCCGTCGATGATCCCAAACCCACCGAGAATTCCATCATCCTCGCCCTCTACCAGCTCTTCGCTACCGAAACGGAATACCAGCAAATGATTGCGGATTACGAAAACGGCGGCTGTGGCTACGGGGACTTTAAAAAGCGCCTCGCCGAAGCCTATTGGGACTACTTTACCCCCATGCGCACCCGCCGCGAAGAGCTGGTTGCGAATCCCGACGAAGTCGATGCCGTCTTAAAAGCCGGTGCCGAAAAAGCCCGCGAAGAAGCCTCCAAGGTTCTCGACCGCGTCCGCAAGGCCGTTGGGCTGACCTAATCCCGAGAGAGGAACCGCGATTTGTAAGCGCGAGTGCGGCGCACGAGGGAGGGCGCGCTTTCTAAGTCGCGGCTCTTGTCACGGTATCATTGTGGCACCCTGATAGAGAAAAAGCTCGTCTTTCATACCTATCTCTCGCGTAAAATAAGATGGCGTTTCAATATCTCTTTCTCTTTCTAAGGTTTTTTGACTAGGGTGTTTCTTTCTCGTCAAAAAAATCAGCAAAACCACCCGAAACATGAAAGTTCAACGACCCACCGTAGGCCCCATCGTAGGCGGAACCGAATCCACCCGAGCACGCATCTGGATCCGCGCCGAATATCAAACCGAGAAGAACGATCCCCGGAGAGCTTTCGGAGTCATTCGCCATCGCAAGAAGGGAACCTCCACCTGGAGGGCAACCCAACTCTTTAAGATGAACCCGAACTTCGATATGACCGGGATTGCCATTCTCAACAAACTCCCACCCCGGACCCGTTGTGAATATCAAGTGGGCTACTTCTGGAGCAATCTCGATTTCGAAGATATCAATAGCCAGTTCAGTAATTCCGACTGGGAGTCGGCCGCCTCCGGGATATTTCGTACGTCCTCGGATCGTGACAGCGAAAGCCGCACTCTCGCCATCGGATCCTGCCGGTATTTTCTCAAACTCTTTGGCGGATCTTTCTTCGATCAACGCGGCGATAAAACTTTCCGCTCCATTGTCCGTCAAATTGAATCAGGCAACGAGATCAACCAACTTATCATGATGGGCGACCAGATCTACGCGGACGATCTTAACATCATCGCCCCTGACCGCACCGTTCACAAATTCTTCGAGCGTTACCGCGAAGCCTTCGGCCAGCCGCACCTCCGTCGTCTCATGGCAAACGTCCCCACCTACATGATGATGGATGATCATGAAATCGAAAATGATTGGCCCGCCGAAGCTAACCATAAGGACTGGAAGGTTCTCTACCCAGCTGCTGCTCACGCCTACCAGACCTATCAGGCCAGCCACAGTCCCCTTTTGGAAATCTCCGGTGATCGCCTCGTTGGTGTCCCGAAGCGATGGTGGTATCAATACACCGACGGTTGTTGCGACTTCTTCGTCCTCGACTGCCGCACCGAGCGCTGGATCTGGGACCTTGAAAATCGAGAGAAACTCATGATCGGAAAAGATCAGATGAAGACCCTCAAACGCTGGCTTGCAGACGGATCAGGCCGCGCCAAAATCATCGTGAGTTCTATCCCCTTCTTCCCCGACGCCACATCGGAAAGCTCGGATAAATGGTCCGGCTTCCCCGAGCAACGCAAGGAAATCCTCACTCACATTGAGTCCAAAAAGATTTCGAAAGTCGTCTTTTTCTCGGGCGACGTCCACTCCTCCTTCTCCGCACAGCTCACCTCACCCTCCGGCCTAAAGATCCACTCGGTCGTTTCGAGCGCCTTCTTCTGGCCCTACCCCCATCCCCATGAACGCGACTTCAAAATCACCGGCACCATCGACGGTGGCGCCATCGGAAGTTTCAAAATCACCGACAAAACCAAGGTCATCTCCGACGATAACTTCACCCGCGTCAAAGTCACCACCACCGGAATCTCCACCGAAGTCTTCGAGCGCAAAGGCAAGAAGATTCAAGGTCTCAAAAAATACACCTGGTAGTACGAAGTTTATCGTAATTATTATCTCGCACGGGGGCTTTGCACGGTGTGTATTGATCGCGTTGGGTGTCCTGCGGAGTGAAGAGAACTCACAGCCTGCCATGCTGGCAAAACGATATCGATTTTTTGCGATGAATCGTTAGGCCAGATCACGAAGAGGGGGATGATCCGCCCGATTCGTCATACTCGCCCCTTTAATCCTCTAAGAAATTAGAAGAAAAATCTGGACGCCTCAAAGGGGACACTCTAAACCTTCTATTTAATTAGAAGAAAGTATGGCCCGCCCCAAATCAAAATACCCCACCGAGCTCGAACTCGAGATTCTCAAAGTCCTCTGGAAAGAGGGCGAACTCGGGGTCCGCCAGGTTCGCGAATTCCTCTCCGAAAGCGGACGCGACCTCGCCCACACCACCCTCATCACCATGTTGAATCTCATGCACGAGAAGAAATACGTCAGCCGCAAACCAAAGGCCAACTCTTACCTATTCCGCGCCAGGATCACTCAGGAGAAAGTCTCCCAAGGCATGGCCTCCGACCTTGTCACCCGCGTCTTTGGCGGCTCACCCTCGGCTCTCATGCTGAGTCTCCTCGACCACCAAAACCTCTCCACAGATGAGCGCGACCAACTGCTCAACCTCATCGAAAAACACCGTAACGATAACTCCCAATCCTAATACCCACAAATCCCATGATTGTAGAACTCATCAACCAACACGCCGATCGCTTCTCCCAGATCGGTCTCCACTTCCTCTGGCAAGGCACCGCCATCGCCATCCTCGCTGCCATCATCAGTCGTTTCCTCATCACAAATCCCCGCCATCGCGCCACCCTTTACTTCGGCGCTCTCTTCCTCTGCGTTCCCATCACCTTGATGAACCTATCCTCTCCCCCACCTGAGCCAATCGCCACCCCGGCACTCATTCCACCAACCGATTTCGAAACCACCATCCCCACAGCTCCCCTCGCGGTCGGGCCACTGGAAATTGCCCCTCCCGCCCCCAGCCCCCTTCCCCTCTCCTTCTGGATCGCAGGGATCTACTTCACCGGCCTGCTTCTCATGATGGGGCGTGTCGTCCTCGGGTATCACTGTTGCAGTAAGATCCGGCGCCACGGTAAAGCGATCAAAGATGGTCCTTGGCACGCCGCCCTCACCCAAGCCGTTTCCAAGATGAAACTCCGCTCCAAGCCCCTCATGATCTGGTCGGAAAAAGTCACCAGTCCTGTCGTCACAGGAATTTTCCGGCCCATGATTGTCCTCCCCATTTCACTCATGAGTGGACTGCCAAAGGACCAAGCCGTCGCCATTCTCTCGCACGAACTCGCCCACCTTCGCCGCTTCGATCACCTCATCGTCGTCTTCCAACGTCTCCTCGAAGCCCTCTTCTTCTTCCACCCCGCGGTCTGGTTCCTGAGTCGCCGCCTTGATCAAGAACGCGAGAAAGCCTGCGACGACCTCGTCGTGCAAGCCATCAACAACCGCGCCGACTACGCCGAAGCTCTCGTCAATCTCGGCAGCAACCACCAGCCCACTCTCGCTCTCGCTGCCGCCAAAAATCCCCACCTCAAGGATCGCATCTTCCGCATCCTCAACCACCCGCAACCCACCACCGTCCGCGTCAACCGTGGCGGCTGGCTCACCATCGCGGCCGCCATCGGTGCCCTGGGATTCTTTTCGCTATCACCGGCTCACTCCGAAGAAAAAGAAGTGGTGGAAGCAGAAGAATCCGAGGAAGTGGAAACTGGAGTAAAGATCATCCTTAAAAAACTCGAGACCCGGATTCCCGATATCAATTTCCAAAACGTCACTCTGGTGGGAGCGGTGAAGTTTCTAAGAACGCGCTCTATCGAACTAGACCTCACTTCCAAGGAGCACCAAAAAGGAATCAATTGGGTCGTACGAAAACGACCCTATGACACCAGTATCGTCAAAATCGATCGCCTCGTCGGGAAGAATCTCACGTTTAGGGAAGTCCTCGGCACAGTCTGTGAAAAAACGAATACTCGATATAAAGTCAGTAAATTCGCAATTACGATCCTGCCACAACTGGCCCCCGGTGAAGAAGATACCTGGATCATACAGCGGAGATGGAAGACTCTTCCCGATTTCCCGGCATTGATCACCGCAACCGGAATCGGCTCGAGGTCCAAACCTATTGACGAACATCTCAAAGCCTTGGGCGTTGAATTTCCCAAGGGAGCATCAGCTTCCTATCTCCTCTCAAGCACCAGCCTCATCGTAAGGAACACTCCAAAAAACTTGGAAAAAATCGACGCCATCGTGAAGGCAACGTCCGACCCTAAGACAGCAAAAGAGCAGAGAGCCAGAGCAAATTCCACTGAAGCCGAGCGCCTTGCTAGCGCGGCTTACGACAAACTTCTGACACAGCGGACATGGATGACCACCCCCGACTTTCTCGATCGGATTGCCCTCACCAAAGGCTCCAGACCAAGCTCATTATATGACTGTCTCGGAATCCACGGGGTCACGTTCCTAGGAAATTCCGCAGCGTCCTTCCTCGAAAATGGCACCCTCATCGCTCGTAACACCGAGGAAAATCTCGACCTGATTGATGCCCTCGTAAACGTCCCTCTGACTGTCGTCCTGCAATACCTCTGCCAGGCGACCAAAACCCGTTACGTCGTGGAAGGCCGCTTGGTCTCCATCCTCCCAATCGAGGACCTTCCCAAACCAGCAGATGAGCCAACGAAACCAAAGACGTCCAAACTCATCATGCCGCCAAAAGAAGGAGCAAACGCAATTGTCCAAAAGCTCCAGATCAGGATTCCAAATATCAAACTCGTTCAATCAACTCTGGAAGAAGCGATCGAGTTCCTCCGAATCCGCTCCATCGAACTCGACCTCGAACCAGACCCCAATAAAAAGGGAATCAACATCGTCCTCAGGCATCCGAAAGGATCCGATCAAGATCCCAACTCGCTCATGATTGATCGGCTGACCGCCCAGAACTTCACCTTCATGGAGGCACTGCAAGCCATCTGCCTAAAGACCAAAATGAAATTTAGGGTCGACGAATTTGCAATCACCCTCTTTCCAGTTGCAGACGGTGAACTTGGAAAACGATTGTGGAGAGTCTCGGATAATTTGGTCAAATTGATTGCCGCCGATGGTGCTGCAACTGATCCCAAATCGATCAAAGGTCATCTCGAAGCGAAGGGAGTCACCTTCGAAGGATCCGCTTCCGCAAGCTTCCAAACCCGCGGCCCCAATCGTGGGTATCCCATCCTCCTTGTCATCAATACTCCAAAGAATTTCGAATTGGTGGATCGCATCGTGAAATCGGTCGCTAAACCGATGAAAGTCAATAAGGAGGCAGACGAGAAGCGAGAAATCGGGCCGGTCGCCGGAACTCTAGAAGACCTCCAAAAAATCATCATCCCGATGATTCGCCTCAATGGTTCAACCCTTTATGAAGCAACCGAGTTTCTCAGGATCCGCGCCCTGGAACTCGATCCCAAAAAGAAAGGTTTGAACATCAACACCTTTGGAATTGATCATAAGCGGCTCAACTCTGAGACCATCAATCTCAGCCTTGACAACGTTCCCCTAGTGACCGCAATCCAAAATCTCTGCCAAGTCACCGGGACCCGCTACACTTTAGAAGGCCGTAACATTTCCATCTATCCGGCCAACGATCCTCCGAAACACCCGGCTCTGGTTCCCAACGTTGAGACCGAGGAAGAAAAAGCGGCAAAGGCCGCATGGCAAAAGAAGATTGAACCCCTTAAAAAGATCATGATTCCCGAGATCCGCTTGGAAGAGGCCACCCTCGTAGAAGCAGTGGCATTCCTACGACTCCAGTCACGCCAACACGACCCGAATAAGAAGGGAGTGAACATCAACATCTCGGATGATGGAAACAAGCTCGCTCAGGCCAAGGTTATAAACCTTCATCTTAAGAATGTCCCCCTCAATGTCGCTCTCAAGTACGTCTGCAGCGCCAGCAAAACTCGATACTCCATCGAACATGGGAATGTCTTGATCGTCCCAATCAAGGAGTGAAGTTGACTCTTCCTCTTCCGTAAAAAGCCACTCCTTCGGGACGCGGCTTTTTTAGGCCCATCTCATCGATGTTCTCGAAGACTCGCTCAGTGGCGACTCAATGAGGCAACAATGGGATCAGCTCACCCGCCTCGAACAAGCCGCCGTCGCCGAAGGGTGCCATGCCACCGACCTCAGACATCACGAGGCTCGCGTCGAAGCAAAATTTGGGAATCTCCCGCCATTCTCCAAACCATCCAATGATGGAAAACCCGTTTCCCGGTGGGATAGAGGCGTCCCCACTCGCCTGAATCTTTTCTTCTATCCGTGCAGGTTCCCACAAGGATATCAGCTTCCTTCTGATCTCGCCGAAGCCCTCCGCTGCTTCGTTCCAAAACCTGCTGAACTTAAAATCACACCCATCGCCG
>JBLIDI010000222.1:0-7511 GCA_047634075.1 Akkermansiaceae bacterium
GGTGATAGCGTTGAGTTGGGTTGGCATTTTGAAGCGACTGCCAGTCTTGGAGGATGACGTCTGGTGATAGTTCTCCGCGATAGATTGCGAGAGCCCCGCCGTTTGGAGCGAGAAAAAACATGCCAGGCTGGTTTTGATTATCCAAGGCGTTTTCTCTTGAGAAGGGAATAAGACCTTCACATTTTTTAAAACGCGAATCATAAAAGATCGTTAGAGAGTGGCAAGAAATCGCAAGTCAAAGGGGGGAAGTGGTCTATCGTTTCGTTGATGCAACCACGAAAACGCTCCAAAATCAGAGCTGAATTGTTAGGCTCGTGTTCCGTTCTTCTCCAGTGATGAAATCGCGAATTCTGCTTTTCTACGGTCTGGCGATCTAGTCCACGCCTTGAGTCATTTTTCGATCGCTTTGAAGCGGAGAAATTTACGTCCACCGTCGATTGGTGTTCGTATGACAAAGGTAATCGACCCCTCATTGATCGGACTAATATCCTCCCATTGAATACCATCTCGAGAAACTTCACCGCTGTGAGTGAAGAAGGCATTATCCATAGAGAGGGCTTCACTACTGAGGCGATAGCGCAGCTCCAGAAATCCCTCGGAGCGGACCAAGCTAGGAAGGTTCACGTATCCCCAATTCCAACGAGGAGCAATGGTTGGATCGATGTTGAAGAGATAACGGTCGAAATTGGTGACTCCGTCATTCCAAAGTGTGCCGGAGCGCGAGAACGATTCCTCGGTTAGATCCGGGTAAAAGAAAGCAAGCCTTTCGATTTCCGGCCGCCATTCGTTCAGCCAAAGATCAAAGCTGCCGACGGGGGCGATGGAAATTTCATAGGCTTCAGCATCTCCGTCGGTGAGGAAAGCGAGGTAGTAAGTTTGTCCTCCCTGAACTTCCACGCGAAGGCCTGGCGCCACATCATCATCGTCCACGAGCAGAAAGGCAATTCGCTCAAGATCACCCAATTCGTTAGAGACAAAGACCCCAAGGCCGTCGTCATTGAACTCGCCAGCAGTCGTCTGCCCCCGGAGTTCATACTCCCCGGGGATTTGCGGAGTCCACTCCATCCAGATCGAGCGGTTGCCGAACTCGCGGGCGGCAGGATCAGTGTCAGACCAAGTTGCTCCGGACCCGGCGCCGCGATGACGAATTGAGGTGGTTTCGGGTAGAATAATCCGATTTTTGAATCGATCCCCGTTTGGCCGTTCATGAGAGTTAAGCTCCAAGGTGATGGATTCGTCTTTGGAATAAATTGGTAATGGGAGAGCCTCTTCGGGGCGATAAATAGTGAAGAGATAATTCCTGCCTGCGGTGGCGTCGAAGACGAGATCTTCGCCCCATCCATAGTTGTCTGGTTCTATCGGGATGAGACTACTGAACGGATCAGAGGGCAGACCCTCAAAAACTTTGATGAAGTATGCGTTCTTGCTAATCCTCACTGGTTCCGATTGAGCGGCAGCCCAAGACCACCACGAGTTCTTCTGTCCAGGCTCTCCCTCATTTGAAGTGGTTTGAAAGAGGCTGCCCCGACCGGTCGCGGGGAGTTGAGCTGTTAATTGGATTGCGTCTTCTTTGAAATTGTTAGGGGTGCTGCTTCTCTCCCGTAACACAATCGAGAGGTCGTCTTCTTGGATGGTGCTTATCCTAATGTGGTAGGAGAGGCCGACCTCGGCGAGGAAAGCGAAGCTCTGGTATGCTGGTCGAGAGACCTGCTGAAGAGTGTCCAGGTTGTCACCGGTAAAGACCTCGACGAGGTGTCTCTCGCTACATTTGATCTCCCATTGACTGGCCCGGGGTGAAGACCACTTCCACCAAATTGTCTTTTGGTGAGTGGAATTTGCAGATTGTTCGCCCTCTTCTATTCCAGCTCCAAAGCTCGATGAATTTGAAAAAATGAACGATTCGGAACCAAGGTCGATCGCGTCGGCGAAATCATCATTCCGGGCGGCGGGTATGTGAACGGCAGAAATGGGGTAGACCCATTTCGAGCCAAAAGGACCAGAGATACCGACTCGATATTTCGTCTCTGCTTCGAGAGCGAAGTAGTCACCCTGTGTGTCAGGAACGACCCATTCCAGATCTCCTTGGGGTGTTACCTTGTAAAGATAGGGATCACGATTCCCTGCAGAAGGTCCGGCTAAAATTCGATAATATCCACCACTCAGGGGAGTCCAATTCCAACCATTATTGCGTGGAGGTGGAATAATGTTATTCGCTTCGACGGTAAAAGAATCAGTGATGCCCAAGGGCTTCGGGTCGCTTGAATCAGGAATCTCGAGTGGTTGATACAGGTAGCAGGAGATGAGTTCGCTGAGGTAGTCTTTGCCAAGCCCTGCGACAATGTAGTAAGCGTGTCCCGCTTCGGCTTCAAACGAGGAGTCGTCGGGAGTGGTTTCCGTTTTCTTTACCAATATTCCATTTGGAAATGATTCGTAGACGACGAGAAATGCAGGGAAGCCCGCTGGTTTGCCAACAAAGCATGGTCCGTCCACTGGCGCAGTCCAACGCCACCAGGTCGTATTTCGTAAAATACGGCCATCTTCGAAATTAATATGATCAGCTTCCCCAGGTTCTCTTGTGGCGTTCCAGAAAGTGGCTGAAAAAAATTGAGTTCGATCATTCCCTAGATTGATCGCATCTTCGAAGTGATCATTCTGTGGTTCCCCATGAAATGAATAGGAGATCTTGAGTTGGAGCTGAACAGGAGGTGGTGATTCATCACCCGATTGGTCAAGGCGTATGTGATAACTCTCATCTGCCTTTGCGATGAGCGTTTTCGCGCAGCCACACGCGGGTCGTAGATCTTTCAACTCGGAGCCGGTGAATATGAAAAGGTTCGCCTCCAAGTCCTGATTGTTGGGGTTGAGGATCTCGATGAGGTAGTCTCGATCACGTGTTGGAGTGATCGTCCACCAAAGTGAGCGCTGGGGATGGCGGCGGTTGTGGTCGGGTTCATCAGGTTCCGCAGTGGCTCCGTACGTCTCGACCTGGAGGATACCGTTGAAGTGTTCGTCGAGAATGATGCGATCTGCAAAATCATCATTTGAAGCTGGCGGAGGCGTTTGCTTCAAGGTGAGCTTGAACGGCAGTCCGTTTCGAAAGCTGGTCCCGGCAACCGCGAATTCTAGCCTTTCGTTTTGAGTTACGAAGAATGGAAGAGAAGTGGGATGACCTTCTATAGGCATCCAAGCTTTGGTGAAATTTTGTAGTTGATCGAGGTTTTCTCCTTTGTAGATTGCGACGTTGAGATAATCATCGGATTGAATCTCAATCCGAAACCAGCCATCGGAAGGGGCTGTCCAACTCCACCATCGGGAACGGGTAACGAGGGCATTGTCAAAATTGTGCTTTGGTTCGGCATCTTCTATTCCAGCACCCTCCAAACTTGAGTCAAAAGAGATCGGAGTACTTGATCCAAGGTCAATCCGATCCACGAAATGATTGTTTGCAAGTGTCTTCGTCGCGAATGATGCCAAGAGCGAAATGAAAAAGAAAAATTTCATTGGGAAATTTACCACTGCTATCCAAGAAATCAAGCTAGAATCTTATCAATGACATTGCCATGGACATCGGTGAGGCGGAAGTTTCTCCCCTTGTATGTGGAGGTCAGTTTTTAGTGGTCGATGCCGAGGAGGTGGAGGGCGGTGGCGTGGAAGTCGTGGACGTGGAAGGGATCCTAGGACATCGGAGTGCGTCCAAATTCGCCGCCCCAGATGACAAGGGTGTCGTCGAGAATGTCTCGTTGCTTGAGGTCCTGGATCAGAGCGGCGGCTCCCTGGTCGACGTCCTTGCACCGGGATTTGATGCCATTGACGACACTGCCGTGGTGGTCCCAGCCAGTGTGGTAAAGTTAAATGAAGCGGACACCGCGCTCGGCCATGCGGCGCGCCATGAGGCAATTAGACGCGAAGGAACCATCGGGTTGATCCTTGGTTCCGTAAAGATCACGGGTCGCTTTTGATTCGCTGGAGAAGTCGGCGAGATCAAGAACGCTGGCTTGTATTTCGTAAGCCAGTTCCTATTAGAAAAACAGGAAAAACATGTCAGGAATTTTTTGAGGGGGGAGGCTCTCTCATCCTCTTCACTGTGATGATCTTACGATGGGCTGGGCAGTTCGTGTTGGCGCAGATTTTTCGTAGTGGTGGGTGGTTTGGTGTTTCAAAGCGTTTCGGTTTTCAAGACCAGCCTCCCGTTGGTCGGTCGAATTGTCAGAGCGTGCGTGCTGTTACGCCTCCAGCATCCATGGCCATTTGACTCCGGCTTCGCCTCGCCCTGCGGGCACTCCTGCGGAGTGTCCATCTCCGCTCCGCTTCGATTCACAACATCCGTAATCCTTCGCCGTGCCTGATCGGGTGGGTCCTTCCCCAAAGGGGACCCTTTCCACCCGGGCACCATTCCAGTCGGTCGATTCCTCTCTCCTTGCATTCGTCGAGCGCATTACGGAGTGTTGTGTGAAGTCATGCTCGGTGCGCCCAACTTCGTGGTGTGCCTCCTTCGTCGGGTTGCACACGACACGTGGAAAATTGAGTGGAAGGTTTCTGACGGGAGCCATAGCCAAAATTCGCTCCGACGCGCCTCCTGAGATGGGTCTGGATTGCTTTGATCGAACAGACTCATGAGGTCTTCCAGACCCAAGCGAAAGACACTTTTGCGGCTCGCTGCCGCAGTCATTTTGCGGGTGCTTTCCCGTAAGCGACAGCCCCATGCAAAGCTGAAAAGGAAGGCCAAAACCGTCAGTGCAAAGAGGATCTCAAGCTTTGTGGCACCAGTCATATATGAGTGGCTTCCAGGTCAAATCCGTTTTTCTTGAGATGCCCGAAAAGACGCTCAATCCCCCAACCCTGGCGGTAGATCTTGAGTGCTTCTTTTCCGCTGAAGCGGTTGCTGACAACCATGAGAGATCCGTCTCGGCCACTTCCTCTCGTCGATTTTGAGGCGAAAAACAGAGTCAGTGCAAAGATGCTCTGGCGGGCTGATTTTTGACGACCCGGTCTCCGGGCAAGGAGGCTGGCTTGGTGCTCTCCGACCCACACCTTCTTTTTAATCCGCACGATATAGGCCAGATCTTGGTCATCGAGCCACTGAAGCCATTTCTTTCCCATGAACTCCCGGTCCATTGTCAGGACTTTGATGTCACTGGCAGGCAGGACGGCGAGAAGCTTTTTGGTCAGGCGTTTCCGTTGGGCGGCATTTGAATTTCCACACTTGGTCTTCTTGGGGAGAATCGCCCAAATGATTGGAATGGAAACATGGCCAACGACAATGGCATGGTCGATTCAACAGAGGCACTTGAGTCGTGCGGCGTTGCCGCTTATCGTTCCTTTGAGGGCCTGGTAGATTTTGGTATTTAGGACCCCGATTTTGAAGGGCTCTCGACCCCGTCAGCACCCTCGTCCCTCAACGAGCCCAACGTTGCGCGCAACTGGTTCGCGGTCACTGGGGAGGGTGTGAGATCCGCAATCACTGGATCCGCGATGCCCTGTTCGAAGAGGACAAGACGCTCAGCAAGAACAAGCACCTCAATGGCAACCTTGCCGTGCTGCGTTGCGCGCTGATCTCGCTCAAAAGCCGCTTTGTCTCCCATCTTTCATGGCCCGCACTTTTCGAACTCTCCGGGCTCAAAACCACAGTTCCCTACCCCATAGTCTGCAAGAACACCTTCAAATGAAAAGGCCGTGCATTGAGAAGGTTAAAAAATCTGGCAAACCTGGTCGAAAACGAAAGTCTGCCTGTTGTTAGAACTTCCGAAGAACGGTGTCCTGATCGAAGCGGTGTTCTTGCCTTGGGTAATCGAGGGTGTGGTGTGAGCCCCGTGATTCTTTGCGAAGAAGGGCCGAGTCGACAATGAGCGAGGCCGTGGCAACGAGGTTACGAAGCTCGAGAATATCCGGCGTGAGGGTGTGGCCCCAGTAAAATTCTTTCACTTCGCGGTGGAGGTTTCTCAGTCGATAGGATGCGCGCCGGAGACGGTTGTCGGTGCGGACGATGGAGACGTAGTCCTGCATGGTGCGTCGAAGCTCGTCCCAGGCGTGGTAGATGTTAACGAGTTCATCGGGAGGAGCGGCGTTGCCACTTTCCCAAGGGGGGATCTCGGGCGCGGCCGGCACTTCTTTGCCGGGAGGGTAGAGGCGCATGACCTCGCTGAGGGCGCGACGCGCGAGGACGTTCCCCTCGAGCAAGCTGTTCGAGGCCAGGCGATTGGCTCCGTGGAGGCCGGTGCAGGCGACTTCACCGATGGCATAGAGTCCGCGCACGGTGGTCTTGCCGAAGAGATCGGTAACGACCCCTCCGCATTGGTAGTGGGCTGCTGGCACGACCGGAATGGGCTTTTCGAAAGCATTGTGTCCGAAGGCCAGGAGGGTTTCGTGAATAAAAGGAAAGCGCTCGGCGAAGGTCTCGCCCAGCGGGGAGATATCGAGAAAGACGCAGGGTGCCCCGGTGCGCTTAATCTCGGTGTCGATGGCGCGGGCCACGATATCACGCGGAGCGAGGGATCCGCGTGGGTCGTGGTCGTTGACAAATTCGTGGCCGTCTTCATTGACGAGAACGGCGCCCTCCCCACGAACTGCCTCTGAGACGAGGAAGGAGCGGGCCTCGGGGCCGGTGGCAGCGGGGTTGTAAAAACAAGTGGGATGGAATTGCACGAATTCCATGTTAGCGATGGAGGCTCCGGCCCGCCAGCACATCGCAAGTCCATCACCGGTCGAAGAGTCCGGATTGGTGGTATAGAGGTAAGTTTTACCGCACCCTCCGGTGGCGACAATCACCCGTGGCGATTTCATCACTTTGACCTCACCGCTTTGGGTCTCTAAGACATACGCGCCGAGGACACGGTCTTCGGTGACGACTCCGAGTTTGCCGGTCGTAATGAGATCGATGGCATAGTGATTCTCGAGAAGGGTAATGTTGGGGTGATTTTGGGCGGTCCGGACCAATGAGGTCGCGATTTCCTTCCCGGTGGTATCCTTGGTGTGAAGGATGCGGCGTTCGGAATGTCCGCCCTCTTTACCGAGGGAGTAGCGCTCGGGATCATCGTGATCCCTGTCAAAGTCGGCTCCCCAAGCGACGAGTTCTTCGATCGTTTCGGCGGCTTCGGCGATGATCATTCGAACGGCTTCTTCGTTGCAGAGGCCAGCTCCGGCGTCGAGGGTGTCGGCGATGTGCTTTTCACAGGTGTCATCGGGATCGCGCAGTCCGGTTGGCAGGACGGCCGAGATGCCGCCTTGGGCCCAGGCGGTATTTGATTCGAGAAGTTTGCCTTTGGTGATGACAGTCACGGTGCCGTGTTCGGCGGCTTTGATGGCAAAGGAGAGTCCGGCGATACCGGAACCAATCACAAGAAAGTCAGACATTGGGAGGCCATAGAGTGGCCACGGATTCCTGATTGGCAATGCGTTTCTGGTGGGCTTTTGGTTGGACTCTGTCTTGGCAGATGATGAAACTTCCCAAAACTGAAGATGAATTGAAGAATAACCTCCATCAGATTGTCGGGGTCTTGGTGATTTCCCTGATC
>JBLIDI010000223.1:0-7499 GCA_047634075.1 Akkermansiaceae bacterium
AAAAAGACCGCCGCAGCCATCAACGAATCCCACTGCAACGCCCGCTACCTCCCTAAGATTGCCCTCCCCTCCAACCTGATCGCCACCGCCGACCCCGCTGTTGTCAGCCAAGCCGACCTCGTTCTTTTTGTCGTCCCAACCTCCGCCACCCGCACAACCGCCACGATGCTCGCAGAGTTCGGGATCCCCAAAAACACCGTCCTCGTCTCGTGCGCCAAAGGCATCGAACGCGAGACCGGCAAACGCATGTCGCAAGTCATCGGGGAAAGCTTCCCCGAAAATCCCATCGCCGTTCTTTCCGGACCCAACCACGCCGAAGAAATCGCGCAAGGCCTCCCTGCCGCCGCCACCATCGGCTGCTCCAATGAGGAAGTCGGCGAGGCTCTCCAAGATGTCTTTGCCAACGAACGCTTCCGTTCATACACCAACCACGACATCGCCGGCATCGAACTCGGCGGTGCTATCAAAAACGTCTACGCCATCGCCTCCGGCGTCGCCATGGGCCTCAAGCTGGGCGACAACGCGATCTCCGCTCTCGTCACCCGTGCCCTCGCCGAAATGACGCGCCTTGGCACCGATCTCGGCGGACAAACCGAGACCTTCGCCGGGCTCTCCGGCCTGGGAGACCTCATCGCCACCTGCTTCTCGGTCCACTCCCGAAATCACAAGGTCGGTCTCGCCCTCGGACACGGAAAAACCCTCGAACAAGCGGTCAATGACCTCGGCATGGTCGCCGAAGGAGTTCCCAACACCCTTTCGATCTACGAAGCGGCCCGCCGCGTGGGCTCCCGTACTCCCATCCTCGACGTCGTCTACGCCATGCTCTACGAAAAAGTCCCGCCCGCCGAAGCCCTCGATCGACTCTTCCGCCGCACCCCGCGCAAGGAGGTCGAGTAGCCCCGTCTCGCTACAATCAACGCTCCCCCAGAAGCATCTCCCGAAATCCCTGCAATTCAGCGGAGCTCTCTCCCGAAACCACGGGATACTTCATCGGTAACGATTCCAACTCCTTACGAATAATGTTGGAGACAATGATGCGCATATTTTTTTTATCATCGGCCGGAATCACGAACCAAGGAGCATCCGGCCGTGCCGTCTCCTGAATGGCCTCTTGATAAGCTCTTTGGTAGTCATCCCAAAATCCCCGCTCCTTCACATCCCCCGGATTAAACTTCCAGTTTTTCTCCTTCTCATCGATCCGCGCCACAAAGCGATCCCGCTGTTCGTCTTTGCTGAGATTGAGGAAGAACTTCACCACCTTGGTACCATTCCGGGAAAGATGGGCCTCGTGATCCCGGATCGAGGCCGAGCGCCCTTCCCAAATACCCTCCAAACTCTCCTCGGGAAGACGTTGGTGTTTCGTGGCAATTTCGGGATGCACTTTTACCACTAAAATCTCCTCGTAATAGGACCGATTAAAAATGGCAACATGCCCTCTCCGCGGGAGATGATCCTGACTTCTCCACAGAAATTCATGGTCGATCTCCTCCTCAGTCGGTCGCTTGAAGGAATGCACCGAAATTCCGTGCGGATTGATTCCCGCTATGACTTTGCGTATCGTCCCGTCCTTACCGGCCGCATCCATCGCCTGAAAGACGCACAGCATACTGTATCGATCGTGCGCATACATCTTCTCCTGAAGATCGTTGAGCACTTTGCGTGACTCTTTCATCTGCTTCTTATAATCAGATTTATCCTCGTAAAATGGCTCCATTTTGTGAGGTCGCTCCTGAAGGTCAAGGAGCTGCGATCCATCCACCCGGTAGTCTTCAACAATAACGCTCTCGTTCATGCCGAAACCCTAATCAATGCCGACTACGAGTGAAGAGCCTTTCCGCAAAGATCCTTTCGCGCACATTCCAAAACTGGAAGTTTGACGCCTGATCGTCTGCCTGACAACGTCCCGCGCCATGCTTGACACCCATCACCACCTGTGGGCCTACAACCAGAAAGACTATTCGTGGATTCCCAAAGATTCCCCCTTGGCTCAAGATCAACTCCTTCCCCAGCTTGAGGCTGCCACCGCCGCTGCCGGAGTCACGGGAACGGTGGCGGTGCAAGCCCGCCAGATCATTGCGGAATCCCATGACCTTCTTAAGATTGCCGATCAAAGCGCTTTAATTCGTGGCGTCGTTGGCTGGGTTCCCCTTATTTCAGACTCAGTGGCCCGCGATCTCGATGAACTATCGCCCCATCCTCGCTTCGTCGGAGTGAGACACGTCCTCCAAGAAGAATGCGATGACTATTTTCTTCGTGAGGACTTCCATCGCGGTCTGTCTAAGCTGCCCGCTTATAATCTTCGCTACGATCTCCTTCTCTTCCAACGGCAACTTCCTGTCGCAACGCAATTGGTGGACCGGCAACCAAATCTCGGGATCATTATCGACCACATTGCCAAACCCGAGGCGAGAAGCGGGCGCGTCGAGGCCGGGTGGCGCGCGGGCATGAAAGAACTGGCGAAACGTGACCACATTCTTGGTGTGAAATTCTCAGGTCTTGCCACTGAATTTCTTGATGACGACCCCATCGCAGCCGAGACTGTCCGGGCCTATTTTGAAGAAACCTTGGAAATATTTGGAACCAAGCGAGTTATGATTGGCACGGACTGGCCGGTTTGCCTCTTAAGATTAGATTCTTATCAGCAGTGGATAGAGACTGTAAATGGCCTGATTTCCTCCCTTTCAAAGGATGAACAAGACCAGATTCGGGAGCAAACAGGACAAACTGCCTACCAGTTGAAAAGTTAGGCTGGCCAGAAATACATTTTCTCTCTTTCATCCCCATCTCATCGTCCGTCTCCCGACAACGTATTTGACAAGTTTGTAACATTTAAATCATTTGAGCCTCAACCGCACAGAATACAAGTATCTGATTAAGCTTCATGAAATGGAGCAGATTCAGGAAGACTTGGATGATCGACTCGTCGTTGATAGCCTCGCATCCGAGGACGGTTGTTACCCCATCGTGACCGAGTATTTCGAGACTCCCGACCGCGAGTGCTTTTGGGAGAAGGAACGCAGCCTCGCAAGCCGGCGTAAAATTAGAGTGCGCATTTACGGATCCGAAGGTGGCAAAATTCCGCCGACCGGATTCATCGAAATCAAGCACAAGCACTTTGGCCTTGGCGCCAAACGCCGCCTCTTTTTGCCAGTCGACGAAGCCATCGCATTTGCAAATGGCAATTACGACGTTCTTAAATCGGTGAAGCGGGATTGGTCCCGCACCCAGCGCATGATTATCAAAGAGCTTTTCGATCTCATCGAAAGGCGGAAATTCGAACCGGCGATCCAACTGCGCTATGATCGCAAGGCGCTCATGACTCCGGATGGTCAGCTTCGAATCACCTTCGACACCCGCTTGATGTGCCGGTCAAACCTTCTTCCTCTAGAGGCGGACGACCAACGCTTCGAAACCGACATCGTCTCGCCAGAACACTCCATTTTCGAGGTCAAATCGATTGGCCCCGTCCCCTATTGGTTCCGTGAATACGGTGCCAAAAAAATGCTCGTCCGTAGAAGCTTCAGTAAATTTTGCACTGCCATGAAGGTTGTCGACCCTGTCTTAAGACTTCAACTTGGTCTCAACAAAAGACCGGCCGCGTAGCACCTCTCACTCATCTCCACCCACATACCGAAAACATCACCTATGGATCCCGTTATCGCATCATTCGTAGACAGTATCTCCAACACTCTCGAGACCATCAGAGCAAGCGATCCGAAGCCCCTCGAGGTCCTCGGAGCAATGGCCCTTAGCTTCGTCCTCAACATGTTGGTCGGACTTCTCTACAAGACAACCTACAAGGGCACCCGCTACTCACAGGATTACGTTCACACCCTAGTCATCATCGGAACGGTCACGACCATCCTCATTATGGTCGTCAACGGGAATCAAGCCGTGGCCTTCGGCATGTTTGCCGCCTTTTCCATGATTCGCTTCAGGCGCAATCTTGGGCAGTCACGAGATCTTGCCTTTGTTTTCTTTGCCATGGCAACCGGAATGGGTGTTGGAGCCCGCCAGTATGAAATCGTTCTCGTGACCACCATCATCGTCGGTCTTGCCATCTGGTTCATCTCCAAGCAAGACGCCTTCGCCCCCAACCGGGCCTCCCACCAACTCCGGATCCGAGTCAATAATGACGTCGATTTTTCGAAAGCCTTTAATGACATCTTCGACAAATTTACGGACGCGAACGAAATGATCAGCGTCGAGTCGGTGCAAGCCGGGATGATGAGCGAACTCCGCTATGGCCTCGTTCTCAAGAACGGCATGCAAGTCTCCGACTTCATGGAAGAAATCCAGATCGCTTGCGGAAACAACCGCGCCATCCTGACATCCACCATCCGGGACTTGGAATTTTAAGCCGCCGAAGCAAATAAACTCTTTCGTAAATCCCGACACGCCGACAGGCGGTCGGGATTTTCTTTTCGCTCAAGACTTGAAAGCTCCCCTCACTCCCACAAGACTCCCGCCCTTATGTGGAAGGGCCGATTTTCAAAAGCAACAGCAGATCTCGTTCAACAATATGGAGAGTCCATCTCCTATGACTGGCGGCTCTATCCGCACGACATCGCGGGCTCCATCGCGCACGCAAGAGCTCAGGTCACGGTTGGAATTCTGACCCAAGATGAATTTACGCAGATCGAAAACGGCCTCCGCGAGATCGAAAAGGAAATTGCCGCCGGTCAATTTGAGTTCGCCATCGAATACGAGGACATCCACATGAACATCGAGGCCGCCTTGACCAAAAAGATTGGTCCTGCCGGAGCCAAGCTTCACACCGCCAGATCTCGCAACGACCAGGTCGCGACCGACACCCGACTCTACTGCCGGAATGCTGTCGACAATCTAAGCGACCTCCTCTCAGGCCTTCAAGGGGCCCTTCTGGATTGTGCCGATCGCTACGCTGCCACCGTCATTCCGGGCTACACCCACCTCCAACGCGGACAACCCGTGACCGTGGGACACCACCTCCTAGCTTACGTCGAAATGCTCGCACGGGACAAGGACCGCCTTGGCGACGCTCGCAAACGCCTCAACGTCTCCCCACTGGGCTCCGGCGCTCTCGCCGGCTCCACCATCAATTTGGACCGCGAAGCCATCGCCAAAGAACTCGGGTTCCATTCCGTCACGACCAACTCGATGGACGCCATCTCGGACCGGGACTACGTCGCCGAACTCATTTTCGACTTTGCCCTCATCGGAGCCCATCTCTCCCGCCTTTCCGAAGACCTCATCCTCTGGTGCTCGAGCGAGTTTGGCTTCGCCACCCTCTCTGATGCCCACACCACCGGGTCCTCACTGATGCCTCAGAAAAAGAATCCTGACGTCTGCGAACTCACCCGTGGTAAGACTGGGAGACTTTACGGAAATCTCACCGCCATCCTCACTGCCATCAAAGGCCTCCCACTCACTTACAATCGCGACCTGCAAGAAGACAAGGAACCGCTCTTCGATTCCATCGACACGCTCACGCTTGCGCTCCGGGTAAACACCGAGATGATTTCTGAAATGGCGATCAACGTTGAGACCTGCGAAGCCGCCGCCTCCGATCCGCTCCTCCTCGCCACCGATCTAGCAGACTGGCTTGTCAAGGAAGGAGTCCCCTTCCGCAGGGCTCACGAACTCGTCGGCAAAGCGGTCGCGGCTGCCGTGAATTCCAGCACGCCGCTTGACCAACTCGACCTCACGCAAATCGATCCCGCCTTCAAACCTGAAGCCTCAGCGGTCTTCTCTCTCAAAACCGCCCTCGCCGCTCGCACCAACCCCGGTGCTCCGTCGATCGAAAACGTGAAGGCCCAAATCGCCCGCTGGAGAAAAGGCTAGGGCGTCAGGGCCTTCAACGCCTGACCGGTGGCAGACTTTTCCACCTTCATCACCTCGGCCGGGGTTCCTGTCGCCACGACATATCCGCCTTGCTCGCCCCCCGTTGGACCAAGATCGATCACGTGATCGCAAACCGCGATGACATCCAGATTGTGCTCCACAACCACCAGCGAATGCCCCGCATCTCTCAGTCGAAACAACACTTCCAGCAAAACCTGCACATCCTGATAATGGAGCCCGGTCGTCGGCTCATCCAGAAGATAAAGGGTGTGACCCGGAGTGGACTTGGCAAGCTCACACGCCAATTTCACCCGCTGCGCCTCCCCTCCCGAAAGGGTATTTGCAGCTTGCCCCAACCTCACATACCCCAGACCGACATCGGCAAGCGCGCTCATGATCGCATTCAATTTGGGCACCGCCCCGAAAAATTCCTTACCCTCCTCAATCGTCATCTCGAGCACATCGGCCACGCTCTTTCCGCGATACCGGATATCGAGCGTCTCGCGATTATAACGATTCCCCTGACACGCTTCGCACTCGATCCAGACATCGGGTAGAAAGTGCATATCAATCCGTAAAGCCCCGCCCCCCTGACACTTCTCACAACGCCCCCCCTTCACGTTGAAACTGAATCTCCCCGCCTTATATCCCCGTTGTCTCGAAAGCGGCAAATGAGAGAACAAATCACGCACCAAATCAAAGGCCCCCGAGTAGGTCGCAGGATTTGAACGCGGACTCTTCCCCAATGGACTCTGATCCACCACCACCACCTTTTCCAAATACTCCAATCCTTGAATCCCTCCATGCCTCCCCGGTTCATCCTTCGCGCGATGAAATTTACGCGCCATCGCACGCCGCAGAACACGATCCACCAAAGTTGATTTGCCACTCCCGCTCGGTCCGGTCACCCCGACCAATTGCCCCAGCGGAATCACGACATCTTCTCCCTTCAAATTATTCTCTTCAGGCTTCAGAATTTTAAGCTCAAACGACGATTGCCGTTTTCTGTCATTGACCTTTTGGATCTCTCTCCGCAACCACCGCCCCGTCGCCGTGTCCATTTTCGCGACCTCATCGGGTGTCCCTTGAGCCACCAGCATCCCGCCATGATCACCCGCCGCCGGCCCCACTTCCACCACGTGATCGGCGGCGCGAACCATGGCCTCATCATGCTCCACCACCACCACCGTATTCCCGGCATCACGGAGCCTTAGTAAGGCACTGATGAGCCGATCATTGTCGACGGGATGGAGCCCGATACTGGGTTCATCCAAAACATAGAGAACCCCCGCCAAGCCCGCTCCCAGTTGTGTCGCGAGCCTTACCCGCTGAAATTCCCCACCCGACAAAGTCCCGCTCGCCCGGTCCAAACTCACATACCCCAGCCCCACTTCAGCGAGAAACGAGAGCCTCTTGGCCACTTCAGCCACCACCCCTTTCATGGCCACCTTCTTATCCTCCGGAAGTGCAATCCCCCCCAACCACTCGCGGGCCCTTTCAATCGAGCTCGCACAAAAACCATCAATCCCCTTCTCACCTCCGGAACTCTGTAAGGTCACCGCAAGATACTCCGCCTTCAACCTCCGGCCCTCACAAGTCTTGCACTGCCTCGACGTCATGAACCTCCCCATACTCCGCTTCACACCATCACTCTCAGTCTCCCGATAAAGACGTTC
>JBLIDI010000224.1:0-7494 GCA_047634075.1 Akkermansiaceae bacterium
GAAGGAATTTTTAATGTCAGCAAACCGTTAAGAATAAAGGGATCCAAGTTCGGCATGTTAAAGATGGGTTGAGATAGGGGTAGAGGGTGCGGGGGAGGCTTTTTTTGATGAGAGTGTAGAATTGAGGGCGGTGGAGGTGGTGTTCCCCAATTTTGTTTTTGGCCCAGCGGCGGCCGGTGGGTTTGCCTGAACGGAATTGGTTTTTACGGCAGGTTTGGTGGTTTTGGAAATATTCGAGGATGAAGGTTAGCTTATGGGCGTCTTCACGTTTTTTGGCTTGGTCGGTTAGGATGAAAAAGCGTTCGGAGCCTCTGGTGAAGGGTTCGTTGAGTTCTACGAGGGGGGATCGCGTTTTTGATGATGGAGATTCTTTTGCTCTTTATAGAGCGCGCGGAACTGTTTGGCGCGGAGGGTGAGGCGGGTTGGTTTTGGTTGGTGGTGGAGCATGGGTTGAGGGGCTTGGTTGAGAAGTGACCGAGACGGTCACGCCACGGGTTAGAGTTGGTGGCGGAGGTTTTGTTTTTCGCGGCGGCGGTTTTTTCGGTGCGACATTTGGCGGATTTGTTTTGGGGTGAGTTCTTCTTCGTTTTCTTCGCTTCGGCGTTTTTTGCCGCCGGCCATGATGGTGCCGAGGGGTTTGATTTCGGCGACGATGGTGGCGAGGTTGAATTCTTTGATTTGGGCTTTGATGGATTCGGGGTTTTTGTAGGCGAGTGGGGTTTCGCTGAGGTCGGGTTTTCCGTTGAACCAGCGAAGGTCGATGTTTCGGGATTGGTGTTCGATGAGGTGGCGGCGGTGGTCGGTTCCGCGATGCTGTCTCATGAGGGCGGTGCGGGAGAGGTTGCGGCCGGCGCCGTGGGGCGCGAAGGAGTGGAATTTTGGGTTGTCGTTTCCGAGGACGAGGAGGATGGGCTCGGCCATGTTGAGGGGGATGAGTCCGAGGAGGGGGCGGCCTTGGTCGTCTTTCCAGGCGGGGGTGGCTCCTTTTCCGTGGAAGTAGGTGCTGCCGCGTTTCCAGACGAAGTTGTGTTCGTTGCCGATGGTTTCGATGGGGGCGGCGCCGATGCGGTCTAGGAAGCGGGCGTGGATGGTTTCGTGGTTGGCGCGGGTCCAGCGGGAGACGTATTGGAGGGCTTGCCAGTAGTCTTGTCCTGCGGGTGAGTTGGCGTCTAGCCAGGCGGCTTCTTGGGGGATGCGGTCGGCGCGTTTTGCAGTTTGTTTGATCGCAGCGTCGAGGCCGCGTTTGTAGAGGTGGGAGCCGAGGCTGCGGGAGCCGTGGTGGGTGATCAGGGCGCGGAGTTTTCCTCTGAAGGTGGGGAAGAGGTTGTGGCCGGCGGCTTGGAGTTGTGTGGCGATTTGGTCGGTGATTTCGAGTTCGCCGATGAAGGCGAAGTGGTTGCCATCGCCTTGGTCGGCGAGGTGGATGATGGCGCGGTCTTTGAGGGATTTGAGGAAAGGGTTTTCCCAGATGTCTTCGTGGAGGACGGGGTGGTCGACGAGGTCATCGTAGTGTCGCCCGCCGGGGCCGAAGCGGGTGGAGGTGGTCAGGGCATCGAGTTCGGCGGCGACGGAAGTACGAGGTTCGTAGAAGGTGGCGAACATGGAGCAGCAGATATCGGCGGAGTGGGCGGCGGGGATGATGGCGTTCTCGACGGCGATGACCCCGCCGACGGGGGTGTCGGCGGGGGCGGGACCAGCTGGGCAGGCGTCGGGCATGATGGAGCCGCCGCTGATGATGGGGGCGCGGAGGAGCTCGGCCATTTTGGCTCGGACTTTGGTGAGGTTGGTTTTTTCTTCTTTGGTTTCAGCGCGAATCGCTTCGGTGCAGGGGGCGGGCTTCTCGCGCATTTCGAATTGGGGAGGGGGATCTCCGAATTCGCGTTTGAGGAGCTTGAGGATATATTTTCGGCTAATGATGCCACGGGTTTGTAAGTCGGCGATCATGGCAAGCATGTCGTCGATTTGCGGTCCGGGGCGGTAGCCGGTTTTGAGGAGGTCTTTGGCATTCATGAGGCAGGTAGGAAGTGCGACCAGTCGTTGATCTGGTTCTTGTTTTTGATGAAGTGGGTGATGGGCATTTTGGGTGGTCTGACGGGCTGCCGAAGGAGTTTGAGTCCGGCTTCGCGCGGAGTGCGATCGGCCTTGCGGTTGTTGACTTTACGGTGGGAGAGAACGCAGTTGTCCCAGGAGGTATCGCCACCACGTGAGCTGGGAAGAACGTGATCGATGTTGGCTTCTGAGAGGCTAAGTTGTCGGCCGGTGTATTGGCACTTGCCGCCGTCGCGTTCGAAGAGTCCTTGTAGGCCGAACTTGAGACGCTTGCGCGGGACGCGGTCGAAGTTGCTGAGGATGACGACGGTGGGGAGGCGGATGCGGCCGTGGGTGGTGCCAATGGAGGCGTCGCCCTCCCGGATGGGGAGGCTTTGCCAATTGGTCCAGGAGATGGGGACCATCCAGTCGGAGCCTTGGATATCGAGGCCAGTGACTTGGTTGTTGAGCATAGCGCCGAGGACCTCGGCCGGGCTGGTGGCGGTGAGGGCGAGCCAGTTCCGGTTTAGGACAAGGACGGTGGTTTTGTGGAGGTGTGCAGACATTTTAAATGTGAGTGGAAGGACGGGAGAGACCAGATCGAGAACCAGCACTCTTCCCGCCAGATCGATTGTTTTGGAACAAGGGTGTTCTCTTGCGAGAATCGAAAACTAATAATGTTTTATCGATTATAAAGTTCAGGGAATGAGGAGTCTTTTAGATTAGAAATTTGTCATGAATGAGGATATTTCTTTTTTTGAGTGGTTCGAATGGGGCACAAAAAAGCCCTGCACCGGAGGAGGGGCAGGGCGGTTAAAGATGGGAATTACGTGATTTCCGGCCTAGACCCTGCGATGAACGAGTTGGAACATTGAAGGCATTCCCTCGGCGCGATATGCGCAACCTCCTGTCCCAGGAGCGATGCTCTGAGTGGTGGTTTTGATGGAGATGATTTGTTCGTTCATGGGTGCTTGGCTTCGCTGGTCCGAAGGTGAATTACTGGAACAAATGAGTCAAGATATTTTATAGATAAAATGACATATCAACAAATCGTGATCTGTTGGGGCTTTCTGAATTATGGGGAATGCTTGCGGGAATCACGTGGGATTGTGGTGGACCTCATTGCGTATTCCAGTTAGAGACGATCGATGTCGACACTATCGGGACGATTCATGGTAGCGATTCTTGGAGCTACGTCGGGGGCTGGGTTTCTTTCTGCGGATTCGGTGTCCGATGATCTTTTTCCAGGCGACTGGCTTCTGGATACCAAGCTTGCTTATTCGCAGCGGATTCTCTCGCAGCAGGAGACGATCGTGAACAAATCACAATTCATTTTGGAATCGTATCGGGATGGCTTGCTCGAGACGGGTAAGATCTACCTCTCAGGGCACGCCGTTTACTCCCACTATCGCGAGCGCACTGACACGGCTGGTAAGTTCCCAATCTTGGGTCGCTTCCCTGACCGGCACACCAGTGGCCGCAGTGGTCAGGAAGAGATTCTCGATGTCGCGACGGTTTCGCTGACCTACGCGCCTACCGAATGGGCCCGTGTTTTTGTCCGGGGAATTTATACTGATCTCCAGTTTCCGAGGCAAGAGGCTTCGCAGATTCGTGAGGCTTTTATGACTTTTGGCGATCCGACGCAGTCGCCCTGGTATTTGTCCGTCGGCAAAATGGCCGTAAATTTTGGTCATCAGGGGGCCTACAATCCGATCACGCATTCGGTCAATAATCACTTCTACCAGGTTGATACCCGTGATGCGGCGGTGGAGGTGGGATATATGTCCGGCCCCTGGAAGTTCGCAGCGACGGCCATGAATGGCGGGCGTCAACTCCGGGTGGCGGACACGCCTGACGGGACCTTTGGCAGTAATTTTGCGATGAGCGGGCAGTATGATTTTTCAGTGGCCGAATGGGATGTTTCGTTGGGTGGGGGTTATCTCTACTCGAGTATTTACGATAGCGATAATGCAAATCATCCCGGGGTGAATTCCAATGCTCTGACGACACGCCAGCGTAATGGGGTGGTGAATGTTTGGACAGAAGCGAAGCGTGGCCCGGTTTCCTTGCTGGCGGAGTTAAGCCAGAATGAGCGCGACTGGCCGGCGAGTGGCGCGTCAGTCCAAGCGTTGACCTTAGGGAGTGCCTATGACACCGAAATTTTGGAAAAGTCCACTCGTTTTGCGCTCGTGTATGGCCGGGGGAAACTGGGCGATGATGGTGAGGAGTTTGAAAGCCTTCATCAATTGGCGGCGAGCATTGAGACCTTTGTGACGCCGAATTTCGCTTTGAGTTTGGAGTATGTTTATAACCGTAGTTTCATCCCGTTGATCATGCTTGATCGGGTGGCGGATGAGGATGTCGATACCGAGACCTTCATCGTGAGTGGGCGCTTCTTCTTCTAGAATTCGGGGGTTGATTTGAGCTGCCTTCAAAAATATTTTCCAAGAGTCTGCGGGAAATCGGAGTTCATCATTTCCCAATCCTCTCAAATCTGTTGTCAAAATCTTTGGGTGGGGGATTGAGCACGGAATGGGCGGAATGGAGCAAAAGCTTGGTTGCGTTGTGTAAAGGGCTTTCGCCTCGTGCGTTTGCTGAAGCTCCCGGGGAAGATTGACTTGAGGGAGAGAAAGTGGTGGAAGGATGATTTTAGGTGTTCCAAGAGCGCGCGGCCGCCCGGGATTTCACCCTTGGCGTTTTGGAAAGAGGTCGTATTTATCGAGCCTATCGCGGACCGTCATTCTTGAGACTCCGAGCCATTTCGCGATGCTGGATTGGTTGCCGTGGGCGAGGGTCAAGGCTTGGCGGTAGAGTTCTTCTTCGAGGTCGATACTGAGGGTCGCGAAGGCGCCCTCCTCCAAATCACCATTGCTGGCGGCGACGAGTCGGTGCTTGATGTGTGTTTTAAAGCCAAGGGTTTCTTCGCTGAGTAATGAAGTGGGTGAGGCCTGGGCACTCTGTTCGACCATCTTGCGAGAGATCGTGAAGCCACGCGCATCGAGGAGGGCACGGCGGACGACGTTCTCAAGTTGGCGGATATTGCCGGGCCAATTTTGCGTGCTTAGAAAGGTGATGGCATCCTTATGGACAGAAGGGCGATCGAGCTTGAACTCGCGAGCATACTTGGCGAGGAAGTAGTTGATGAGTTCTGGGATGTCCTCGGGGTGTTCGCGCAGAGGAGGGAGTTCGATGACGGAGGCGTTGAGACGGTAGAAGAGATCTTGGCGGAAGGCCTCGTTCTCGATCATGTTTTCGAGATCCCGGTGGGTTGCGCTAATGATGCGGACATCGACGGGGATTTCCTCCTTGCCTCCGATACGATTGATGACCTTTTCTTGAAGAACACGGAGAAGCTTGACCTGGGTTTGCGATGGGAGATCGCCGATTTCATCAAGAAAGAGGGTCCCACCATTGGCCTGCTCGAAACGACCGAGGTGTTTTTGAATTGCTCCGGTGAAGGCGCCCCGCTCGTGGCCGAAGAGTTCGCTCTCGATGAGATTGTCCGGAATGGCGGCGCAGTTGACGGCGACGAACGGCTTGTCGGCGCGATCGCTGTGTTGGAAGAGGGCGCGGGCAATGAGTTCCTTGCCGGATCCGGTCTCACCCTTGATGAGGACGGCGACGGGCTTGTCGGCGACCTTTCCAATTTCCTTAAAGACGATCTGCATGGCGCGGCTGGTGCCGATGATGGAATCTTTACCCGGGTCCTCCCGACCGACTGAGACGGGTTTGGCTTTGACGCTGCTGGAGTCGATGGCGCGCTCGATGAGCTCGAGTAGTTCGGGCATCTCGAAGGGTTTCAGTAAGTAGTCGAAGGCTCCTCTTTTGGTGGCCTCGATGGCACGCTCGGTGGTGCTGAAAGCGGTCATCATGATGATGGGAAGCCAGGGCTGGCTGTCATGAAGAATCGTGAGGAGTTCCATGCCGTCCATGCCCGGCATTTGGAAATCGGTGAGGACGAGCTGGTATTCGTTTTCCTCGGCATCAGCGAGAGCGGCCGCCCCTTCATCGAAGCGGGTCACTTTATAGCCCCGGCTTTCAAGAACCGCTTTGACGCCTTCGGCGAGAGCGTCGTCGTCGTCAACGAGGAGGATGTGGTAGTCGGACATGAGGGGTTAGAGGGGTTAGAGGGGTTAGAGGGCTTCGAGTGAAATGGTGAAGGTCGTGCCGAAGTCGGAGCTTTTGAAGGTCAGAGTGCCGTGATGGGCTTCGACGATATTTTTACAAATTGAGAGGCCAAGTCCGGTTCCCCCTTTCTTTTTGCTGAAGAAGGGTTCGAAGATGCGGCCTTGGTGTTCTTGCGGGATGCCGCTGCCATTATCACTGACGGCGAGCAGGAGGGTGTTCCCCTCGCGAGAAGAGGAAAGGTAAACTTCGCCGCCATTGGGCGGGGAGGCTTCGGCGGCGTTACGCACGAGGTTGAGGAACACTTGTTTGAGCTGTTCTTGGTCAATGCAGGCGCGGCCTTCGACGGTGCGGCCCATGATGAGGGAGGCGCCCCGGCTGGTGACATCCGCCTGGGCGAGAGAGTGGATCTCATCGAAGAAGACCGCGACGTTGGTGCGTTCGAGATTACTTTCAGAAGGCCGCGCGAAGCTGAGGAAGTCCTGCACGATTCCTTCCATGCGATTGGTTTCGCCTTGGATTGCTTCGATTTGGCGACTCATCGAGCCCTCGCTCCGGGCGAGTTCGCCGAGCGCAAAGAGGCGGGCCTTGATGGCGGTGATGGGGTTGCGGATTTCGTGCGCCAGTCCAGCGGCGAGGGTGCCAACATTGGCAAGGTTTTCCTTGGTCGTTGCGATTTCCTCGGCTTTGGCCAAGCTGACCTTGATCGGGGAGAGGAAGGTTTTTTTGGCGAGCGAGCCCATCACGAAGAGTGAGAGAAAGAGCATCCCAAGGGCGATGAGAATGGAATATTGGAGACCTTTGACGAGTGCCTTGTAATCGCTCAGTGAGCTTGTGAAAGCGGTCCGCCGCGTGTCGCCGAGGGTTTGTGCGATTTCAATGACTTCGTCGCGCATCGCCTGGAGTTTCTCAAGTCTCTCAAAGCGTCTCTCCGAAGACCCGATTTGGATCCACTTCTTGGTGATTGTTTCGGCTTCTTTCTCAAAGAGGGTGAGCTTGGCCGTGAAGTTTTCGAGGGCATTTAATTTACGCTCTTCGGGCGCGAATCCTGGTTGAATTTCGATGAGGTTCTTCTTAACCCATCTTTAACATGCCGAACTTGGATCCCTTTATTCTTAACGGTTTGCTGACATTAAAAATTCCTTCGGGCACTACATTTCCTTCATTCTCTTAAATTCTCACTCTCTGGAGACAACCGGGGTCGGGGGATAGTCCGAGTTTTTTGTAGATGTCTCCAAGTTCTTCCTCCGGGCGGCTCGCTTGCCGGATGTGGAGAGTTTTTCCGTCCCGCTGTTTGAAGGTGGCGGTGATCCGGCATTGTTGGTTGAGCTTTTCGCGTAA
>JBLIDI010000225.1:0-7484 GCA_047634075.1 Akkermansiaceae bacterium
CCGGGAATCAGGAGTTCTTCCGGTTTGTTTTGCCGACGACTGAGGAATAATCGCCATCTGATCAACCTCGCTACAAGCAACCTCCTGGGAATAAATCCCCAGGAGGTTGTTTTGTTCCATCGAAAGGGCTGAAACCGCATCCTTGGTCGTTCCTCTCCGCGGCTTCGAGCGCCTCAGATCTGACCTCTGAATCTCACTTCCCGCAATCCACGAATCCCGGCGATCCTCGATTCTCCGAATCTCATCTCATATCATTGCCGCAGGAATCGCGGTTCCAATCGTGACCGCAATCACTCCGGCGATCATAACCTTCGAGGAAGTCAAAGTCGAAGAAATCCCAGCCGGGACCTCTCCGCCAGCTTCAATGAAGCTGCCGCACATTTCCCAAGTTTCACCGGTGCTCCCTTCGCCAATTCACTCGACAACATCGCGCCCAAGCCAATCACCGGGAGCCCGACTCCCTGACGTCTCATCCAATCCGACATTTTCTGCAGCGTCCGCTTCAAACGCATCTACACCGCCGCCTCGGTCATGCCCTTCTCAACCGCAATTTCGGCAAAGTTCTTCTTCTCAAAATATCGCCGAAGAACCAAATCGCGCTCCTTGTCCGATAAACGTTCGATGGACTGATCGAGCAGAGGAATGGCCTCCTCCCAACTTTTTCGTTTCCTCGTAAAATTTCGACCCCATCTGATACGCCTCGTACTTTTCAGCCCTCCGCTTTTCTTTTCGCTTCGCATTCACGGTCTCAAATCGAGTCGTTTGAAAGACCCAACCTGCCAGAGACTGATGCCCAATCAGCGAAGGAGCCTTTCGAGCCAGCGCCGTGAGGACATTTTGCATAATCTCTTCTGACAACCCCGCATTCCCGGTGCGTCGGTAAGCACTGGCATAAATATGTCCGCCAAAATGCTCCGCAACTCTCGCAAAGGCCTGCTCGTGGTCAGCACCGCGGACAAACTGCCTCAGTTAGGCCATTGGTTTTGAATTCCCTTCAATCATCATCTTTCACCATGAATCTGCCGCTGGCTCGAAAAAGTAACAAAGAAAACCAAACAGATTACCACTTACAAAATCGCCCCCCTTTTCTCCTCGTCTCTTCTTGCAGGATGCAAAGGTCTGGCACAAGCTACGCCTAACATTTGACAAACTCATGTTTCGACGAATCAAAAATATAATCAAGGGCTTCTTCGGCCTCTTCATCGGTGGGATTGAAAAGCGCAATCCTGAAGTTCTCCTCGAGAACGAAAAAGAAAACCTCCGCAAGCAGATTTCCGAGTTCAACAAAGGGCTCGCCGGCCATGCCGGACTCGTGGAAAAGCTCATGTCCAAAGCCAAGAAGCTCGACCGCGAGGAAAATGAGCTTCGCGCCAAAACGGCGGCCAATCTCAAGGCGGGCAACCGAGAGGCCGCGGGGAAGCTCGCCCTCCAACTCCAAACTGTTGACCGTGAACACGACGAAGTCCGCGAGCAGATGGAAGAAGCTGACGCCCGCTACAAAGAACTCGTCAAAGCCCGCGACGTATCCGTCAAAGGAGCCAAGGACCGCATCGAGCAACTTGTCCGCGATCTTGACGACATGAAGTCTAATAAGGCGATGGCCGACCTCAACGAGATGGCTTCCGGCATGGTCACCGACATCGGAGGCTCAGGCGACACGCTCAACCGGCTCGAAGGGATGATCGACGAGGAGCGAACGAAAGCCGCAGGCCGCGCCCGCGTCGCCAAAGATCAACTCGATATGGGGAGCATCAACGAATCTGCCGCCGAGCAAGACGCCCTGGCCGAGATGGCGCTCGCCGACTTTGCCTCAGCCGAAGGGATCGAGCTCGACTCCGATAAGCCCGTCGCCGACAGCGCTTCTTCGGAAACCACCAAAGGTTCCATGGGTCCCGCCAGCGAGTCCCAGTAAACCTTTCGCATGAAAAAGCGCCCTTGGCTTCGGTGGGCCCTCATCGGTGTCGTCCTCGCACTCGTCGGCACCGCCGTTTGGTTCCAGAAGACCGTCGATAATCAACCCACCGAACATCCGGTCTCAGGTCTCCCCGAGGTCAAAGATCTTCCTGATCCCGAAGACGTTGAATGAGCCCACCTCTTCCAGTTTGGGCCGATGAAATTATTGCCCGCTACGAAAGCCGCTCCGCCGGCTGCTTCGTCTTGCATGGCAACGTCGACGATCGCTTCTGTCTTCCCGCCTCGAAGCCGCGCTTGGGGAGCCTCGTGGAATTTCTCAGCGAGGTTCTTTTGCCCCGCTATGATGTTGTTCTGACCTACGATCTCGGAGGGGGTGTCGAAGTCGCGCGTGGCAGAGAAATCTTCTCAACCTGGCCCAGTCTCAAAGACGAGGTCCAGCTTCCCACCCAGCCACTTAAGGCTTCCCGCTTTCTTGGGCGCTACCTTACTTACGTTCGCAACCTTCATCACATCGGCGCGAAGGCTCCAAAAGTAGCCTTAATCCTAAAGGGCGCGCACCTGATGTGCCCCAGCCTCCCAAACGCCCTGAACTATGACCTCCACGCGCTCGCAAGCGTCTGGCAGGCCTGGGCTTCCGAGGCCAATCTCACCTCTCATGGACAGGCCGTTTTTCTCCTCTCTGAAAACCTCACCGGACTCCATCCACTCGTCGCCAATCATCCCTGTGTTGCCGATATTGAAATCCCTCTTCCTTCGACCGAAGAACTCACCGGCGTGATGGCGGCTTTGGTTCGCGAGTGCCCGAAAGCGGTCGCGGGAATCAGAGACCGGCTCCCTTGGGCTGCCGCTCGACTTAGGGGAGCCACCGGCAGTGCCGTCGAAGACCTCCTCCTGCGACGCCACTACGATGAGATGCCCCTTGTCGAAAACGATTTCAGCGCACTCAAAAAACAACTCGTCGAGCGCGACTGCGCGGGCCTGATTGAGTTCGTCGAACCCGACCGAACCCTCGACGGCGTCATCGGTCTCGATATCGCAAAGGACTGGCTGAGACTTGATCTTGATCTCTGGCGACAAGACGAACTTGAAGCAATGCCCATGGGCTATCTCTTCTGTGGTCCCGTCGGCACCGGGAAGACCTATCTCGCCGAATGCCTCGCCGGTGAGGCCGGAGTCCCCGTGGTCACCCTCAAGAATTTTCGCGACCGCTGGGTTGGCAGCACCGAGGCCAATCTCGAAAAAATCTTTTCGCTGCTCCACGCCCTCGACCGCTGCATGGTCTTCATCGACGAAGCCGATCAGGCTTTGGGAAAACGGGCGGCAGGCTCCGGAGACTCGGGTGTCTCGAGTCGCGTCTACTCGATGATCGCCAAGGAGATGTCCAATCCTCGTAACCGTGGCAAGTTGGTCTGGATCCTTGCCTCCAGTCGACCGGATCTCATCGAAGTCGATCTCAAGCGCCCCGGTCGTATTGATGTCAAAATCCCAATTTTCCCGGCCATCGATCCCGACGAATCACTCGCTCTCCTCCGTGCACTCAGTGGCAAGCGTGGCATCAAACTCACCGATGAAGAATGGCAGGGGCTGAAAAGCTACCTTCCCGAACTTCTCACCCCCGGCGGAGCCGAAGCACTCGCGGTCAAGGCGATCCGTCTTGTCAAAACCAAGACGCACAAACCCTTTGAGGCCATAGAGTTCGTTCTCATGTCGAGCCTCCCGCCGGTTCCCTTTGAGACGCTTAAGGCGCAAATGCGTCTTGCGGTGAAGGAAGCGACTGAAAGGGAATTTGTGCCCGCTGAAGTCCACGCAATCCTGGAATCGTGACCTGGAAGATTTACGCGGCCGGAAAACCCGCTCTCGCCTATGCGAAGACCGGAATCGCGGAATATTTGAAACGTCTCCACAGGGGCGCAAAGGTTGAGGTCATCTATCTGAAAGCAGGAGATGCAGAGTCAGTCTCAAAAGATCTTCTGACTCGTTCCGCAGGAACCTTCCGCATCGCGCTGGACGAACGAGGCCAAGCTTGGACCACCAACCAGCTTGTTCAAAACGTAAACGGCTGGGAAATGGATCCCGGCATTAAGACGATCTCTCTCCTCATCGGAGCCTCCGACGGACACACTCCGGTGCTCCGTGATTCGTGCCAAGCCATCTGGGCCCTGTCCCCACTGACCCTTCAACATGAACTCGCTCTTGTTGTCCTACTCGAGCAAATCTATCGCGCCTACACCATCAAACGGGGTGAGCCCTATCACCGCTAAGGCTCAAAAAATAGGGACCGATTTAAAAGGGATACCCACAGCTTGACTCGAATTTCTCCCGTCCAATCGTCTGATTTCTCTTTCTCCTGGCGCTGCTCTTTCAGCGTTTTCTCTCGTTGAAAACCTCCGCGACCTTCACCCTAACGCGACTTCCCCTTGGCGATTTTCTTGGCAAATTTGTAGGCCACCGGTCCTTTCGCTCCCGCCTTCGGCTCATCTAAACCAGCCCGTTTTTTCAACTCTTTGATCTGGTCGCGAAGATGAGCCGCTTTCTCAAACTCGAGCTTCGCTGAAGCCTTCTGCATCTCGTCTTCCATATCGCGAATCACCTCGACGGCATTGAAAACCATCTCATCCTCGGCCACGAGTGAGGTATTCATTTCCTGACCGGCTTGCGTCATCGCGCCACGATCGTGCAGACTTTTTTGGACGGCACGCTTCACGCCTGTCGGCGTAATCCCGTGCTTCTCATTGTGGGCCTGCTGGATCGCGCGGCGATACTCGGTGACATCGAGAAGACATTGAATGGAGTCCGTCACGGTATCGCAAAAGAGAATACATTCCCCATTGATGTGACGCGCGGCGCGACCGGCCGTTTGGATCAAACTGGTCTCGTTTCGCAGGAAGCCTTCCTTGTCCGCATCAAGAATACAAACGAGCGAAACTTCGGGGAGATCGAGTCCTTCACGGAGGAGGTTAATGCCCACCAGGATATCAAACTCGGCGGCGCGAAGAGCCCTAAGAATTTCGACCCGTTCGATGGCGTCGACATCTGAGTGAATGTAGCGCACCTTAAGGTCCACTCCTTGCAGATACTCGGTGAGATCCTCGGCGGTCTTCTTAGTCAGGGTTGTGATCAGGACGCGTTCGTTCTTTTCCACCCGCTGCTGACAAAACTCGATTGTTTCATCAATCTGGGCCTTCAAAGGTCGCAAGGTAAGAATGGGCTCGAGGAGCCCGGTGGGACGGATGACCTGATCGACAATGAGTTGCCCACCACTCCGCGAGACGTCAAAGTCATCGGGATCCTCAGCAGATCCGCTCGCCTTGATGGTAAGGCGTTTAAAAAAGGTCGGATCAAAGTCCTCCTCCTTGCGGGACTTTATGGGAATAAAAGTCGGGTTGTCAGATCGCGAATTTACGATCTCAAACGGACCTGGAGTCGCACTCACGTAGACTCTCCGCTTGGTCATCTTCATGTATTCATCGAAACGCAACGGGCGATTATCCATGGCACTGGGAAGACGGAAGCCGTGATCCACAAGCACCCCTTTTCGGCTTTTGTCACCCTCGAACATTCCTCGGACTTGCGGGAGGGTGGCGTGACTTTCATCCGCGAGAAGGAGGTAATCGTCCGGGAAGAAATCGAGTAGAGTGTAGGGCCGGTCGCCTGGCTTTCGACCGGTGATATGGCGGGAGTAGTTTTCGATCCCCTGACAGAAGCCCATTTCCTGCATCATTTCCAGATCGTATTCGGTCCGCATGCGAATGCGTTGCGCTTCGATGAGTTTGCCCTTCTTTTCGAACCATGCGATGCGATCGTCCAGTTCTTGTCGAATCGCCACCATCGCCCCTTTAAGCTTTTCTTTTGAGCTCACAAACTGCTTCGCCGGGTAGAAGACATAGTGGACCATTTCATCGACGACGTGGCCACTCCGGGTGTCGATTGAGGTAATGCGGTCAATTTCATCACCAAAGAACTCGATCCGGATGGCTGTCTCCTCCAGATAGGCCGGTCGAACTTCCACGACATCTCCCCTCACCCGAAAGTTGCCACGTTGGAAGGCAATGTCGTTTCGCTCAAAGAGGAGGTTCACCAATTCAGTGAGAAATTCATCTCGTCCCATTTCCTGGCCTTGGCGAATCCCGAACATCATGTCCTTGTAGTCTTCGGGATTTCCCAATCCGTAAATGCAACTGACGCTGGCGACGACAATCACGTCCTTGCGCGTGATCAGAGACCCCATCGTGCTCAAGCGCAGTCGCTCGATCTCCTCGTTGATCGAGGAGTCTTTCTCGATGTAAGTGTCCGAGCGTGGGATATAGGCCTCGGGTTGGTAGTAATCGAAATAGGAGACGAAATACTCGACTGCGTTTTCAGGGAAGAAGCTTTTGAACTCCGAGTAAAGCTGGGCCGCGAGAGTCTTGTTATGACTCATAATGAGCGTAGGTCTCTGAATCTGCGAAATGATGTTGGCCATCGTGAAGGTCTTTCCAGATCCCGTGACGCCGCGCAGAGTCTGGTGGCGATTCCCCGCGCGAATCGACTTCACCAATTTGGCAATCGCTTGTTCCTGATCCCCTTTGGGGCCAAATTCACTGACAAGTTGAAAATCCACCCCCAATTCTAGACCACCTTTGCTCCTTGTCCATCCCCACGAAATAGGTCAACGTCACCGCACGGACACTAAAAAAATGAGATCATTCGTATATCTTTTATTTTTGGGGATGATTCCAGCTTCCGCTCGATTTTCTC
This sequence comes from Akkermansiaceae bacterium, assembly GCA_047634075.1. Classification (GTDB taxonomy): domain Bacteria; phylum Verrucomicrobiota; class Verrucomicrobiia; order Verrucomicrobiales; family Akkermansiaceae; genus SW10. Next base: position 6,652 of record JBLIDI010000225.1, read on the forward strand.
CGATTATCGCGGTCGGAAGCAATAATGGCTCAACCTCCGAATTATCCCGGGAGAACGGCACCATCGATTCAGCTCCAGGAAATCCGGCTGATGGAGACGATCACTACTACCTGGCCGGGACCTATCCCGCCCCAATTGGAGTGCTCGCCGCAGATGAATTGGTCGAATATTTTGAACGCACCCTGACCAGCAGCGACCCAAGGAACGTCATTCATTTTAATTTGAGTTCCTCTCAGGCCACTCAAACCGGGCTCATGAGGGTCGAGTTGGACTTCATCTGGAGCGGCACTTCCGCAGACGGCGGCGAGGCGCCCTATGAGAATGTTGTGGAAATCAGTATCAACGGAAATTCAGCCTCGTTTACGACCCCCCCTTTTCAAAACGACATCGTCTTTCAAGCGGAATTTTCCACCCGTGGACTCGACCTCATCGAGGGTGCCAACACCCTAGAAATCCGACGAACCGGAACGTCACCACAGACTTGGATCGCAATCGACCAAATCAACGCTTCCTTGGACGCCATTGCATTGGTCGATGGTGATTTCGATTCCCTCCCCCTCTTTTGGGAAACCCTTCATCATCTCTCAGACACGGATAGCAGCGATGCCACCGCAGACCCGGACGGCGACACTCTGACGAATCTTAGCGAGTTTCAACTCGGCACCAATCCCAGACTCGCAGACACCGATGGTGATGGTCTGAGTGATCAGAACGAAACCGTGAGCGATCCGCTTAATCCAGATTCGGACGACGACGGCCTCAGCGATGGCGAGGAAACGAACTCAAGCCCGATCTTGGTCGATACCGATTCGGATGGAGCATCGGACGCCTGG
>JBLIDI010000226.1:0-7457 GCA_047634075.1 Akkermansiaceae bacterium
CACCCAAAACCATCCCCACTTCGCCTCCCTCCGGAAAATCACGACACAAATCAAGGAACCGGTCAAGGTGATGAGCGCCAGGATCAGGGCGGTTTCGGTAATCGAAAACTTGGGAATCAGGAGGAAGGTCCAAAACAATCCCCCCAGCAAAGCTCCCGCATAATCCATCCGTAGAACCTTCCCGATATTACGTCGCATCGTCGGCATAAAGGATTCATTGAGCCGCGTGATGAGTGGAATTTCCAGACCGATCAAAAGTCCGCACAGCGAAATCAAGCCATAGTGGACCAGCGAAAAGTGGAGGGGATAAAAGGCAAAGGTTTGGATGAAAAAGAGCGGCCCAAAGCCACCTAACAATGCGAGGACAATCTGCGATCCCGCCAGGGTATCCACCAACCATCGATCGGGCAGCCTCTGCTGAATCTCCGCGCCCACGCCCATGAAAAAAAGCATCACTGCGATGACGAGCGCCCATTGCTGCACCGAGTTCCCCAGGAGATCCGAGGAAACCTTACTCAGGGTGTATTCATAGGCGATCCCGCACCCCCCCATCACAAAAATGGCGAGCCCCAGAATCCACCCCTTCAGCGCGTCACTTCCTTCCTTCACGTCGGGAGACTATCCGGAACTCAAGCGATCTCAATCCGTTGTCTTGGAAAAGAAAATGAAGATGCCATACGATCGCCACTTTTTCGGAGTCCTGCCATCGCACGCCCGAGCTACAAGACAATCGTGCAGTTTGGCAAGGCCTTTTGAATCTTCCGCCGCCCCTCATCCGTCATTTGCAGGCAGTTACTGATATCGAGATATTCCAACCCTCGTAATTTGCTCACCGAACGCAGCGACTCATCAGTCAGATTGGCACAGCCCTGCAGCGTCAATTCCTTGAGCGTGCTCATCCCGACCAACCTTGCAATGCCCTCATCGGTGATCGTTTTGCCATTGTCCAAATAGAGCGCCTCGATCGATTTCGAGACGATGACATGGTCGAGACCATCGTCTCTCAAATTATGGCAATCTGCTAAGTTCAATTCGCGCAGGTTCGGCAGCCCGGGAATGATTTCCAACCCAGACCCGGTCAGTCCTTTGAGGTGCCAAAAATTCAATACTTCCAGCTTCCTTAGACCTTTCAGGGAGATCATCCCCTCATCCGTAAAAGAATCGTTATCGGAAACATTCAACTCCCGCAAAGTGACATTCCGCCCGATGCTCCTGAGACTCGCATCGGTCAGCGCCCGGATGCACCCCACATTCAAGGTTTCCAACTTCGGCATCCGACCCAGCGCGATAATCCCCCGGTCAGTCATCGGCAGGCATTGGAATAAATTGACGTGCACCACGTTATCCCGACAGGGGAATTTCTCGAAGGCCGCATCAGTCAGTTGCTTCGATTCCACCAAATACAAATTCTCGACCGAAGCGGGAAAGACCAGACCCTCACCTTTGTGCCACCAACAGAACCCCATATTGAGATCCTTCAGGTTCTTCAGATTTTTGAAGATCGCGATGAAGGCCTCGTCCAAAAGTCCGTGGCATCCATACACGTTGAGCGTCTCCAGCTTCGTCAACCCAGAGAGGGGCTCCAAGCCCATCTTCAGCGCACCATGGCCATTGAGATCCAAAGAGCGCAATTCGGTAAACCCGGCCAAGCCCGCCAGGCCCTCATCAGTCAACCCTCCCCGCGAACAGGAAAGGTCTAACACTTTCAGGGTCTTGTGGCAGTTCAACTTCGCCAAACTCTCCCCCGACAACACCGAAGAATTACTGAGATTCAATTCCTCCAACGGGAAGTCCTTGATGAGTTCAAAAACCGTCTCGATCTCCTCCGGTGATGAGAGACTCTGCACCCCGAGCACCTTCAGGTTTTTTAGATCCTTCAGCACCGCATATCCCGTCGGGGTCAGGGTGTGCGAATCCAAGTGCAGTTCTTCCAGCCAGGTCGCTTTGGCCAGGGGGACAACATCCCCATCACGCAATCCCCCGCCGCGAAGATCCAAGCGCTTCAAGGAGCGGTCCTCGCACAACGCTGTCAGCTCAGCCAGGGAAAGCCGTGAACCGGGCTGATGCACGTAGGAATCCGCAGTTTGGGCCAGGCAAACACCCAGACCCAAAAACAAGAGGAGCAATAAACGGGAAAGCATGCGCTCTTAAACGAGAAGTTCACTCAACGGACCACTCTGCATCCCGAGCTTACCCAAGGCCATATCCGGCTGACCAAAGTGATCTTGGGGAACCCCGGCAAGATGGGTCATGGTGGTCAGCCAATTTCCAATTGTGTGCCTGTGATTGGCTGAACCATAACGTGGATAGGCTAAATAACGCCCTTTCGAGTTGAGCGCCCCGCCGCTGTTTCCCAAGACAAACATCGGCCATTCCGTTGCCGAAGCGTGGTGCTTGTCGGAATTATCACTGACATACACGATCATGGTATTATCGAGCATCGTGCCGTCTCCTTCCGGAGTGCTCTCCAATTTTTCAGCCAGATCAGCGATGAGTCTAACATGATAGGTCCGGATCATGTTCCGGCAATCTTGGGCACTCAAATCACCACTGCTCGAACCATGCCCGACCGAGTGCACCTTGGGCGTGATTCCCAATCCCTGATACGAAGAATCGAGACTATCGCAGTGCACCGTCACGACATTACTAATCCCGCTGATCATCGCCGCGGCGGCCATATCGAAGTGCGCTTCCAGATGGTCCGTGGTGACATTGGACTGATACTTGTCAGTCACCGCGGGAGCGTTCTTCCGCAAGATATCCTGCATCGAAATCAATTTCGTCCGCCGGTTCTTAAGCGCCTCAAATCCGCTGAGATAATGCCCCAGCTTCTCGCGCTCTGCTCCAGGCAATTCCCGCTGAAGCTTCTTAATATCGGCACCCATCGCGTCGAGCACGTTGCCCGTCCGCGTGTATTTATTTTTAATGTCTCCACCCGCTGCGATGCTCCCGTAAAGGTTCTGGTAAGCCATCGCCGGGTCACATTGAAAGGCCAACTGCCGACCGGGCCCCGCTGCCGAAATCGCGGGATAAGCCGTCCCTTGACTCCCATTTCCCATCTTCAAGCCGATATGATTGAAAACCGAGGGAAAGAGGTTTGAGAGGTGCCCGTCAATCGTAGCGCCAGTCGGCGGAGTCACTTGAGAGGACTTGAAGGCGCCGAGCGCGCCATACCACGAATTATGACCGCTGCTACACATCTTCCCGCTCAGCCCTTGAATGATCGTCAGCTTATTTCGGAATGCCTCCAAAGGTTTCAGGCTCTCCGGTAGAATCTTCCCGTCCAAACTGGCATCCACAAGGGTATCGCCACCGTGCTGCAAACCCTCCGGGTTCAGGTATTCCGCCTGAAGCCCGCTCCCTTTCACCACGAAAACAAATCGCTTCGGAAGCTTACCAATCTCGGCCGCACGCAAATGGCTGAGAAACGGGGACAACGCTGTCGCGCCCGCTCCCAGAGTCACCCCTTTTAATAAGTTTCTTCGATTCATCATGATTTTTCTAAAATACTATTTGCGATACAAAAACGAATCGGAAGTCAGCAAGCTCACCAAAAGCTCTTTGAAACTGCCTCCCGATTTCAGATAAGCCCCATCCATTTCGATTAAAGTTTTCGAGTCCCGCAACATCTCATTCCGCCCCATCCAATAGCGGAAGACGTGACGAATGAAACTCTGCCGTGCGAGATCCGAATTGGCGATCCGCGTGATCATTTCCCGCAGATCCTCCACCTCACCGTGCAGCCCGGGATCGATCGAGTTACTAATCTTTCCCGAGGTATCGACCCGCTTACCCACCTCGGTCTCGCGGAAACGGCCCACATGATTGAAGGCCTCGAATGGCATCCCCAGAGGATTCATCTTCTTATGGCAGCGCCAGCATTCCTCTTTTTCAACCACCTCGAAACGCTCCCGCAGAGACCGATGCTCATCATCGGGAATTTGCGCATCCACATTGATCGGCAAATCCATCACGTAGCCCGCCAAAAGTTTATCACGGATCCACTTGCCTCTGCGCACCGGATCATTGTCAAAGTTCCCACTGTGAGCGACCAACCAACTCGGCTGGGTTAAGATTCCGAAACGCTGGCCGCGAGGGGGCGTCAAGGCCTTCTTCATCCCGCCCATCTCACTGCTGTCATATTCCTGCTCGAAGGGGTCGATATTGTAGGCCTGCAACATATGCGTTCGAGCATACTTCTCCTTCCCACCTCCCTTCTTGAAGTTCTTGGCATCATTCGTGCCGTTCCAATAGGAAGAATACACCCTCTCCGTCGTCAAAAGCTCCCGGAGAACGTCCTGATCATCCCGCAAGACATGAAGGACCAAAGTATCGGTGTCATATCTCAGCTGCGATGCCGATCCCTTGTTGAACTGCTCATAGCCCTCCACTCCTACGAATTTATCAGTATCTTTAAAAACGCTTGGAGCATGGTGATACCCAAAGAACTCACGGAAGAACTTGAGGATGCGGGGGTTCCTGGAGCTACTCAAAGGTCGATTGTGATTCGGTGAGATGTTCCCGCCGGCTGCCGCGAGCATCTTCCGCACCGCGACTTCGACATCCGACTTGGTTTTCAATTTTCCGGCCTTCATCTGCTCAACGAGCCATCCACTCGGCCGGTAGGAAGGATCCCCACTCGTCATAACCTTCTGAATCGGCTCCTCGGCATCCCTGGTATAAATACCAACGGTCTCAAAGCTTTCCACCCCGAAGGCGGGAGTGTCGGCAAAGGCATGGTGAATGGCATACACCAATTCCTGGGGTGATAACATTCTGCGCCCGTGAGCATCTTCTCTCCCCATCCCGATCTCCATCCGATACACGAATTCAGGAGACAGGCTGATGAAGATCAGGGTCGCCTGCAGCGCCATTTTATTTCCTAGCGGGGCGTTCTTCTGGAAGACATCCCTCCAGTAGTGCTCCCGCTCCTCACGGTCCGGCTCCCGACGCAAAAAGAGGGCAAAGGCAATATCGAGGGCGGCATTAAAATCCGCCTGAAGCACTTCCTCATCGGAATCGACAATCTTCTTAAAAACAACCGGCACCCGACCCCGCCGCTCAACACGATTTGTCTCCACCCCGCCGACAAAGCCACCGTGGTTATTCCCGTGTCGACTGTCCTTGTTCTTCACCTCAGTCACGATGGTCACCGGCAATCCTTCCGTAAGAATCTCGGCCATCTTCTCGGAGTTTGTGAGCAAGGCCTCCAAGGAAGCCTGATCGGCATGGATCATTGCATAATCGGTAAAACCAGACGCGTGGTGCACGAATTCATAGAAGGGGTTCGCAAATCTGGAGTCCTGGAAGTAGCGCGTGGTTATCGTCTTCCCTTTCTGCGGGCCCTTCTTGACAACGTTCCTGGCATCCATCCGGCCGGCACTCCCGATTTTCACGCTCAACCACGGAGAGCGCCCATAATGATTCCCCCAAAGTGCGCTGTAAATATCCGGGCGTTGGCGCCAGAGGCGGGCCGGAGTATAGGGCATCTCCGTCACGCTCCCATCGAAGAGCGAATTGTGGTCCAAATAGTTGGCATATTCCGGCAAGCGCAATTTCTCCTGCAAACCAAACCCCCGCCCATGCAACTTCAACTGCCGGTCCAAGGCTTCCAAGAAGACCACTTTATCTTCTGCGGTCGGCTGATCTTTACTCTTACCCGGCGGCATCTCACGAAACTGCACCTGGGCAAAAACATTGCTCCATAATTCCCCAATCTCAGGATTCGTCATGTCGATCGCCATCGTCTCAAGATTCAAATCCCCCTTTTGCTTCTTCTCTCCGTGACACTTGATGCAGTAGTGCCCCAGAAACGGGCGGGCCGCGGCCCTGAACGCTTTTTCCTGATTCGCGCTCACGACACCTGCGACCTCGGCAGCCCCCGAAGACGCCCATAGGCCTCCCAAAACGAAAATCGTCAGAAACCGGAAATTCAATAACCTGAAGGATCGAGCAAACTGCATGATACTATAAAGAGGAGATACGGAAGGATTCGAGACGATTATACAATATTATCAGACAGGTTTCAGGCTGATTTCATGCGCCATTTCCAAGTTGCCGGCCCCCTAAAATCGTTCTCGTCACCATCAGCTCGTCAATGGTGCCCCGGAAAGCCACCCAACGAGGAGGAATGACAGAAGAAAACCGGATGATGGGTCAGAATAATTGTCACCCCATCAGGCAACTGCTAGCGTCTTCCTCATGAAGCACCTTTTGCCCGCCTTTCTGGCCTCAATTCTCACCTTTTCCGCCACCGGCGAAGTGATGCCCACTTCCACCGAGCTCTTCGGCGAGAAATACTCCCGCCTCGATGACCGGGCCACCGCCGATTGGTGGAAGCGTCAGGGCGCTGCCAAAAAGAAGAACCCCATGATCAACCTCGACGTCCCACGCGATCAAGTCGTTGGTTTCGCAGTTTACACCCTTGAGAATCACACTCTCAAGATGACGGCCCAGCTTTTCCCGCTCAAACCGGACGAGATCCAGGAAGTCCGCCTCGAAATCAAGGACGGTGAGACTTGGAAAGAAATCGCCAAAGAAAAGGTCCTCTACCCCGGCTGGTCCGCCCACTTCCGTGTCAACAACTGGGATTCCAGCAAAGACTTCGCCTACCGTGTCCGTCACGCCGACAAGGCCACCTTTGAAGGTAAGATCCGCCACGAACCCACCGACAAAGAGATCCTCGTCGTGGGCAACCTTTCCTGTAATTCCTCCCGCACCACCGGCCCCCGCCCGTTGATTGTCAAAAACCTCATCGCGCAAGATCCCGACATCCTCTTCTTCGCGGGCGACCAGACCTACCACCACACCCAGCACACCTCCGGCTGGCTCGAGTTCGGGATGCAATTCCGCGACCTCATGCGTGACCGCCCCACCATCACCATTCCCGATGATCACGACATCGGCCAGGCCAACCTCTGGGGTGAAGAAGGCATTCAAGCGACCAACTCCGCCGGTCCCAGCGGCGGCTATTTTTACGCACCCGAATACGTCAACATGGTCCAACGCCAACAAACCTGGCACCTCCCCGACCCCGTCGATCCCAAGCCTATCAAGCGCGGAATCAGCGTCTATTTCACCGACCTGACCTACGCCGGCGTTTCCTTCGCGATCCTCGAAGACCGCAAATTCAAAACCGGCCCTCAAGGCACCATCCCTAAAATGGGCCCCCGCCCCGACCACATCAACGACCCCAAATACGATCGTAAAGCCGTCGACGTCAAAGGCCTCAAACTCCTCGGCGACCGCCAACTCAAGTTCCTCCACGATTGGTCGCAAGACTGGACCGGAGCCGACCTCAAAGTCGTCCTCTCGCAAACCGCCTTCTGCGGCGCCGTCCACATCCACGGCGGCCCCACCAACCGCCTCCTCGCCGACCTCGACTCCAACGCCTGGCCCCAAACCGGTCGCAACAACGCCCTCCGCGAAGTCCGTCGCGCCCACGCCACCCACCTCTG
>JBLIDI010000227.1:0-7449 GCA_047634075.1 Akkermansiaceae bacterium
CTGCTCACCGGACAGGCGGTCGATGAAACGATCCATTGCGCAACGGCCCAGGATAAGAATCTCGGCAAGGATATCGTCGATCTTGTCAAGGCAAGGGACCTCTACACCTGCCGGTGGAACATCGAGATCATCTTCCGCGCCTGGAAACAGGGGATGAATCTCTCCAGCGCCTTGGACCGCAAAAGCAACGAGCATCATCTGCAGGCCCTCGTCCTCGTGGCAATGATTTATCAAGTTTTGGCACTGGGGGTCTTCGAACTGCTGCGGGCGAAATTTGAAAGAAACAAAGGACAAGTGAGTTTGGAAAAAACCTTCAGTAATTTCGGGGAAGTCATAACTGAAAGTCGGACCTTGGCGCAGCTGGAACACTACAATCCCGGCTGGCTCGACGTCAGAATGGATTACCACAACGACCGCCAACCCCTTATCCTTACTTGGCTCACGCTCTTAAGTTGACGTAAATGGGTAATGACCATTTCCCCAAGTGAGGTCATCGAGGGAGGTGCCGTCGGGAGCAGGTATTTGAATGGCTCGCCAAGAGGCTCCGTCTTCGGTGACCGAGAGGTGCCCGTCGTCTCTCAGTGTAAAGAGCTTTGCCTTTGTGAGGTGGAGAGAGGTGACATTGCCGGAGGTCGTGAGTTGCCTGCGTGGCCATTGTCTCTGTTGAGTTTCTTTGTGGAAAATTCGACCACTAGAAATTGTATAAAATTGATCGAAGGTGAAATATAAATACGAGAACTCTCCTTCTTGTGGTGTGTCGGATTTTCGCCATTCTTCCGCAAGAGCTTGAGCCGCAAAAGAAGAGGTGAAATTAATCAAACATAGCATGCGCCTGAAACTTGACTTGATCATTCTTTTGCTGAAGTTTTCTGATTAAGAGGGTCAAGGGATTACCGCCAAATCACAAAACGATCACTCGGACACGATCCTCAAGTGCTCGTGTTTCTGAAGCCAGTCTAGTTTGGCTTGGTGGAACATGAACATCCGCTGCCGCAGGACTCTTTGCCACGGCGGAGGCGGAGGAGGAAGATGATAAAGGTGAGGGCCACGACGGCGAGGGCTGCGGGTGTTTGCCAATTCATCACGAGTATCCGAGGGAACGGCCGACCTGGTAGACGAGGAGGGCGGCGAGGTAGGCGAAGAGGGTCATGCCTACGAGCTGACCGAGGGCCCATTTCCACGAGCCGGTTTCTCGTTTCACCACGACAGTGGTGGGGAGGCATTGCAGGGCGTAGATGAAAAAGATGATGATGGAGATTCCGACGAGCGGGGTGTAAAGCGAGCTGCCATCACCACGTTTGGAGGCTGAGAGTTTATCGCGCATGGCCTCGCCGTCTTCCTCATCGGTGGCGTAGGAAATGGCGAGGGAGGAGCGGAAAACTTCGCGCGCGGCGAAGGAGGCAATCATGGCGGTGCCCATACGATTATCCCAGCCGAGGGGGGAGACGACGGGTTCGAGGACCTGGCCAATCTGTCCGTTAAACGATTGTTCTTGTTGAACGGCGGGATCTTCGGAATCACTTTTGGGGTAAGTGTTGAGAAACCAGAGGATGATGCTGAGGCCGAGGATGACGGTGCCCGCTTTCTTGACGAAGGCGAAGGCGCGTTCTCCGACTTGGCGTAGGACGTGGTCCCATTGCGGTTTTTGATACGGTGGAAGCTCGAGAAGGAATTGGGGGGCTTCGGTTTTACCGAGGCGTGGCTTGAGGACTTTGGCGGCAATCAGCGCGGTGAGAGTGCCGAGAGCGTAGATCCCGAAGAGGGCGAGGCTTTGGGCGAGCGCTCCGGCAAAGATCAGAGGGACGATGAGGGTGTAAACGGGGAGGCGGGCGCTGCAGGAAGTCCAGGGGAGGATCAGAATGGTAGCGAGACGTTCCTTGGCATTCGGGATGGTGCGGGTGGCCATGATGCCGGGGATGGCGCAGGCGTAGCCTGAAAGGAGAGGGAGGAAGGATTTCCCGGAGAGGCCGGCTTTGTTCATGATGCCATCCATGAGAAAGGCGGCGCGGGCCATGTAGCCGCTGCTTTCGAGAAGGCTGATGAAGAAAAAGAGGAGGACAATTTGGGGGAGGAAGATGAGCACGCCGCCCACTCCGGCGATGACGCCGTCGACGATGAGGCTTTGGAAATCGCCCTCGCCGATGAGCTTGGTGATGAGGCCTTGCAGGCTTGCCTGACCCTGCTCGATCCAACCCATGGGGACTTCGGCGAATTTAAAAATCGACCAAAAAACAGCGAGCATGAGAGTGGTGAAAATAAACCAACCTCTGACGGGGTGCAGGGCGTGGGCGTCGATCCGGTCGGTGAGAGCGAGGGCGGCTTCGTCGGGTCGTTGTAGGCCGGCTTCGACGGCACGGTGGATATGTTCAAAGCGGGTCTTTTGGATGAAGTCGGCGATTTCGGAACCCGATTGGGCGACATTCATGAGCCCGTGGGCCGCGGGATTGTTTGCGCCATTGCACGCGGAGAGGGAGATCGATTTCTCGATGGCCTCTTCCAGTTCGGCGGGGCCTTTCCAAAGGCGTCCTGGCGGGGCGGGGAAAGGGTGCCGGAGTGCTTGTTTGAGGTGGGTGATGCCGCGACTCGTGATGGCGGAGATGGGGACGAAGGGGACACCGAAGTCCTCGCTGAGGGCGGTGGGGTCGAGTCGGAGGCCCTGGCCTTCGGCGTTGTCGATTTTATTTAAGGCGACGACGACGGGGTAGCCGAGATCGATGACCTGAAGAAGAAGGTAGAGGTGGCGTTCGAGGTTTGTGGCATCGAGTACGCAGAGGACGAGATCGGGTGTTTCTTCGCCGTCCTGATCACCGATGAGGACATCACGGGTGATTTGCTCATCGGGCGAATTTGGCTCGAGCGAGTAGGAGCCGGGGAGATCGATGAGTTCGAACTTGTGCCCGTGCGGGGTGAAAAAGGTGCCTGATTTTCGGGAGATGGTGGCCCCGGCGTAGTTTCCGACCTTTTGATTTTGACCGGTGAGGGCGTTAAAAAGAGTGGTTTTTCCGGCGTTCGGATTGCCGACTAGGGCAATTCTTGCCTCGAGAGATGATTGGCTCATCGAATGACTGATTTAGGCGGGGACGACCTGGATTTGGTCTGCAAGATCCTTGCTAAGGGCAAGTCTGGTTCCACAGACGGAGCAGAGCATATTGCGTCCGTTGGTCAGCTTCTTGACGCGCATCTGCTCGCAGAATCCGATATCACGAAGCTGGCGGCAGGCGGGGCCTTCGACGTGGCGGATCTGGAATTCGCAACCAATTGCAGCCTGACTTAGGGTCAGGGCGGAATCAAGTTTGAGATCGGTAGCGAGGGATGGCATGGGCTGGTAGAAGAAAAGCTTATTGAGACTGTTTCGCAATAGTAAAACGTGATTTAGGAGGAAATTCTTTCAAGAGAGAGAGATTAGGAGGAGAGGGTGGGGACAACTCCCAGTCTTCCTGATTCTCCGTCTTTGAATTTTAGTTGCGCTTGAACCATCGCAAGACCGTCTTGAAGAGTGCGCCCCCGATTGAGGTCGGTGTCGTTCCGTCGTCCAAACTAAAATCACGACAACACGTCGCCTTATCAGGCTTTGGTGTTACCCTTCTTTGAAGCGGTATCTTTTGATTCCCGCCGTCTTGATCGCTGTCGTCGTGAATCGCTTCGGTGCCGCAACCCTCGGGGCTCTCTCGAACCGCTGCAATCTCCTCAGCGGTCCCGGGTTGTTCATCGGTCATCTTCTTGACGGGGTGTTTTAGGTGAACGTCGAGGGGGGCACCGGCTAATGGGAGCGCACCTCCGATTTGGGTTTCTCAATTTGAGCAACAAGTGTGATTCTATCGTTAGGCCAGTCTTCGCCCGCTTCTTTCCAGTCATCAGAACAAGATCAACCCTCATAAATCCATCCTTGAGGCTACGAGACGAAAACTCCAAGGTTTGGTAACCGTTTAGCCCGATCGAATCTGCAACGACTTTAGAGATCCCAAGGTTAGAGATCCCAAGGTGAAAGATTGGCCTATGTTTGTTGGCCGTCTTTGGGGCGGGGGAGATCACTCGGTGTTGCCGCCTTCGGGGCCGATGTCTTTTTTGGTGAAGCTGGCTCCGGTGAGGATGCGGCTGAAGTCCGGGGTGGTGACGGCGTATTGAAATCCCGCGCCGGTGCCGGCGGCTCCGAAGCGCCCTTTTTTGTCGAGGGCGACGAAGTTGAGGTGAAGGTCTTCGGCTGACTTGGGATCGGCGGCGGCGATGCGCGCGATCGTTTTGAGGCAGGCTTCTTCAGGGTGGAGTCCTTGTCGCATGTATTCGACGACCATGAAGGAGGCGCAGTAGCGCATCATGTTTTCGCCCAGGCCGGTGGCCCCGGCGGCTCCGACTTCGTTGTCGATGTAGAGTCCGCTTCCGATGATGGGGGAGTCGCCCACGCGGCCGGGAAGCTTACCGCCCCATCCGCTCGTGGAACAACCGCCGGCGATGTCTCCTTTGGCGTCGAGGACGAGGAGGGCAACGGTGTCGTGATTATCTTTTGGGAGTTTTGACGGGGCGGGTGTCGCATGTTTTTTGTGCCACTGTTCGTGAAGTTTTTGGGAGTCTACTTCGATGGATTCGAGGCCTTCTTTGATCGCGAAGTGTCGCGCTCCGTCTCCGACCAACATGACGTGGGGAGTTTTTTCCATGACGCGGCGCGCGGCGGAGATGGGGTGCAGGATGCCTTCGATGGCGGCGACGCTCCCGGCGTCATGACCGGGGCCGCTCATGATACAGGAATCTTGCTGGACCACGCCGGCGGCGTTCGGGAGTCCGCTGATTCCGACGGAGCGGTTCTTTTCATCGGATTCGACGAGGCGGATTCCTTGTTCGACCGCGTCGAGGAGGGAGCCCTTGTTATTGAGGGTTTCGAGAGCTTTGTCGTTGCCGGGTTTACCGAAGGGCCAAGTGGAGACGATGAGTGGTTTGGACATGGGAGCGTTGTCGTCGGCGCGCAGGGAGTGGATGGTTGTTCCCACGGCGAGTCCGGTGGTGAGGAAGTGGCGGCGGGTGTGGGTCATTCCCGTATTTGGAGGGAATTTTGACGAGATGGCGACTTTTTAATGGAGGGGCGGCTTTTATTTTCGGGGATTATGAGGTTCGTTTTCAGCGAGTGGGGAACTCGAGATGAGAAACCCCAAGCGAGGCGTGGGGCTGGTATGAATTTGGCCTTTGGCCAAGCCTGGGTTGAGGGTTCCAAAAGCTGGAGCTTTTGGCTACGCTGAGAGGTGAGCGTTGAGGACGTTGTGGACGAGGTGGAGGGCTTGCGCGATTTCCTTGGAGGTGACGTTGAGAGGGGGGAGGAGGCGGACGGTTTCGGGGCCGGCGGGTGGGACGAGGAGTCCTTTGGCGAGGAGTTCGGAACAGAGGTGGATGGAGGGAACTTTGCCTTCGGGGAGAGTGAGGGCGGCTGGCTTGATGCCGATGCCAAGGAGGAGGCCGTGGCCCCGGACCTCGGTGATGGCGGGGTGGTTCCAGTGGGCGATGGTTTCCCGGATCTGGGTTTCGCGGGTTTTGACGTTTTCGGTGAGGTTTTCCGAGATGATCGTGTCGATGACGGCTTTGGAGGCGGCGCAAGCGAGGGCATTGCCGCCGTAGGTGGAGCCGTGGCTGCCGGGGCCGAGGAGTGGGGCGTGTTTCTCGGCAACCCAGAAGGCGCCAATGGGGAAGCCCCCGCCCATGCCTTTGGCCCACGAGATACCATCGGGGAGGAGACCGGGGGCGATGGTATCGTAGCCGTTGAGGTCGCCGGTTCTGCCGAAGCCGCATTGGACTTCGTCGAGGAGAAGAAGGAGGTCTTTTTCCTGAGCGAGAGCGGAGAGGCCTTCGAGGAATTCCTTGGTCATGGGATACACTCCGCCTTCGCCTTGGATGGGTTCGAGGAGGAAGGCGACGGTTTTATCGGTGAGGGCGGCCTTGACGGCGTCGAGGTCGTTTGGCTCGACGTAGACGAAGCCCGGGAGGAGGGGATCGAAGCCTTCGTGGATCTTGGGCTGCGCCGTGGCGGACATGGCCCCGATGGTGCGCCCGTGAAAGGATTTGTGGAAGGTCATGACTTCGTAGCGACCGCTCTCGAGACCGAACCTCCGCGCGAGCTTGATGAGACCGTCGTTGGCCTCGGCCCCGGAGTTCGAGAAGAAGACTTTGCCGGGGTGCTGGACCACTTTTTCGACGATGAGTTCGGCGAGGTCGGCTTGGGGCTCGATGTAGTAGAGATTCGAGCAGTGCATCAGGGTGGCTGCTTGCTCCGTGATGGCCCGGGTGAGGGCGGGTGGGCAGTGGCCGAGCGAGCAGGTCGCGATGCCGGCGCAGAAATCGAGATACTCGCGACCGTCTTGATCCCACACTTTGGTGCCCTTGCCGCGAGTCACGGTGAGGGGGAATCTGCCGTAGGTTTGGAGAACGTATTGCTGTGTCTTTTCGGGGGTGGTCATCACTTTGTCTTTTGTGGTGATAGCTTCTTGGGGTTGGTTTTGGAAGTCCGGGGATCGATCATCAAGGTGGCGATCATGGTGAAGGCCGCACCGCAGAGTTCGATGAGGCCGAATGTTGCGTCGAAAAAGAGCGCCGCTCCGATGCCGGTGGCGATGGCGCGCACGGCGAGGGTATTCACGGTGAAGGAGATGATGGAGAGAGGCATCAAGAAGATGCCGCGTGGCTCGGAGATGGAAGTCATGGCTGGACTGGGTGGCGAGGGGCCAAGCGTGACGTTCCAGAGAGGCAGGAGAAACCAGGAAGCGTCGCATCTTAGGGCGCCTCCGGTTGGGTGTTTCAAAAACGAATCATCCTGCGAGCGCCAAGCCAAGCCAGAGGGCTGCTCGTCGGAGGAGATTGGATTGAATTTTTAAATTCACGAAAGGTTCCATCGACTGTTGTTCGGTCATTGTCAATTCCAGATGCTGCTGATCGAAAGGCGAATTTTCGTGCATTTCGCAGTTCAAAACCACACATCAGGCGCCTAGCGTCCCGCCAACATCGTGTCAGAGCCATTAAAAATCATCATCGCCTGCGGCGGAACCGGGGGCCATCTCTTCCCTGGGATTGCCGTCGCGCAGGAACTCGAATCCCGCGGCCACAAGGTCCTTTTGCTTATCTCGGAAAAGGAGGTCGATGCCAAAGCTTCCGCCAAGTATGCGGACCTCCGCTTTGAGACGGTCCGTGCCATTGCCAAGCCGCCCACCTTTTCGCCAAAGATGATTTCCTTCCTCCTGAGTCTGCGGAAGACGATTCAGCAATGTGGTGCGATCATCGATCGGGAAGAGGCCGATGTCGTTCTGGGGATGGGCGGATTTACCTCGTTTCCACCGGTTCTCGCTGGTTCGAAGAAAGGCCTCCGAACTCATGTTCACGAGTCGAATGCCATTCCGGGAAAGTCGAATCGGATGACCGCGAAACGATGCACTTCCGTCTTGGTGGGGTTGTCGGAGGCGGCTGGGTATTTTGCGG
>JBLIDI010000228.1:0-7430 GCA_047634075.1 Akkermansiaceae bacterium
CGATTGCCTTGCCAACTTTCGCGATGGTCTGATGCTCAGAGTCGCAGAGGCCGACAAAGGCCTCGATGCGCTGCCCAGCCAAAGACGGGAGTGATGAGTGTGATCAAGAGGATGACAATTTTCATGTCACCTAGGCGATACCTCGGTTGTGTCCTTTTCAATCATGATCGAGGCTTGGCGCGAGGCGCGTTTGAGCGCAATCTCCCCCCGTGAGTCTTCTAGCCTATCTCGCTTTTTTGCTGCTTCTTGGCGTGATTGTCCAGTGGTCGGCCTGGCGCCTGAAATTGCCCTCGATTCTTCTCTTGTTGGTGTTTGGTTTTGCTCTTTCGCATTTCACGGGAACCCGTATTGATACCTATCTTGCGAATGAAGAATCGCTGCTGAGTTTGGTGGGCTTTTTTGTGGCAATCATTTTGTTCGAGGGTGGGTTGACGCTGAAGTTTTCCGAGTTGAAGGAGGCTGGCACGCCAGTGTTGAGACTCTGTACGATAGCGGTGGCCATTGCTTTCGGTCTTGCGGCAGTGGCAGCCCGTCTGACTCTCGGATATCACTGGCAGATCTGCGCCCTTCTTGGTGCGATTCTGGTGGTCACAGGGCCCACCGTGGTCGCGCCTCTGCTACGTCTGATCAAACCCCGTCGCAAAATGGCTTCGATTGTGAAGTGGGAGGGAATCGTGGTTGATCCCATTGGTGCGGTCCTCGCGGTTTTGGTTTTTATTACCATTCAGGAAGGCGGGCTTGGCCAGGGATGGGACACTGTCGCGATTGCTTTGGTGAAGACGCTCGTGATCGGGTTGGGTCTGGGGTGGGGTCTTGCGAAAGTGACGGAAATTTTGATGTCCCGTCACCTGATTCCGGATTTTTTGGAGAGCATGTTTTTTCTGGCCTTGGTTGGGGTCGCCTTTGCGGGATCCAATGCCATTCAGCATGAAGCGGGACTCTTAACGGTGACTGTTTTGGGGGTCGCTTTGGCTAATCAGAAGAAGGTTTCGGTTCGGCATATTCTCGAATTTAAGGAGAATCTCCGGGTCTTAATTATTTCCCTTCTCTTTCTCATGCTCTCGGGACGAATCGGAATTGCCGAGATTCAGGTGGTCTGGCAGAAGGGGCTCTTTTTCCTGGCCGCTTTGATCCTTGTGGTGCGTCCTGCTTCGGTTTTTCTCGCCAATCTTGGGTCCAAGCGCACTACTTTTCGTGAGCAACTTTTCCTGGCACTTCTTGCTCCCCGCGGAATTGTGGCGGCGGCCGTGACTTCGGTTTTTGCGCTGCAGATCACTGGGGCCGCGAAGGCAAATCCGGGGAACGAACGCTATGCGCAGTTGGCCGAACAAGCGAGTGAGCTTGTCCCGCTCGTCTTCATCGTGATTTTGGGCACCGTGACTTTTTACGGACTCCTCGCTGCTCCACTTGCCCGGCGTTTGGGGCTCTCCGATGCCAATCCCAGCGGCATTCTCTTTGCGGGAGCTGATCCGTGGATTCGGGTGGTGGCCAAGGGGCTTGTCAATGAAGGGCATCATTGTCTCCTTCTCGACACACGGTATGAGAAGATCGCGGCGGCGCGACTTGATGGTCTCACCGCAGTGCGAGCAAATATCCTCTCCGAGTATGCTGAGGAGGAAATCGATTTCGCGGGCCTCGGTCATCTCGTTGCGGCGACTCCCAACAACGAGGTTAACTCGCTGGCAGCGCGGGAATTCCAACATCGATTTGGGAAGGCCAATGTCTGGCAGTTGACGCCTCCGGACGTCGATGTTCACCATCAGAAGGCGGTGGCGAGCCATATGCGGGGGAGGTTTTGCTTTCTTGGTGGTCCCCGCTTTTCCGAACTCAGTTCATTTTCCCGAAAGGGTGCTGAGATGAAAAAAACTTTTCTCACCGAGGTCTTCACGCTGGAGGATTTCAAAAAGAGGCACGGCGAGAATGCCATCATCCTTTTCAAGGAAAACGAAGAAAAAGTTCTTACGCCCATCCTCTCCAATACGGAAAAGATCGAGGGTCCGATTACCATTCACTCGCTCGTCATCGAGCAGGATGATGTCGAGACTAAGGCGCTCAAGAGAAAGGAGGCGAATGCCCCCAAGGGGAAGGGATCGGCACCAGATCAGAGATCCTGATTGTGTGTTTCATCTCAAAAAAAACCACGGGGCCTGTTAGGATGACCAGCCGGGCTCTTCATTTCGTTCGACCTCCGCAGTTGCCGGCCTGTTTTGCGGTGCTTTGTTTGGCGGAGCTACGCCATGGCGGTGGTAAAAATTCGTGAGCGAGATGACTCCTGCTGACAAAAAGCCCCTCAAGACACCTGTCGAGGTGGTCTCCAGAATTTTGTAAGAGATCTGAGGCGCTCAGAATGCCGTTTCTTTTTTAAAGGAAACCACGATTTTTGAGGTTGTTGAGTCGGCGGACGGTGTCGATGAGTCCATCTGCCATGACCTCGGTGTAAGTGCGGCCGAGGGTGGTGTCCACTCCGTGGCCGGGTTCGAGTTCGCGCAGGGCCTCAAGAGCTGGGTCATCGTGGCGGAAGAGTTCGACGAAGGCGCTGGTGAGCTTGCCGGTTTTTGCGTTTGCGGTCAGGAGGGCACTGACCCAGCCGTCATCGGACGAGAGGCACCCGCGGGTGGTGGGGACGGAGCAGTGGAAAGGTCCGATTTGATCGACTTCTCCCACGGATGCCACGATGGCTTCGTTCTCGGGAATGCTGAGGCCGGAGTCACCGCAGTGTGCGGCATCGATGAGTGCTTTGAAGTAGGGCTTGCCGATTTTCGCGTTGAGTCCGTCGAGGATTGGGCGGAGCTTGGCGAGGGTGGTGAAAGTTTGGAACTCCCCGGGGCGCAGGAATTCAATGTTCCAGTTCTGAATGCAGGAGCCCTCGAGTCCGGCTTCCTCATAGGCCCGGAGGTGGAGTTTAATATTCTGGGCGACGCGGGCTTGAAATTCTTCATCGTTGGCGGGTGGGGTTCCTTCCAGCCAGGTTTCCACAGAGGTGGAGTTGACCTCGATGATGTTGTTACGAAGGGCGGCGTTGAGGTTGACGAGGAGTTGGGAAAGAGCGTCGTCCTCGTCCGCGGGATTCATGGGGTCGACGCCACCGACCATCATCACCAATTGCGGCTCCAGGCCGAGCTCGCGGACGGCTGCGATGAGCTCGTCGATTTCTTCTGGAAGGGTCGTTCCGAACGCCGAGATTTGGATGAGGTCGATTTTGACGGGGGAGAGTTCGATGAGGTCGCGTGAACCGGCCGCGACGACGAACTCGCCGGCGGAGTTGCGGGGAAGGCGACCGTGGGCATTGGGAACGAGGGCGTCAAGGAAGCCAAGGTGGGTGCCGAGAATGCCGAGTTTGACGCCGGAGGTATTTTCGATGGGAGCGATGGTCATGGCTGGAGGCTTTCAGATGTCTGATGGAAATGAAATCTGAAAAGGAGAAGTTTGGGAGAGGTGCTGCTCGGTAGCCTCGAATGTCTTGCAATTAAATCAAGCTGACCTGTTCCTTTGAATCAGATGATCGAAAGCGCCCGAGATCCTTACTGCTCTCTGATGCTGGAGATTGCTGAGAAAGTCGACAAGACTCCCTGCTGATCAAAAAGTTGAGATCGTAACTTTCAAGATGCTAGGGGATCACCTCTGAAGAAGGTCCATCTTGGGGCATGACATAAAACGACAACATTGTCATGGAGCACTGAAAAGCACGATCTCCGCTTTCCTGCGCGAATCTGAGGAATGGGACCCCGGACTTTGGCAAATAGGGGAATCCGGAGTCTTATTTTTCAGAAAGATGTCCTCCACTCGGGTGAGGAAGTGATGGTGTTTTTTCGGGGTGGCTTTGCGCCAGGCTTCGAAGTGGGTGGCGAGGGAGGCTCCCTTGAGGCGGGGGAAGTGCGGGAGGGCCTTCCAGTGCTCGGGGTCCTTTTCGAGAAGAGGGAGAATGAGATTGGCGAAAGCTCCGTTGAGGGTGCGCTCGGTGGCTGATTTGCGGAGGGTCTCGCGGTGTTTTTGGTAGAATGCGGGGGAGGTCTTGAGCGTGAGCGGTTCGCGGGTCTTCATGACTTGGCGGGCGTAATCGGTGAGATTCTTCCGGTAGTTTTTGAGGGCTTCGTTGGGGGCGTTTTTTTCCCAGTGGCTGCTGAGTTTTCGGAGAACATAAAGAGAGGCGGTTTCGCAGAGCGTTTCTTCAAGCCATTTGTTTTCGTGGTCGAGGGCTTGGAAGTTGGCGCGAACGTGGGCGAGTTCGTGCGCAAATTGGTAGAGGAACTGACAGTAGTAGCGGTCTTGGGAGTCGAGGCGGATCGCGACCTCGCCACGAGGGGTTCTCTCATAAAGCGTGATGGGACCTTCATGATTCCGTGAGATGAAGAGGGGTGGGTCGGTGAAGTCGTCTGCTTTTGGAAAGACGCTGATGGTGGGTTCGAAGAGGGTGCGGAGTTCTCGTTCCGCCATTTTGAAACCGCGAGGATCGATGCGGAGTTGGGCCTGCAAACCAAGGGTGAGGAGGATGAGAAAAAGGAGCGCTTTCATTTCTTACGATTGGGAAGTCGCTTGCCCCGGACGCGGGCTTGGATGAGGTCGGGGCAGGTGCCTTCCTTGCGGAGACGTTCGCAGGCGGCCTCGATGCGAAGGCTTTTACGGACGGGGCGGTAGCCGAGACGGCGGGTGAGGTCGTCGTTCTGGAGATCAAGGTGGGAGTCCTCGAACTCGACCACTTTTCCGCAATCGACACAGATGAGGTGGTTGTGGTTGGGGTGGTCAATGAAGTTGGGATCGTAGGTGGTCTGGCCATCGCCGAGTTCGATTTCGTGGATGAGGTTTGCTTCCACGAGGAGCCCGAGGGTGCGGTAGACGGTGGCGCGGGAGGGCTTGGAACCAGCGGCGCGAAGGCGTTCGAAGAGTTCGTCGGGCGTGAAGTGCTCGTCGGAGGAGAAGATGATTTCGAGGATTTCATCCCGTTGAGAAGTCTGTCTCAGTCCTTTCTTGCGGATGAAATCATCCAGTCGGTCGCGAATCACATCGTCCATGATGTTGCGATCTTAGGGGTTTTAGGTTGAATATTGAATCCCGAAAATTGAAGATTGCGATGTGAGAATGTTTTTTGCGTTAGCGACCCTGCTTTTGGTATCTTGTGGGACGCCGGAATCGTTGCGGGTACGCCAGTTTCACCTCCGGGACACTAGGGTGGCGACAGGGCACCCTTTTATCCGGGCTGAGACAAGTAAGCGGCTTTATGGGGCCGTTACGGAGAAGGAGAGGGCGCTGAGGCGGGGGAATTATTACCATATCCGCTGGCATGGGCTGAGCGGAAAGAAGCCGGTGAAAGTGGTTTTTGAGTATCGTCTGGCGCGCACCGGAGCGGCGGTGAAAAAGAGGGAGTTTGTAGCGGCGGCGTCGAAGAAGGGCGATCGTGAGATCATCATCGGGGGGGCGGAGTATCTAAAATCCGGACACGTGCAGTCGTGGCGGGCGACGCTTTACGATGGCGAGACAAAGGTCTTGGTGAAGAAGTCTTACCTCTGGGAGTAGTGGTTGATTTGTGGATGGCGCGATATGAGCTGCAGGCCGCGGGCGCGCTGAATGCGCGCACGGGGCGGTCGATTTATGAGGGGGTTTTGGTGAGAAGCGGTGCCGGGTTTGGGTGTCTTCACACGTGGCCTGAGTTGGGTGATCCGACTTTGGAGGAATGTTTGGGTGATTTGGCGGGGGAGAGGAAGTTGGCTTTGGTTAGGCGAACGATGGCGTGTGTGGAAGCGGATGGTGCAGCGCGGGAAGCGGGGAGGTCGCTCTTTGAGGGACTGGAGGTGCCGCGGAGTCATGCCACTTTGCCGGTTCTAAATGCGGCGGTCTTGGGCGAGGCGGTGACCCGTGGATTTGCGCAGGTCAAGGTGAAGGCGGGGCGAGAGGTTGGGAAGGAGCTGAGCGAAATAAGGCGAATGATGAAGGCCTTTCCGGGCTTGGGTTGGCGGATTGATTTTAATGAGAAGGCGGCGGCGGCGGAGTTGCTTGGAGAGTTTAAGAACTGGTCTCAGGAGGAGATGGCAGGAATTGATTTTTTGGAAGATCCGGTGAGCTACGTGGGCCGCGATTGGGCAAAGTTGGGGAGGGAGACTGGGATGGCTTTGGCGAATGACCGGCATGTCGAGAAGGACCGGGGGGATTCGGAGATCTTGATCGTGAAGCCGGCGGTCAATGAAATGGTGCAGGGTGAACGGGTGGTGGTGACGAGCTATATGGATCATCCGCTGGGACAGGTCTTTGCGGCTTGGGAGGCGGCGAGAGCGGGAGTGACGGAGGTGTGTGGGTTGCAGACGCACGGGTTATTTACGGCGAATGGCTTTACGGAGGCACTGGGTCAGGTGAGGCCTGAGTTTGGTGTGCCGGAGGGTGCGGGTTTGGGTTTTGGAGACTTGCTGGAGGAGCTTCCGTGGATGAGGCTGACGGTGTGAACGAGGTGGAAGTTTGGGCAGAAAAAGCGGGTCGCTTTAAAGGTCATCGTTTTTTTAAGACGTCGGGTAGCAGTGGCGTGGAGAAATGGGTGGCACTCTCGCAAGAGGCTTTGGAATGGTCGGCACGATCGGTGATTACGGCGCTCGAGATTTGCGCGGAGGACGTTCTCGGATTGGCTTTGCCGGAAATCCATGTGGGGGGATTTGGAGTGGTGGTGCGTGCTCGGATTTCGGGGGCGACCTTGGAGAGGTTTGAGGGAAAGTGGAATGCCGGAAGGTTTGCCGAGTGGTGTCGTGAGAAGAAGGTGACGATTTCTTCGTTGGTGCCGACGCAGGGGCATGATTTGGTGGCGGGTGGGCATCGGGGAGCGGGATCACTGCGGGCGATCGTGGTGGGTGGTGGGGCTTTGGATGATGACTTGAAAGAGCAGGCGCGCGCGTTGGGATGGCCGGTGTTACCGAGTTACGGGATGACCGAGACTTCGTCGCAAGTGGCCACGGGAGATGGTTTGCCTTTGTTGCCGGGGTGGGGCGCGAAGTTGGTGGACGGGCGCCTAGCCTTGAAAGGGGGAGGGTTGTTGACGGCGGTGATTCGACGGAGCGGGCGGAGTTTTGTGGCGGAGGATCCGAAGGTGGACGGGTGGTATGTCACGAGCGACCGGGTGGAGTTGGTCGCGGGAGGATTGCGAATTTTGGGTCGTGCCGATCGGGTCGTGAAGGTGCTGGGCGAGTTGGTGGATTTGGAGAAGCTGGAAGAATTTTGGAGAGGGGAATTGGGCTGCGAAGTTGGGGTGGTGACCCGAGCGCATGAACGTCGTGGGGCGAGCTTGTTTCTCTATTACGAGGGAGGGGAGTTGGATCTGAGCAAAAGAAATGAAGGCTTGTCGGGGGTGGCGAGACTGGCGGGATGGCGCGGCTTGGAATTACTACCGCGTTCGGCCCTGGGGAAGATTGATCGGGTGGCTTTGCAGAAGTTTCACGAGGTTTAAAGTTGCCAAC
>JBLIDI010000229.1:0-7420 GCA_047634075.1 Akkermansiaceae bacterium
GATGGTGACGGCCCTGTGCAAGGTTTTGAAATTGTCGAAGGTCACAAACACAAGGCCAAGATCGTTGGAGGCATCATGGTTGACGCAGACACGGTGGATCGTAAGCTCGAGGAGTTCTCTGAAGCCAATGGTGAGGAGCTTTTTTCGAAGACTCTCGCTCCTGCCCTAACCTTACTCCAGCCACTCGTGGTTCTCCAGATGGAGGCGCGGTCCGGTCTCAAGGGCGAAGGCATTTCAGAAGAGGAAGTCGAGAGCAAGGAGAAGATCGTGGCTGACACTGAGGTCCAGATCTCGAAGGTCCTAGCATCACTCGGTGGAGGCGCTATTCAGGCGCTGGTTCGTTCAAAGTTCGATGCTTTGGCTGATATGAGCCCTACGGGGGTTGTGGTCTTATTTGCGAATGGTCTCGAAGGAACTGAAGAGGAAATCGCAGAGGCCATAAAGGCGTCCCTCGCTGGGGCTGCAAAAAGTGATCTTAAAAATGGTGTCATCGATGCTGGCTACGCTAATAAGATTGCCTTCAAGGCATCTGAATTGACCTTCGTGCTGACGCGTCCGACTCACGAGGCCTACGTTGATGAGATTCTCAAACAAGCTGGTGATACGCACACGATTACTCTGAATGAGTCCTACCGTGTCATCAATGTGGATGAGCTTTACGAAGGGAAGCTGAATCGCACCGAGCTACTCGAGAGCGAGAGCGCTCTTATTGCGCAAGCAGGTGCCGAGCTTACGACTGACGTTCTCGATGATTTGGAGGACGCATACCTCGACGCGCGGTCCCACGATCGCAAAGTTCGGACCAAGTTTTTGGCGGCGTCTTGGGACTGGATCAGAGATGAAAAGGGGATTGATGAGGCCGCGACCTACGTTGTTGAAAAGGAGGTCTGGAAGGAGCGTCGTGAAGAAGATACCGAGAAGTTAAAAATTGTGACCCTAGGGCCAACTGCCGTTGTTACTTTTACGATCGATCCTCCCTTGACCCTCATCTTGAAACCAAGTGACCTCGTGAAATTCACGGAGGATGAATTAAGACTCCGCGACGACACTGTTGCCAAGGGCGAATTGGTCCCAAGTCCCATTATCATGGGTGTGGATGCCCTTGATTTCCGCCACACCGCCCAGCGGGCCGAGGCCGAAGAGCTCGATCCTTTTCCTGTGATCGAGAAAACGTGGCTTCTCACACATGAGGGCCATCACGATCACGGTGACGAAGGTGAGGGCCACGACGTGGATCATCGCAATGAGTTCAAGAAGATCTGGGACTGTCACATGGCATGGCTCAAGGCCGAAACGGTGCGCCTCGAAAAAAAGGGCCGAGTTCCGAGTGAAAACGACAAATTTCGGGTCAATTGGGATCAGATCATTGCCTATCGGGATGTTAATGCTGAGCTGGAATATGATAAGGAGATGGTTTACGAATACGCCCGTGATCCAGATGATGAGCTTGTTCTTTACAGTTCAGGACTCTTCGACCTCAAAGGATTTGCGGGTGCTGATCACAGCGAGTTTGAGTTCCCACATCTTGAAATTCCACGTGGAAAGGTGGGGTTTGAGTCCACCTTCACCCCGCGCTGGAGTACCTATTACGCGATTTACTTCACGATCACCGGCCTCCACGGTCTCCACGTGATCGGGGGGGCGCTTGTGCTTGGCTACTACCTGTTCTTTGGTCGTAAGATGTATGACTCAAATCCCGAATGGCTGGCCAACCGGGTTGAGATTGGAGGGCTTTTCTGGCACTTCGTTGATCTTGTTTGGATCTTCTTGTTCCCCATTCTTTACTTGATGTAATTTTCACCCTCATTTTCCTGATTCCGACACACTAAATTCATGGCTGATTCTATCGCAGAAGTTCAGAGGGCGAAAAAGCTCTATATGTTCATTGGGCTTCTCCTCTTCTTTTTTACCATCGTGACGGTAGCGGTTGCTACGATGGAGTCTCTCGACTTCGGAGAGCATGGTTTTGACAAGGTTGATGCCATTATTGGTCTCACTATCGCGGCTTTTAAGGCCTCTCTTGTCATGATCATTTTCATGCACCTCAATCACGAGAAACCTTTGGTTTATTTCTTCTATATTCTCGGATTAGTGATGGCATTTTTCTGTATCGCGCTGATTGGTTGGTCCAAGAGTGATCCGATCCGCTACGGTAGTCCAAACGCCGGTGATGGTTTCTACAACCCTGATAAGCCCGCGACCAAGTCGGTTCACTAGCCCCCCAACATTATGTCGATTAAAGGATTCCATCTCATTTTTATTTCCATTGCGGCTCTCTTTTGCGCTGGTTTTGGAGTTTGGGCTCTGTTTCTCGATGAGCAGGCCGATGGGTCCGGGACCAAGGTTTTTGGGGTCGTGACTCTCGTCGTTTCAGCCGTCTTGGTCCGTTACGCCTTCTACTTTCGTCGGAAATCTAAAGACATTATCGTTTAACCCCCAACTCTGCCTACTTATGACCTTTCTTTCTTCAATTCTTGCTTGCGCAACGTGCGCGAATTCCTTCAAGCATGGTGGCCAAGATGCCGCTGGTTGGGCAATCGCGTTGATGCTCGTCGTCATTGTTCCGCTGATCACCGTGGTCGTCTGGTTCATGGTGAAGATTGCGAAACGCGAGCGCGACACCTTCGATAGTCAGTATTGCGATGATTATGTCGCACCCTCAAATTCCTAAAGTTTCTTCCCATGTTTACTCCTCTTACCTGGTCAAAATGGCTCGGGATCCCCGAGAATTACTCCGATCACGGTGGTGATGTTGATCACCTGATCGACATCGTTCACTGGATCATGTTCGCCCTCTTCGTGGGTTGGACCTTATTCTTCCTTTTTTGCTTGTGGAAATTCCGGGCTTCCAACAACCCCAAGGCGAGCTACCACGGTGTCACAAATCACGTCTCAAGTCACCTTGAGGTCGGGATTGTTATCATTGAGGCTGTCCTCCTTCTTGGTTTTGCTTTTCCGCTTTGGTGGGAACGGACCGATCGCTTCGAGGAGGTGCAACAGACTGATCCCGCACGCGTTCGTGTCATCGCCTACCAATTTGGCTTCAATTACCACTACCCTGGTAATGACGGTAAGTTCGGTCGTATCGACAGGGCTTTGGTCAGTCGTACCGGCGATGAGTGCATCGATCCGGATGACCCCAATGGCTACGATGATTTTGTTTCCGGGATTTTAAAGCTTCCGGTCAACCGAAATGCCATTCTTCAGATAACCTCGACTGATGTCATTCACAATTACTCCATCATCCCGATGCGTATCCAGCAGGATGCGATTCCCGGTCGTGATATCCCAATGTGGTTCAAGCCCATCAAAGAGCTTGAGACCTATGTCGTGTGTGGCCAGCTTTGCGGCGAAAACCACGCGAATATGAAGGGTATGATGGAGGTTATCAGCCAGAAGAAGTTCACGGGTTGGGCGACCGAGCAGAGCAAGACCTCCCTCGAGAAGTCGCTTGATGCCCAGAAGCCTGATGAGGGAGGCTTGGCTAAGAATTAGGAATCGCAATTTCTCAGAGGCGGTCGGAGTTGATTCTCCGGCCGTTTTTTTGGTGGTGGGCCGGTCTCCTGATTTACTCCGCTTGACCGGGGTGGTATATCTTGGGAGATGAGAGGAATAACCCTATTAATTTGCGCTTCAGCCTTCCTCGTTTCTTCCTGTGGTGAGTTTATGGAGGTGCGGAAGATTAGGCCGAAGCCGATCAAGTCGAACAAGTTTTCTGAAGATGGTGAGGGAATCGGGGGAATGGGCGGAAATCCCTTCGCTTCGGTCAAGAAGGAGAGTGAAGAAGTTGCGGTCGGTAAGGCTCCGGTTAAGGCGGGATTTCTTCCCGAGGTTGTTGGTGATAATATCGTGGCCGGGGGAATGCTCCTGCCCGCTGACGATCAGATTGCTTGGCTTCCCACGGATCTCAAGGAGGAGATTAAGTTGGGAGATGATTTTAAAAAGCGCCCCAAAAAGAAGAGCTCGTGGCGTCAGAGTTATCAAGAGGCACGGCGTGAATCGATGCGCGCAGGCAAGCCTTTGTTAATTTGGTTTACTCGAACCG
Organism: Akkermansiaceae bacterium; assembly: GCA_047634075.1. Lineage (GTDB taxonomy): Bacteria > Verrucomicrobiota > Verrucomicrobiia > Verrucomicrobiales > Akkermansiaceae > SW10. The sequence continues at coordinate 4,046 of JBLIDI010000229.1, forward strand.
GGAGTCCGGGAAGTCCGGTGTGTGCCAGATTGCAACGGGAATTGTTTGGCACTCTCGATTTTGGAAAATGGGCAGACGAAAATTTGATTCGCTTGAAGGTGGATGCGGCGGGAGGAGATCGCCAAATCGACGAATTTGGAAATTTGGCGGGGTCAGTCACTGAGAAGCGAAAATATGCGGAGAAGCTCAGGAAGCAATTTCGAGTTCTGGGCCATCCCACACTCGTCGTGCTTCAGCCTGATGGAGCGGTCTATACCCGTGAACGTGGATTTAGCCGCGGCGGTAAGTCCGAGCTCTGGGGGAAGCTCAAGAATGCGGCCCTGACGATCGCTCATAACCAAGGGGTCTGGGAGAGGAACATGGCCAAGAAGGGGTATCGACGTTGGACCGGCATCAACGATGAGGTCATTTTCGCAAAGCTTCGCCGTTATCATAACGGCAACCTTTGGTTGATTGAACCGGACGGAAAGGTGCTTAAGACCTCCCAAAAATACCTCTCCAAAGAGGATCGCGGTTGGATCATCGCGGAGAAGGAGAAGAGGGGGCTCTAGTTTTGGCTCCCCGTGGAAACCCTGAAGAACATCCGGGGTGCGGTTCCCCCATAGGTGATCTGGCGAAGTATAAAGTCCGGTCCGAGCTCCGAAACATCATCGCTGACTTCCAGTTCAGTGGTCACCCAGGTCTCGAGATCTGAACTCCGCTCGGCGATGAAGCTGTAGGCGGGGTCATTGATGCGGACGTTCATGGAAATAGTCCCGGTCACGTCATCGAGGAGGGTCACCGGAGTGAGTGAGGCAATCGCGGGATTTCCACCAAGGAGATATTCATCAAGGTTAGAGAAGCCATCTTGGTCGCTGTCATCACCGGCCTGAGCTCCTTCTAGGCCGAGACCGGCAAGATAGATCTCAAAGGCGGAGGCCGTGAAGATGTAGGGGGTGAAGTCCTGTGCGCGGTCGGTCGGTGAACCCAAGGGCGAAAAGAGGTTTGGTGAGCCAAAAGTCGAGCCCGATGATCCGTCGTCGTATCCGAGAACGGTATCAGAAGCATCATCAACCGGGGAAACCGATGAGGAAGCGTCGTTTTCGAGTTCAAAGATCTCCGAACTCCCAACCCCATCGACGGGAGCAATGCCTTCACCGGCGGGTCCGAAAATTACGAGTCCGGTTGCGTCTTTGATGACGAAGGCGGTATTACTGGAGTTGATCCGAATATCGTTGAGGTTGGTTCCGGTGATGAACCCAGGAGTGCCAAGGTGGATGTTGCTCCAGGCATATCCTTCCGTGGCCCGGTTATCGGTTCGGTTGAATTCGGTATCCAATCCTCCTGCCACGGAGTTCCTCTCGATAAAGGTGAGAAGAGTGCCGTGCGCGATGGCTGACCAGCTTGAGGCATCGCTCAGGACGATCGTGGTGGCTTTCACAAATTTTCCGGACGGAACAATTTGTCCGACTTCGATGGTCCAATTCGTGAGGTTAACAGTGCCGGGGGTGTCATCACCGACGACGGCGAGCTCGAACCAGTTGCCTCCATTTCCGAGGATACGGCCAAATTGCGAGTCGCCGGAAGCCGGGGCTCCGTCTTCATCTGCGGCTCCTGTTCCTCCGTTGAGGTAGCGGTCAGGCTCGACGGCATTGTATTCGTTGAGCACGACTGAGGGGGCGGGATGGAGAACCTCTAGTTCGAAGACGAGATAGCTCAGGTTATTGGAAGCGGCGCCGTTATCAGCTTGAAGGGTGACCTCGTAAGTTCCGATATCAGCGATTGTTAGGGCGCGGTTATTGCTGAGCGTAAGGGTGGTGCCAGTTGTCGAAAGCTCGATGAAATCAGGTAAGGCAAGACTGCTGATGGTTGCTCCGGCCGAGAAATCCGCTTGAGCCACAAAGCCACCGCGGACTGCTTTATCGGTGGAGATGAGGCCAATTTGGGGCGGGGTATTGGCGGAGATGTAGGGGGTGAAGCCCTGGGTGATGGTGTCGTTGCTCCATTGATTGGGAGCACCAAAGCTCGACGTGCCACCGTCATCGTAATTGATGTTGAGAGGGGTGGTGGTGGGGATTGGATTTGCTTCGAGCCGGAAAGTTTCGACTCCGCCGACCGCGACCTGGCTGTCTCCGATACCGTTAAAATTGGTGTCGGCGAGTGCGATCGATTCGCCCGATGGTCCATAGATGATCTGATCGAAAGCGTTGGTCCAGATAAAGCGGGTGTCATCGCTGCCGATCGCGGGAATGCTGGGGTGGATGCTATTTTCCTGATCGATCAGGAGGGGGTCGTGCATCCAGATATTGCTCCAGGCGAAGCCATTTGTGTTGAGATTGGAGATTTGGTTAAAGCTGGTAGGGGTGACCTTCTTGCTCTCGGTAAAGGTGAGAATTGTCCCGGCCGGGATCGCGCTCAGGGCCACGTGATCGGAGAGTTTCAAGATACGGGTGACGTCGTCGCTTACGATTTTCAGGGTCCAGCTTCGGAGGTCGATGGCTTGCGTGACCACAAACTCAGCCCATGCGCCGCCATTGCCCTCGATTCTTCCGAAAATCGGATCGGAGCGCCCGTCAAGGTCATCCTCATTTCCGCCGTTCAGGAATTCCACGGGTTCGACAGCATTGTATTCATTGAGAATGATGGGGCTGGAGGTCGGAAGGACATCAATACGGTAGCTTCTGCTGGAACTGAGGCTTGTGTTGTCGGTCGCGATAACGGCGAAGGTGTGGGAGCCAATATCACCCGCGGTGGGAGTCCCGGCGAATCGGCTCACACCATTACTGACGCTGGTGAGGGTCAGCCAGGCTGGGGCTCCGGAGAGGGCGTGGGTGTTGGTGTCTCCGGGGTTGGGATCGACACTCCGGACCCGGAACTCCGAGACAGACAGCGAGGAGCCTGCGACTCCGGCCGTTTTAAAGGGCGCGACGAAGAAGGGGGGAAGAGGATCGGGGAGATTTGTGGAGATGCCGGGAGATCCGACATCCTCATCCGGATCATCGCTTTCGTAGGCTCCGAACACCCCTTTGCTGCTCAGTCCGCCTGGGACAGCTTGCCCGTTGTTGAACCTCGCAAAGCTGAAGCCTTCGGTGGCGCTACCGAAAACAAAAGAGTCGACGAGGCCATTGCTGTTGTTGAAGAGGTAGATTTCATCTCCTCCCGCGCCCAGTCCGGGGAAGTTGCTTAGTTCAGACCCGGCAATAATGCGGATGGCTGGATCGATGTCCCAGAGGGGGCGGAAGGTCGTCGAGGTGTCGTTGTCGAGGACGATCATCGAGGCCCCGGGTTGCAGGAGGTAAGCAGGGAAGCCTCCGGAAGCACCGGCGGTGGCATCATCGTCATCAAAGCTGTAGCCGCCGACATTGACTGCAACAGCGCCGGTGTTGGTGATTTCAA
>JBLIDI010000230.1:0-7375 GCA_047634075.1 Akkermansiaceae bacterium
GGCAATCTCACTCAGAAGATTACGGAAGTCCTCACGGTCAATTTCGGTAAAGTCCACCCAAGTCAATCGGTTGAGTCTTAGTCGTCACTCCCACCGAACATTTGGATAAGGTAGTAAGACAGCATCGCAAGCGATGAAAGAGCGGCGACAACGTAAGTCATGGCGGCCCAAAAAAGAGCATTCCGGGCACGGCCTTGGTCCATTGAGGCTGCGATCCCGCTTCCTTCCATCCAGACAAGAGCACGTTTACTAGCGTCAAATTCCACTGGCAATGTGATGAAGGCAAATAAAGTCGTCACCGCCAAACATCCTACGAACAACCAGAGAAGCCCCGGCATATTTAAGAAAAACATCCCGACCATGGAGATCATAAAGATGACATTCATCATGTTTGAGGCGATATTCGTCACCGGAACCATTGCCGAGCGCAAGGTCAACCAGGCGTAAGCCTTCGCGTGTTGCACCGCGTGCCCGCATTCATGGGCCGCCACCGCCGCTGCGGCTACATTGCGATGATTAAAGACTGCCTCGCTTAAGTTTACCGTCTTATCCGCTGGATTGTAATGATCCGTCAGCTGCCCCGGCACACTAATGACGCGGACATCGCGAATACCGGCATCGGCTAGCATTCTCTCGGCAACTTCGCGACCACTCAAGGCAAAAGGAGCCATCGAGTGCTCACGAAAGCGGCTCTTCAGCTTCCTCCCCACCAACCAGCTCAAAAGCATCGAGCCTCCCAGAATCACCCAGTAGTTCATCGGGATTCCAAATAAAGCCGCTTGCACTGCGAAAACTTCAATAACACTTGTCATGACGGGACCTTAACCGCCTCTTTTTCTGAACGCAAGAGGGACGAGATAAGAAAAGATCCGTTTTTGACAAATCATCAAATCTCCCTATAAACTCCCGCCACCACCTATGAACACCACCAATATCCTGCTCGGAACAACCTCTCTCTTGATTGTTGTTGCCTTCGCCCTCTCCTTCGGGGGCTTCTCAAAGGGTCGCGAGACCTCTGACAGTCAGGCCGAACTGGCAAAATTGAAGGACGAAATGACGAAAATGAAGGACGAAACCCGGGCTCTCGAGCTCAGCCAACTTCGCGCCACTCGCTCGGTTTACCCCATTCCTCCCGCCACGCCCCCAGCCCCTCTGCCCATGACCCCTGGTCCGGTCGCCACTGAATCGGGACTTGCCGAAAACGAAAGAATCGAGCTTGAGCAACAGATCGCCGATCTTCAGGAAGTCAATGATGGCCTCGCACAGGAAAACGAAGAGGCCTTTGCCGAAGAAACGGAAGAATCGATCAAACAGCGCACGGCTGTAAAACGAATCCAAATAGCCATGAACATGGGTAGTGTCGTCTCTGCCAGCAAGGAAAACGCCCTTGTTATCTATATGCCAACCTCCTCGGCCCCTAATTTTCAGCCTGGTAAAGTGCTCGCGATCCGCCGCAACACCGGCATCGTTGGGACCATCGAAATCGATCGCCTCGATCCCAGCGGCCAATACATCGCCACCATGCGCCCCCACGGCTATTCGCCCGATGGCTACCCGGACATTCAGCCCGGCGACGTCGTCATCATCGACCCGAACACCTAATCAAGTTCAGGCCAAAGCAAGCGATCCATTTTCCAAAAAGCCCGGGACTCCTTCCCGGGCTTTTTTTGTCTTACGGGGTTATTAACCGCAACGCCCCGGTCCCACGCCCCAAGGGGGGTAAACTAACAGAGCCCGATCATCTCCTTTTGATTTGCATCTCCGTAATCTTCGACAAATACCCCGCTTCCTCCTCGCCCTCTTTGCAATCATCGCGATGCCCTCATGCGACTGCGAACCCGGAAAAACGGGCCCTCATGCTTTGTTCCGACATCTTATCAAAAATCCAACCACCAGCCCTCCAAGCCCCATTCAATTGCGCAAATTTAATTCAGCCTTGGAACATGCAGGCGACGACAAACTCTATGAAATGCTCGGTGACGATAATACTTTTCGTTTTAGGAATAGAATGTTTCTCAACCATCTTGCCCATGCGCACCCCGCAGAGGACTGGAGAGCCATCGCTAAATTCTACCAAAAAGCAGAGCAGATTGATTATTCCGCCGATTGCGCAATCAGCTTTTTCGCCGGTTTACAACGCGATCATCCCGAATCGGTGTTGCCGTTTCTCAATGAAATCATAGACAGATCGAATAGGCCGAGTTCTCAACTTCGGGCACATGCCATTACTGGAATTTTAGCGGGAATGACCACGAGAGAAGAAGCTCTCACTTTCATTGAGTGAGTTTACACCCACCACTTGAGATCTATTTGCAAGACACTTTCACCTAGTGGACGAACGGAAAGCAAAGCTCCCCGCCCTCAGAAGTCAAAAGCCACGCTGACTACCACTCCTTGGTCAAGCCATACTGCCCTGCCAACTCCAGCAAATCATCACGCATGGGCCACTCATCAGGACGATCACAAGGACCGTCATGCCTTTGGCTCGCTCCCTTCAATGTCATGCAACCGGTGTTATCACCCATCGCACGAATCGTCTCGATCTCCTCGGCTGAAAATCGGAAATCCTCCGACGTCGCGGCATAGTCGCGGATCTTGTCCTCGATCGGCACGGCATGATCACCGGCTTCCTGAATCACGGTCGGCACGACACACTTCACGGGATCTTGCGAAAGATTCCACAACGAAGCGAACTGGATCATGCTCAGACCATGTTTCTTGGCAATCGCCTTCATGGGAGCCATGGCATCATTCCCGCGCTCCACCCAGCCCTCGGGACGGTAGCTCCGATGGTCGCCGGGACGGAAAACGTGCCCCGGCTTCATGTCCCCGTGGAAAAGCCCACCGTAATCGACGACCCGGGTCAAAATATCGACCTTGTTGGCGACGGCTGAATTCAGCACGTGCTGACCCGGCCACGGCTCAAGCGGATTGAGAATAATCATGGCCCAGTCGAGAACGTCTCCGAAATTTTCAAAAACATGGAGAAGGTCGAGCGTGAAACCATTAGCCGGACCCGGCGCAATCCCCAGGCGGTGGGCCAGACCCTCTTCCTTGAGCGCATTCATTCCCTTCCAAACGGCATCGTTGGTGTAACCGATTTCATCGGGATTGTGCAGCATGACGAGGTCGAAATAATCGGTGCCACAATCCTTCAGCGAGCTTTCGCAAGCCCGACGCAGGAAATCTTGATAACCCGCCTCGGTTCGCAGCGATGGACTGGTAAACCTCGGGTAGCCCTTACTTCCCTCCCGCACTCCGTCCACAAAATCATGGCCCAGCATCCCCACGAGGCAGAAGCTCTCGCGCGGATATTCCGCTAAAACCTCACCCAAAGCGGCATCAGCCTTCCCTTGGCCGTAGACATCAGCAGTCACAAAAGTCCGGATCCCGGACTCGTATGCCACTCGGATGCACTCTTGGTAGCGCTTTTCATCGAGCACCTCGCCGAAGTGCATAAACCGTCCGCCGCTCCAAGTCCCGTAGGCTGTCCGTGTCAAATTCATGACGTGAATAAGCGTCAGAGGTGCCCATCTTTCAAGCGGGAGTTTTTTTTCGTCTTACCGCGAGGCTTGACCGCCCTAATCGGAACTGATCAATCTCACGACATGCGCGCCCTCCTCCTTGCTCTCATTCTCCCTTTTCTCGCGTCCTGCTCAAGCACACCCGCCGGGCCTGGAAACATGGGGGAGTTGCCAACGGCCGAGACCCGCAAGAGGCAAATCTCCAGTGAAGCGCGCGGAGATTTCTATTACGGCAGACGCTACTTCGTCAAAAAAACGCGCTTCTGGGGATATCTCCGAGAACCCGGACAATCCGCCAAAAAGGCCCGGCTCGTCATCTTCAACGAATCGCAGAAGGAAAATCCCGACCGCTTTCCCGAAGGAGGTCTCGAAGAACGATACGGGTCGGACAACAACTTTGCATACAGAATCTACGGGCGCTACACCGGCCGTGAACTCTACGAACCGAACTCCAACCAATTCCTCCCCGAGTTCCTCCTCACCCACTACGAACTCATCGCCAAGAACCCCGGATGGCTCTTTGCTCCCTCCGATAAATACGATCGGACCCGTGTCACCCTCCTCCCCCCATCCTACTAATGGCGGGAATGATCGCGACTTTGTGAAATATTTCACAAAGTCCTTGCGAGCCCGGTATATCGAGAGTTTCATCCCGATGTCGTAATATGAGTGAAACCACCACCTACGAGGCCCCGGATGCTGCTGCGGTTGCAGCGAAAGCCCTCACCGATTATCAAACTGAGACCGATGATGTCCTCGGCGAAAAGTTGGTGCTCAACATGGGCCCATCACACCCGGCAACCCACGGAGTTCTCCGTTTGGTTCTAGAACTCGATGGCGAAATCATCGAGAAGGCTGAACCTCACATCGGCTACCTGCATCGCGGCGATGAAAAAATCGCCGAAAGCATGCACTACAACCAGTTCGTGCCCTACACGGATCGCCTAGACTACCTCGCTCCCCTTGCCAATAACGTAGCCTACGCCTGCGCGGTCGAAAAACTCATGGGCTGGGAACTGCCACCCCGTGGCCAGGCTCTTCGCGTCCTTTGTTGCGAACTTGCCCGGATCTCCTCCCACATGCTCGGAGTCGGGGTGTGTGCCATGGACGTGGGCGCAATGACCGTCTTCCTCTACACCTTTGCCGAGCGTGAAAAGATCTACAACTTCTGCGAGCAGCTGACCGGCGCTCGTTTCACGACCTCCTACACCCGCGTGGGCGGCCAAATTCGCGACATGCCCGAGGGCTTGGACAAGGATATCCTCAAGTTCTTGGACGAATGCGAACACACCATCGGTGAGATCGCCGGACTCCTGAACAAGAACCGGATTTACCTCGAACGCATGTATGACGTCGGCGTCATCAGCAAAGAAGATGCCATCAGCTACGGCATGACCGGCCCCAATCTGCGCGCCTGTGGAGTTGCCCGCGACCTCCGCAAGGACAGCCCTTACCTCGGATACGAGAAATACGATTTCGACATTCCCATCGGCGAAAATGGTGATTGTTATGACCGCTACCTCGTCCGTATGGAGGAGATGCGCCAGTCCATTAAGATCGTCCGCCAGGTTCTCGCCAACTTCCCCGAAGGCGAGATCAACGTAGGAGACACCAAGTCATCCCTCCCCGATAAGGAACGAGTCGCGATGTCGATGGAGGAACTCATTCACCACTTTATCGTCGCCACCCAAGGCATCGATGCTCCAGCAGGTGAAGTCTACTTTGCCGCCGAAAACCCGAAAGGCGAACTCGGCTTCTACATTCATTCCAAAGGCGGTGGCGTTCCCAATCGCCTTAAAATCCGTGCCCCATCCTTCGTCAACCTCAGCATCGCAGCCGAGCTTCTCAAAGGCCACATGGTTTCCGATATTCCTGCCATTCTCGGCTCACTCGACTTCGTCATGGGAGAGTGCGATCGCTAATTTCTTTTTTTCTCTTTAACTGATTTCTCTCAAGGTGAGTTCTCAATTCGTGGTCCCCCGCCCTCGCTCAATCGAGCGAACCAAGGTGGATTACGTTCGCCTCTACTCTCCTTCAAAACGAGATGTCCCGACACCCCAATCCATCAATCTCGGCCAAGTGAATTATTCCGATATCAACGAGTCAAAACCCACGGTTCTCGAGAAGAACGTGCATTCGCCAGTCACCCCTGGCACCGTAAATTTCCCGCCGTTCGAGGCCACTTCAGAACTTGAGAAGAGTGCCAATCAGCGGATCTCGCAGTATCCCGAAGAGCAAAGACGCTCGGCCGTTCTTCCTCTTCTCCACGAGGTCCAGCACCGCCACGGCTACATTAGTCCAGAGTCCATCGAATGGGTTGCCAAGAAACTCGACATTGCCCCGATCAAGGTCGTCGAAGTCGTCACTTTCTACCCCGGTTTTCGCCAAAAGGCCCCCGGTAAACTCCACTTCCGCGTCTGCCGGACCCTTTCCTGTGCCATGGGTGGCTCTTATGAACTCATGGCCAAGCTTTGCGACCTCACCGGAATCGACCGCAGTGGTTCAGACGCTCACACAGACCCTATTTCGGTCTCCCCTTGCGGGAACTACTCGGTCGAATACGCCGAGTGCCTCGCTTCCTGCGGCACCGCCCCAGTTTGTCTCGTCAATGACGATTTCCACGAGGGAGTCACCGCTGAGAAAGCCCCAGATCTTATCGCCAAATACAACCGTTAATCTCCCTCCCCACCCCAACTCCCATGTCTGACATCACTTATCTCCCCGGCAAGGAACCTCACGAAAAGGAGCACCGCCTGATCTTCAAAAACATCGATCGAAAAGGCTGGGACACCTCCATCAAGACTTATCTCAAGGAAGACGGCTACGAGATGCTCAAAAAAGCCCTCGGCATGGAGCCCCAGGCTGTCATCAATGAAGTCAAAACCTCCGGCCTCCGCGGCCGTGGCGGCGCGGGCTTCCCGACCGGAATCAAGTGGGGCTTCATCCCGCCTAAAAACACCAAACCGGTTTACCTGATCTGCAATGCCGATGAATCCGAGCCCGGCACTTTCAAGGACCGCTATATCCTTCATCAGGACCCGCACCAACTCATCGAGGGCATGGTTATCTCAGCCTTCGCTGTTGGTGCTCATACGGCCTACATTTATATCCGCGAAGAATTTCCCGAAGCCGCCATCACGCTCGAAAAAGCAATCGCGGAAGCGCGCAAAAAGGGCTTTCTCGGTAAAGACATTCAAGGCTCCGGTTTCGATCTCGAAATCTACGTCCACCGCGGCGCGGCCGCCTACATTTGTGGAGAAGAAACCGGTCTCATCGAGTCCCTCGAAGGCAAGCGCCCCTATCCGCGCATCAAGCCCCCCTACTTTCCCGCAGCGATAGGCCTCTACATGGCACCCACCATCGTAAACAACGTCGAATCGCTTTGCCACGTCGTCCACATCCTCCGCATGGGCGGTGAGGATTACCTCAAACTCGGCACCCCACGCAACTCTGGCACTCGCATTCTCTGCGTCTCCGGCGACGTCAAAAATCCCGGCTACTTCGAAGTCCAAGTCGGTAAGGTTACTTTCCGCGAACTCCTCTATGACATGTGCGGAGGCCCCAAGGATGGACGCGATTTCAAAGCCGTCATTCCCGGCGGATCTTCCTCCAAGATTCTCCGCTGCAACGAATCTTTTAAAATTGGCCGTGGCGACGACGCTAAGGACATGACATTCTGGGACCTCCCACTCGATTTCGACACCCTCGCCGCCGCCGGTTCCATGGCGGGCTCGGGGGGCGTCATCGTCCTGGACGACTCCCGCCGCATGTCCTGGGTCCTCAACAACATCACCCACTTCTACGCTCACGAGTCCTGCGGACAATGCCCCCCTTGCCGAGAAGGATCGACT
>JBLIDI010000231.1:0-7361 GCA_047634075.1 Akkermansiaceae bacterium
TATCAAGATGAGTGACTTTTTGAGGCATCATGTTCCAGATTCGCCGGGAGAGATTGTCGATCTCGATGGGAAGGTGATGGGGAAGCATGACGGACTGCACTTATACACCTTGGGCCAGCGAAAGGGGCACGGGGTGGCATCGCCTCGGGCGGGGATGGCTTATGTCGTGGTTGGGAAAGATGCGGAGAGAAATCAGCTCGTGGTGGGGTGGGATGATGCTTCGTCGAGCGGGCTTTATGCCGATAAGTGTACCGTGGGATCGCTTTCGTGGATCAATAAGGCGGTGACAGGTGGGCGGGCGGAAGTGCAGCCGCGGTATCGCGCGAAGAGTGAAGGGGTGGAAGTGAAGGAAATCGATGGCGGGAAGTTGGAGCTGACTTTTACGAGAATACAGCGGGCACTGACGCCGGGTCAGATTTGTGCCTTTTATGCAGGCGGGAAGCTGCTGGGAGGGGGAGTTTTTGAGAGGATTGGGGATATGAATCTCGAACACTGACCCCCAGATCTGAAAGCCTTGGTTGAGGGGGCCCAGACTGAAGTCCAAGCGCCGTAGGGCAATTGATTGAATCGATTGCAGGAGTTCTGATAATCGATTGTTCATGAGGGGGGAGTTGAGGCAAGGTGTCGACGTGAGCGATGATGTTGTGAAGCCGGGGAAGCGGGAGTGGGGGTCTTTTTGGTCCTTGATTGGGATGCAGTCGACAAATGCTTTTAACGACAATTTCACCAAGTTCATTCTGATTCCGTTGGGAATTGCGCTGACTGCGGGGGGGCAGGGTTTTCCGTTTATCGAGTATATCCTCGGGGGATTGTTGGTGCTGCCGTTTATAGTGTTTGCACCGACGGCGGGGTGGTTGGGGGATCGTTTTGCCAAGAGCTCGGTGATTCGATGGTCCTCCTGGCTACAACTGGTGGTACTTTTGATTATGGGGGGAGCGCTGTGGTTTGGGGCGAATTATGCCGAGCAATATGCAAGGGTGGCGCTGATCACAGTGATGGTCGCTTTTTTCTTGTTGGCGATTCAATCGGCACTGCTGAGTCCGGCCAAGATGGGCGTGGTGAAGGAGTTGGTGGGGAGTGAGAAATTGGGATTTGCGAACGGGGTGATGGAAGGAACGGTCATCATTGCCATTTTGGCGGGACAGGTGATCGGGGGAGTCTCGTTCGATACCTGGGGTTTGCAGGGTGGCTCGGGGCCATGGGCGGCGGCGATGGTGCCGGTCCTTTGGGTCTTACTTGGCGCGGGTTTGTCGATTATTCTATCGCATCGTATTCAGAAGACAAAGGCCCAGAAGAGTGAGCGATTTTCGTGGGCGGTCGCGACTCGTCATTTTCATGATCTGGCCAAGCTGAAGAAAGATAAGGCGATGTGGCGCTGCTCCCTTGGGATTGCCTTTTTTTGGGGATTCGGGGGATTTTTGCAGTTTCTTCTTTTGCAGCGAGCCCAGGAAAAGATGGGGTCGTTCGGTGGTCTCGGGAGCGAAACCGCATTGCTTTGGCTTCCCGTGGTGGTGGGGATTGCGATTGGGAGTGTCGGCGCGAGTTGGATCTGCCGTCGAGGCAACGAGATGGGCTTGGTGGTGATTGGAGGGTTGCTGATGACCGGGGCAATGTTCCTTCTCGGGATTGCTTCGTGGCCGGAGCTTTGGGTGCGGGTTCTCCTCGCCCTGGCAGGTGGAGGGGGGGCGCTCTTTCTGGTGCCCTTGAATGCCTTTTTACAGGATCATGCCGCCGAAAATGAGAGAGGGCTCGTGCTGTCGGCTTCGAATTTATGCATCAATCTGAGCGCGGTCTTGGCACTCGTCTTTCAGTTTGGGTTGAAGGCGATGGGCGTTCCGGTGTGGGGTCAGTTTTTGGTGGTTTCTGCGATTTGTGGAGGGGTCACGATCTCCCTCATGCGACTGCTGCCGAAGGATTTTATTCGCTTGGTTTTTCTGGGGATTTTTAGGTCACTTTATAACGTGCGGGCGATTGGGGTGGAGAATATTCCGAAAGAAGGGGGGGTGTTGATGGTCGCCAATCACATGACTTATATTGACGTGATGGTCCTTTCTGCTGCTTGTCCCAGGCCTATTCGCTTCGTGATGTTCGCGGATTGTTTCGATCATAAGGCCATCGGGAGGTTTGCGCGTTTGTTTGATACCGTGCCGATCTCGTCAAATAAGGCGCGTGATGGCATTCGGATTACCGCAAAAGCTCTCGCAGAGGGGGCTGTGGTCTGTTTGTTTGCGGAAGGTCAGCTTTCGCGGACGGGTGGCTTGAGTGAGATGAAGAGGGGGTATCAAATGATGGCCAGGAGAGGGGGGACAGCGGTTTTACCGACCTATATGGATGGTTTATGGGGATCAATGTGGTCGTTTTCTGAAGGGAATTTTCTGAAGAAGTGGCCCAAGAAGATCCGCTACGGGGTGTCGGTGGCGTTTGGTCCGGTCATCCCCGCGGATGGCGAAATAGGGGCTGCCTTGCGTGAACTCTCGGTGCTGACGGTGGCGGAGCGGGAAAAGAAGTTTAGGGCGAGGCGAAGGCGCGAGCCCCCGTTGGTTTGCGATTCTCCGCGTGGCTGGCGGTGGTTTCTGGGGAAAAAGTCCGGAGGGAGTCGGGATGATCCAAGGGACTGGGATGAAATGAAAGGGCGCTGTTGGGCCGATGATGAGGCGGGTCGTAGCATGAGAACCAATGCGTTGCAGCTAAATCAGGTCCACATGGCACATCGGGGGATGCGGCTTTTGGTGGAGTGGGTGCCGGGCGATGAGCTCAGTGGTATTTTGGGAATTCTTTGGCCGCTGAGCGTGGGCGCAAAGGTATCTTTCGCCGACGGTGTCTCGGATCAGGAAATTTTAGCGAAGGTGGAGGCCGAAGGAATCGAAGCGGTGGTTTTGCGGGGAATTATCGGGCGGGAGGTTCTTGTTGGGGCCTTAGTCGGGAAGGGGGTGCTGATTTGGTCCTTTGATGAAGTGGGGCTGAGCGACGGAAAATCCTTTGGGTGCTTGGTGAAAAATAGCCGAGTGGTGAGCTTTTCGAGGCCGAATCCGGATTATGAGACGACGACGGAGTTGCCTCAGAGTGGTTGGCTGGAAGGGAAACGGGGAAAGCTCCTGCCGGGATGGCCACAGGATGAATTTGGTCCAATCGATGAAGAAGGTTTTCTTTTGTAGGAAAGCCACGGGTTGACATTCTTGGAGGTACGGTATTGGTTCCCGCAATGAAAAATAGCGATCAGGAGACTGAAGTCGTTGAGGATGGAATCAACGCGGCTGTCGAAGTTGTCGAAGGAGACGAGACCAAGGAGATTTCCGTAGAGGAAGCCGAGGTTGAGGTTCCGTTGACCCCAGAGGCAGAAGCTTTGAAATGGAAGGAAGTGGCGATTCGCACGGCGGCGGACCTCGATAATTATCGGAAGCGGATGGCGCGCGAGCGTTCGGAGGATTTACGGTTTGCGCGAGTCGGTTTGATCGAGGAGCTTTTACCCGTATTTGATAATTTTTCGATGGGATTGCAGATGGCCGAGCAGGATCAGGACTCGATGATTTATAAAGGGATGGCGATGGTGAAGGGCCAGATGCAGGATTTTTTGAAAGCCCAAGGCATCAAGGAAGTCCCAGCGGAGGGGGTGTTTGATCCGAACTTCCACGAAGCGGTGGCGGAGGAGGAGAAAGAGGGCGCTGAAGCCGGTGAAATTCTTTTTGTGAAACGCAAGGGCTATATGCTGCATGATCGTTTACTGCGCGCGGCCGCGGTCATTGTCGCGAAGGCGCCCGAAGCTGAAGCCCCAACCGAGGAGGGTGGAGAATAATGGCTGATCGTGACTATTATGAGGTGCTCGGGATTGCCCGGAATACCGCTCAAGCAGATATCAAGAAGGCCTATCGTAAATTGGCGATGAAGCACCATCCGGATCAAAATCCGGATGATCCCAAGGCCGAGGAAAAGTTCAAAGAAATTGGAGAAGCCTACGAAATCATCAGTGATGAAGAGAAGCGGGCGGCCTACGATCGCTACGGGCATGCCGCCTTCAAGAGTGGCGGCGGTGGCGGCGGCGGTGGTGGCCGTGGAGGTTTCCACGACCCAATGGATATTTTCAGCCAAGTCTTCGGCGGCGGCGGCGGCAGCGGGGGAGGCAGTATGTTCGAGGACCTCTTCGGCGGTGGTGGCGGTGGTCGTCGCCGTGATACCTCTGGCAAGAAGCGCGGAAGTGATCTCCGTTATGATTTGGAAATCTCGCTCGAGGAAGCCGCTGAGGGTGTCGAGAAGGAATTGGAGATCGAGAAATATACCTCTTGCGCGAAGTGCACTGGCTCTGGTTCCAAGACGGGTGGCGGTGGTGCCAAGCCATGTACGACCTGCGGTGGTCGCGGTGTGGTGGGCCAGCAGCGCGGAATCTTTATTCAGCAGGCGACTTGTCCTGAGTGTCGTGGCGCCGGGCAGGTGATCGCAGATCCCTGCGCTGATTGTGGTGGCGACGGGCGCAAGCAGGCCCCCGAGCGGGTGAGTATCCGGATTCCTGCGGGAGTGGATGATGGCACGCGACTTCGCTCGACCGGTAAGGGCGATGCCGGAATGCGTGGAGGCCCGGCGGGAGATCTTTATCTCTTCCTTCATCTCCGTGATCACGATGTCTTCCAACGCGATGGCGACGATCTTTTCTGTGAAGTGCCTTTGCCTTTCTCGACAGCAGCGCTGAGCGGGGAGTTGGAAGTGCCCACCCTCACTGGCAGTGCGACGATGAAAGTGCCGGCGGGAACGCAGGGCGGGACGACCTTCCGTCTTCGCGATCGTGGCATGCCAGCTCTCAATGGGCGGGGCAAGGGCGATCTCCATGTTGAGGTTCAGGTTGAGGTGCCGACCAAGCTGACTTCCGAGCAAAAGGAAAAGCTCAAGGCCTTTACCGAGTCGATTGGTGAGAAGAATTCCCCGATGCAGGGATCATTCTTTGAGCGGGCCAAGCGCTTTTTTGAAATCTAACCGGTCTCATGGATCGCTTTTTTTTGTTGCCGGATCAGTGGGGTGCCGAGCCCACGCTGACCGGTGATGAGGCTCATCATTGTTGCCGCGTGATGCGGAAGCAGGTGGGTGATGAGCTTGCGATTTTTGACGGACGGGGACGAGAAGGCGGGGCGCGCATCACGAGTGTTTCGAAGAGCGAGGTGGGTCTCGAGATTCTTGCGAGCAAAGATTGCCATGCTTTGAAGCCGCAGATTGAGATTGCGGTGGGGGTGCCGAAGGGGAAGACCTTTGATTTAATTCTGCAAAAGGCGGTGGAGATGGGGGTGAATCGGATCCAGCCATTGATGAGCGAGCAGAGCAATGTGCGCTTTAAGGAAGGCGAGGGGAATGGCAAGCTGGAAAAATGGCAACGGGTGGTCTTGGAAGCCTGCAAGCAATGCGGGCAAAATTACCTACCGGAGGTTGCTATGCCTCTGGGGTTGGAGCGCTACCTGCAGGAGTTAGAGCCTGGGTTTGCGGGGTTTGTCGGTGCGCTGACTCCCGGCTCCCAAAGTTTTCGATCTCTCCTTGCCGAGGTCTCCGACCCGGGGCGAGTGGTTTTGTTGATCGGGCCGGAGGGGGATTTTTCGGCTTACGAATATGAGGAAATCGATGCCGCTGGTTTTGCGCCTGTAAATCTTGGCGAGCTCGTTTTAAGAACTGAGACGGCCGTTTTCCTGATGGTGGCTGCGGTGCGTTTTCAATTCCAGTGATGAAATCCTTCCTCTTATATTTACTGACCGTGGTTCTTGTGTCCTGTGGAAATTCGACGGCTCCAGGCTACTCCAAGAAGTTCCTGAAATACCGTGCAGCCAAGCCGGATGAGACTTCGATGAAGGTCTCACTTTGGGATCAAAAGGCCTGGCTTCTGAATGGCGCGGGTGAGGCGATTTTGCAAACTGATATCGCGACGGGTGTCCCTGGAAAAGAGACTCCGGAAGGGGTCTTTCCGGTGTTGGAGAGGATCGAAGAGAAGCGGTCGAACCGATACGGACGAATCGTGAACAAGGAAACTCGCAAGGTCGTCATTGGGAAGTCGTGGGAGCACGAAGGTCCATTACCGGAGGGCACCGAGTATGAGGGGATCGAGATGCCGTATTGGATGCGATTGACCTGGGACGGCGTCGGGATGCATGTCGGGAAATTTTCAAAGAGAACGAGGTGTAGTTTTGGATGCATTCGAGTCTTTGAAGGGGCGCAGCCTTTGATTTTTGGCAAGACGCAGATGGGGACCAGGGTCGAAATAGTGCCCGAAAGTTTGGTGGCGCAATACGGATGGTGAACCTAGTGTTCCGCCACGAGGATTTTACGAATCGGGGTGGCAATGGGGAGCGAATCGACCTCGGTGAGCGGATGGTATTTTTCACCATCGCGGAGATCTCCAGGATCACTCCGATAGAGGTGGAGGGTGACCTTGTGGTGGGTGATGACGTAGCGGTGTTTGCTGGCGGGTTCAAGATGGGCACATCGTTCAGCCTCTCGGAGCGGGAGTTTCCAGAAGCCCTTACGGCGTGAGTCTTCACCAAGTGTGAGGAGGATTTCCCCTCCTTGAATGTGAAGGAAGGCGTGTTCTTCAATCGCGACGAATTTCTTGCGTGGTTTCTTGATTGGGAGGTCGGCAGGGGAGTTGGTCTGGCAGAAATCACGAACGGGGCAGATAAGACATTCCGGTGAGCGAGGGGTGCAGAGAGTCTGTCCGAGTTCCATGATGGCGGAGTTGAAGAGTCGGGGATTGTTGTGATCGAGGAGCTCGCCGGCAGCCTGCCAAATTCTCTTTTGTCCCCCGGTAGAGTCGATGGGCTCGTGAATATCGAGGATGCGTGAGAGCACGCGCGCGATGTTGCCATCGACGATGGGAGAGGGTTGATCAAAAGCGAAACTGCTGACCGCTCCCGCGGTGTAGCGTCCGATCCCAGGGAGGGTTGCCAAGGTTGCGGCATCGACAGGGAAAGTCCCTTCGAAGTTTTCGAGGACTGCTCGAGCGGCTTGTTGCAGATTGCGGACCCGGTTGTAGTAGCCCAATCCTTCCCATGCCCGCAGGATTTTTTCCTCGGGCGCGCTGGCGATGGCTTCGATGTTTGGAAAGTCATCTAGAAATCTTTCGAAGCGTCGGTTCGCCAAAACGGAGGTGACGGTGGTCTGCTGTAGCATGATCTCCGAGACCAAGATTTTCCAAGGGTCTGTCGTTTCTCGCCAAGGATATGACTTGGCGGTCTCACCAAACCAACGGAGGAGGGCGCTTCGGAAAGCTCGGACGTTTTGGAGAGGATGACGTCGGGCATTGGGCTTTTCCATGGTGCTCTTTCAACTTACGCGGAAGGGGTCGAGAGGCCAGTGAACTTCCCCTGTAGGAAGTTTACGAAACCGATCAACGAACT
>JBLIDI010000232.1:0-7359 GCA_047634075.1 Akkermansiaceae bacterium
AAAGGATGGCAACCCGTAGGGGACTCGAACCCCTGTTGCCGCCGTGAAAGGGCGGAGTCCTAACCAATTAGACGAACGGGTCGTAAGTCGTTGTTGACGGCGGGGAATTATCGTCCAGCGCGACTTAAGGCAAGAAGGTTTTTGAACTTTTTTTCAGACTCGCCTCCGTCCCCCGTCCCTACTACATCTCAGAGATGGCGCACATCCCGAGATTTGAGGAGCTCGACTACCAAAAAACCACTATTGGAGACCTCATTCTTCGAAAACGAACGGTCCTCTCACTCGAAAATGAGGAAATCTACGAAATCATTCTCGGAAACGCTTTTCTTATGTCGTCCCTGTTCACCGTAGTGGAACAGGAACTCTCGAGACTGGGACTGGCCGCGACTATCAAGTCTTTCCCGGATGAAAAGCTCGATGTCGCCGTCGGAGGTCTGGGCTTGGGCTACACCGCTCGCGCCGCTCTCGAGTTTCCTGAGGTCGATTCCCTGCGTATCGTGGACTATTTGAAGCCCGTCATCGAATGGCACGAGAAGGAACTCGTCCCGCTCGGAAAAGGCCTCAATGACGACCCGCGCTGCCAATACGTTCTCGGGGATTTCTTCGAACTCTCTCTGGGCGATGGCTATGACCCGTCCATCGAAAGCTATCACGCCATTCTCCTCGATATCGATCACTCCCCCGCCCACCTCCTGACACAGGACAATGCCCGCTTCTACTCGACCGAAGGCCTTCGCCAGTTCTCCCATAAAATCAAACCCGGTGGGATCTTTGGCCTTTGGTCCGATGACCCGCCCGAGGAGACTTTCCTGAACTCGCTCAACGAAGTCTTTGAGTCCGTCGCATCACACATCGTTCCCTTTCACAATCCCATTCAGGACGAGGACTTTGAGAGCACGGTTTACGTCGCCACAAAACCCCGATAGCATCAAAGCATGGCAACAATTGGCGACCGAATCAAACTTCCGTTCCTTAGGGAGGTCAATGCGGGTTCCTTCCTCGATGGGGGCGAACTTGGTGAACTCCTCCTTCCGAACAACGAAAGACTTACCGAAGATCGCGAGATGGTCGAGGTCTTCATTTACCGCGACTCCGAGGACCGCCCCATAGCGACCGAAAGGCACCCCACCGTCATGCCGGGACAATTTGGAGTCCTCCGCGTGCTCGCCTCCAATAACAACGGAGCCTTCCTCGACTGGGGCCTCGCCAAGGATCTCCTTCTGCCCTACAGCGAGCAGCGCAACCTCCCGAGGATCGGCCAGCCCGTCGTGGTTTATGTTTACCTCGATCCCAAGAGCGAGCGGCTCGTAGCAACTCAGCGCATTTCGCGCCACTTCTCCAGCGATACCCCCGACTACCCCGAGGGCGGAGAGGTCGAGGTGATCGTCTTTGGCAAAACCGAGATGGGATACAAGGCCATTGTCGACGGGAGATACTCCGGCCTCTTCTTCAAAAACCAAATCTTCGAAGAACTCTTCTACGCCGATAAGCTCAAGGCTTACGTCACCCAAGTCCGCAACGATCGCAAGGTGGACCTCTCGCTTTACGCGCCCGGCAATGCCAAGGTCGACGACCTTGAAACCCGCCTCGAACTCGAACTCGAATCTCGCGGCGGCTTCTGGGGCATCAACGACAAATCCCCCGCCGAAACGATCAACCTCGAACTTGGCGTCAGTAAAAAAGTCTTCAAGAAAGCGACCGGAGCATTATTCAAAAAACGCAAGATCGTCTTCGAAGACGGAGGCATCCGCTGGATCGGTTAGGCTCATACTGCCACTTTACGCGGGCGCAATCCTGCTCCATGTTCCCATTACCACCATGAGCAAGCTTGCCGTCCTCCCTTCTGTCGAAAAACTCGCCGCCGCCCTCGCTCCAGAAGTGGGACTTCCCCGACCCCTCGTGAACCTCTTCGTGCGACGCGAGATCGATCGCTTCCGGACGCTCTTGCTCGCCGAAGAAGAGCACACCCGTGAGGAAATCGAGAAAGCGACACGCCGAGGCCTTCACGAGTTTACGAGCTCCCGCCTGCAACCAGTCATTAATGCCACCGGTGTCCTCATCCACACCAACCTTGGCCGCTCGCCCCTCGGCCCCCGTGCTGCCGGAGCCTTGCAGAAGATCGCCACCGGCTATTCAAATCTCGAATTCGACCTCTCCTCGGGCACTCGTGGCAAACGCGCGGGCTATTTGGAAACCGCCCTCGCCTGCCTTCTCGAAACGCAAGCCGCAACCGCCGTCAACAACTGCGCCGCCGCCCTCGTCCTCACCCTGCGGACCCTCGTTGCCGAAGGTAAAAACGAGGTCATTGTTTCCCGCTCCGAACTCGTCGAAATCGGCGGCGGATTCCGCATCCCCGAGATCCTTGAAACCTCCGGAGCCAAACTCGTCGAAGTCGGAGCCACCAACAAAACCCACCTTTACGACTACGAGAAGGCGATCACGCCACAGACCGCCCTCATTCTCAAAGTCCACCGTTCCAACTTCTACATCGGTGGCTTCATCGGAGAACCCGAGATTACCGAGATCGCTAAGCTGGCCCACGATCACGGTCTACCGCTCGTCGAAGACCTCGGCTCCGGTGCCATGATGAACACCGACGAACTCGCACCCATCGAACACGAGCCAACCCCTCAGGAATGCCTGCGCCGTGGGATCGACCTCGTCATCTTCTCCGGTGACAAGCTCCTCGGCGGTCCGCAATCCGGCATCATCGGTGGCCGCGCTGATCTCATCGCCGAAATTAAAAAGGAGCCCTTCTTCCGAGCGGTCCGCTGCGATAAGCTCATTCTCACCACTTTGCAGGAATCGATCGACCAATACCTCGAAACCAAGGCCGACCCTACCAAGAGCGACGTCCCCGTCCTCACCTTCCTCCGCACTGAAGTCGAGGAACTCAAAGCCCGCGCCGAAAAGATCATTGAAGGACTTCCGCAGGAAAACACCGCGATCACCATCGAGGACACCCTCGCCCGCCCCGGCGGCGGCACCATGCCCCGCAGCGAATTCCCTTCCATCGCCATCAAGTTGGCTCCCCAAAACCAATCTGTCCCCAAGCTCGCCAAGAAGCTCCGCCTTGGAGATCCCGCCATCGTTGGCTACACCACCGACGACGCCCTCTTCCTCGACCTCCGCACCATCTTTCCCGACAGCGATACTCTCGTGAACGCGGCCTTGAAGGTTGCCATCCAGTAAAGCGCTTCACCCTCCAAAAACGCCCCGATTTCAAGATCGCGCCAAGACAAGCCATCTTACCGCCAAGAGCACCCCATCTCGTCGGGAAAGCGAGGGAAAGGGTCTTTCAGCTCATTCCAGAACGCTACAGGGAGTCTTCCAAAACCAGACCCTTGGCTTAACCCTGCTCCCACTCGCCGAAGCTGCGGAATTTTGCGTAGCGCTGCGCCTTGAGGTCCTCCGGAGAAAGCTTGAGTAGTTCCTTGAGTTGCTTCGAAACCTCATCACGGAGCGCATCAGCGGCCGCATCGGGATCATGGTGGGCACCTCCGGGGACCTCGGGAATCACACCGTCAATGAGGCCAAGCTTAGCCAGATCGGGCGCGGCAATTTTCATGGCATCAGCAGCTTCCGGAGCGTGCTTGCGATGCTTCCAAAGAATGGCCGCACATCCCTCGGGACTAATCACCGAATAATAGGCATTTTCCATCATGAGGACCTTGTCGGCCACTCCGATCCCGAGGGCCCCGCCGGAGCCACCTTCCCCCAGAACAACCACGACAATCGGAACATTAAGAACCATCATTTCGCGAAGATTGCGGGCAATCGCCTCGGCGATATTCCTCTCTTCCGCTCCAATCCCGGGAAAGGCCCCAGGAGTGTCGATGAGCGCCACAATGGGCAGGGAAAATTTATTGGCCATCTCCATCAAGCGTAGGCTTTTGCGATATCCTTCCGGGTGAGCGCTCCCAAAGTTTCGTTTCAGGTTTTCCTTCAAATCGCGGCCTTTT
This sequence comes from Akkermansiaceae bacterium, assembly GCA_047634075.1. GTDB lineage: Bacteria > Verrucomicrobiota > Verrucomicrobiia > Verrucomicrobiales > Akkermansiaceae > SW10. The sequence goes on from JBLIDI010000232.1 coordinate 3,963, forward strand.
TGGTGCCCAATGACAACACATCGCTGACCGTCAATTGTCGCAAACCCACCTGGCATCGCGGCATCATCGCCAATGATGCGATCGCCATGAAGCTCGGTGAAGTCAGTGAAAGACCTCGCGATATAATCCAACATATACGGACGCTTGGTGTGGCGGGCGATTTGAACACGCTGCCAAGGGGTCAGATTCTCGTATATATAACGTCGGGTTTCCACGAGTTTCCCCTCAATCGCGGAGATTTCCGCCGTAAGATCAATATCCTGCGAGCGCGCTTTATTCCTGAGGAGATCGAGTTCCTTCTCCAATTCAACGATTGGCTTCTCAAATTCAAGCAATTCCATAATTTCGGTAACAGGGTGACTTTATCATTCGGCTGATTTGACTTCCACTTCATTTCCAACCCGGATCAACATCGAAAGCTCTTCCATATCAGAAGGAGCCAAAAAGACTCCAGCCCCGGGATCCGGATGATTCGGAAGTGGCTCCGGGCGAAGCAGAAGATAGGTCCCCCCGACCTTCAACCCGAGCACTTTAGTGGCAAGGCGATAACTTTTATGGGTCGGAGAGTAAGCACTGCCATCGACCTCTCCAAACTTGTCCGAAATCCCCGTCTGATGGGCGCCCGAGCGCAGTCGCCCGACCTCGGCCCTTAGGATCGGGTAATCCTTGGCGAAGACGTGCTCCTTTTTTTCCTGATCCCGATGGAAGAGCTCGACCCTATTCTTGGGTAAATTAATGACCAATTTGAAGTCCAGAGGCATTACGACCAGCTCGTCGCCCGTGTGAAGATTTCCAAATTCAGTCAGGCCGTTCAGGAACATGATGCTATCGAGAGTGGTCTCGTTTTGGGTCGCTATCCTGAGATATCCTTGACCAGGCGATACCCGGTGAATTTTCTTATTCGCCATGTTCTCGACGGAGAGAATCTCATCGAGATTGATCTCGCCGAGGATTCGCCGGGCCTCCGGAGCATGATTTGAATCAGGAAAAAGATTCTCGATGAGATTAAGCTTCTCGCGCGCCTCTTCGATTTCATCGAGCGCAATCAGCTCTAGGGCCTGATTAAATTCATACTGGCCGGGCTCGAAGTTAATTTGATCGTTATCCTCGATGATTTTTTCCAGATCTTTTTCAGCGCCTTTTGTCGGATCACTAAAGTCCTCCTCAAACCTTTGAAGAAAGTAAGCGAGCGCTCCCAGAATCCCCAAAACGAAGAAGACCGCACAGATTTTTATGATGGTAACAACCCCCTTCATACAAAAGCACAGACTAGAGCAGACCCCGACGTTTGAAGTCGAAGCGATTGATCTCCTGGGATTTCATGATCATATCCAGAGTCAGCTTCATGATTCCCACTTCCCAAGCGTCATCAACGCTCTGGATAATCGCGAGAGAAGGATTCCCGGAAACTCTCACCGCTTCCAGCGCTTTGTCACAAACATTCTCAATCCGATCATGAATGATCTCGGTAGAGACTTCGGAACGCTTGAATTGGAAACCATATTGTAAAAAGCTCAGATCAATCCCCTGCTCCTTGAAATGCTCGATCACTCGCAAAACCTTGGAGTCAAATCCCTCAAGCTCGATCTCATTAAAGCCATCGGGCTTTATGAGCTGCGGCTTCTGCGCCTCCACTTCACCACGCCGGATACAGACCTTGCCCACGCTGTCCATGGGCTCGCTTAAAATTTCAAACTCAAACCGGGTTGCTCCAAATGTCTCGATACGCCGATCAGGCTCATGGATGAGACGAGTGGTCTCCATGGCATATTGAAAGTTATCGGGGGTAAGCATCTTCTCGCGGAACTATCGCCTAAGATTCCCTGACTGGCCAATGAAAATGGCAGGATCCCCTCGGGAACCTGCCATTTGTAAAGGTGACTGAAGTCAGGGTCAGTCAGAAATCAGTCTTGAGCCTTCTCAACGTGGGCAATGATGTCGCCAACGCAGATAAGTTTCTCGGCCTCGTCGTCAGGGACTTCGATACCGAATTCCTCTTCGACAGCCATCACGAGTTCAACTGCATCAAGGGAATCAGCACCAAGATCTTCGATCATTTTAGACTCGGGCTTGACCTGGTCGGCACTCACGCCGAGCTGTTCCACGATGATTTCGGTGACTTTTTCTTGGATATTAACTGCCATGGCCTCTGGGATTACTGGGAGTCGTCGTCGTTGGCAACTCCAAAAATTCACTCGTTTCTCTCTGAATCTGATCCTGGGGCCCCGCCCTCCGATTCTTTGGCTTCGTCACTCTCGTCCGGGTCCTCCTCCTCCTCAGCCACCAACTCGATGAGTTCACCCTCAAAATTTTCCAAAACCTTCTGAAAAAGAGCCTCTGCCGGCGCGCCCTCCTCTTCTTTAAATTGGCCATAAATCATCCCGTCAATCTTCACCTTTTTCTCCTCTTCACCGTCGAAATAGATTAAAGTTGCGAGGCCTTTTGTTTCCCACTTGCGCTTATCAAGGGTCTTCATCTTTGCAAATGGAATCAGCTCACCTCCCGGAGGGTAGTACCCCTGCCCGTCCGCCTTCATGACCCTCGATTTGGTCCGAATGAGGAAGAAAAGTGTGATCGCGGTGAGAGCGGAGCAAATACCAGCGGCAACCAACTGTTCTTTGATCTGTGTCGATTTTTTGACATCCTCGCTTGGATCGATTTTTTGAGGCCAGCCCTTCTCCCCGCTATATTCGGTCCATAGGTCGTCGCTCTTGTGATTAGCCATCTTCTGGAGGATCTCAGGCCACTTTTCTTCAAAGTCCGTATCGGCGGGATACATTGAACGATCGTCTTCGAAAGGAATGGTCTGCTTTTCAACAAAGGCATTCCACGCCTCGGGAGTCGCGCGATTTTCATCAACGGTCCATGCCTTTCCCGCCTCATTAAAGGCTGAATAGTTGGCAATGACGTAATTTTTTTCGGGATAACCAACTTTCCAATCGTAAAGAAAATAGGCTCCAAAACCGCCGAACATTGTCAGCATCAGGACAGCACGCCAAATAAACCATTTGGTGGGGCGGCAAATTACTTCAGAATTACTGGTCATAGAGTGGTGAGAGACAAACAACTCTTCAACCTTCTGGCAAGGTTCTTGATCGGAGAATCTCATCGGCTCGGAATTCCCGATCGCTTGCTCGCGCGCGACCACCGCGAGACGTAAGGTCTCTCGCTCTCCGTATCGCCTGATGGAAAACTTGACGAATCTCCCTCCGGCACCCGAATTTTGGCGACCAGCTGGTCTGCCAAAATTCATAGGTAGTCCCGTTCGCAATCACGGTCATCTTTGAGACACCGACGACCCCGGAGCGATTCCGTGCCGAACGGGTGCAGATCCCGGCCTGATCACTCCGCTCTATTTCCAGAAGAACCTGATCGTGCCAATCCCGCCCTGCCGGAA
>JBLIDI010000233.1:0-7317 GCA_047634075.1 Akkermansiaceae bacterium
GCATCTTTTTCGACCTACGTCTCCTAATGATCCATTCGGCAACGAACACGTTGATGACCCAGGCGAGTGTCATTAAGACATCGCGCGTGAATCCACTGGGCTCCCCAACCGTTACCAACCAGGGAATCGAGACCAGGACCTGTGTTCCCGCCCCTTGCCCCAGGGCATAGGCGCGAATCATCGAGGCCCCCAGGGCGTTTGGTTGGCTGTGAAGTTTCCCCGTAGGTAAGAGAAAAGTCTCTGTGATCTGTTAGACACCGTTCCCTTGCCTACAAGGTTCTTCGGACGCCAGCCAAACGCCCTATCGAGGCCCCGTGTTGGGCAAATCGTTTCTTGAGAACGGCATATAATCCCAGCAGAATGAAGGAAACTATCGCGAGTCCGACAAGGAGACGAACGATGTAGAGCAGATCGCCTTGGAGATCATTGGGAAAGGAGTAGAAGTGAGTCATCCATAAGCCCGAGACCCCGGAAAAAATTCCTGCAACCACTAGCACTCGACCTGCTCGTCCGTGCCATTTGGGATACCTCCTCCTAAAGCTGGGGAGAAACTGGAAAGCTCCGAGAAGACAAAACGGAATTGCGCTCACCAGGTGCAAAAAACATGCCAGGCATGTTTTAGAAAACCCCTCTATGATCCCCGTAAACACGAGAGTTTCTCCGCTTCGAGGATGCTTCACCCGACGCAGAATTGACGGATTTTGAGAAAAAATATGCCGAGCATCATTAAAGAGAAAAGCCCCCAATCACGGTAGGTTCTGCTGGTGCAAGGCCCATTGAGTCTTAAAATTTGGGACGAAACTCGCAATCCAGGGACCTCTTTCCCATCGCACTCATCCCCCGACCTTGACAACCAACCATCTAGATGGTTGATTCAGGTGATGAAGTCAGTTGGAATTTTCGAAGCGAAGACCCATTTCCCGGGGATCTGCGATGAAATCGTCGCCACCGGAACTCCCGTGACGATCTCAAGGCGCGGGAAGCCCCTTGTCGTGATCTCACCCGTCCCAGCGGAAAGCCAAAGCGAGCGAGAGGACATTCTGGCAGCGACCGCTCGTTGGCAGGCGGATGCTGGGGCTGATGACGGTGACTTTCCCGATGTCTGGGAAGAGCGGAGTTCCTCAACCGACAACCCGCTTGATGAATCCTCATGAAATGGCTTCTTGATACCTCGGTCTTTTCACAACCCTTGAAAAAGTCCCCCGATCAATCTGCTCTTGAGCGCTGGAAAAAAGTCGGTGATCGATCCTGCCTTACCAGCATCGTTGTCACAGCCGAAGTCGAGTGGGGCCTGCTCTCGATCGGAAGTGAACGCCTCTGGAGCGGCTACCGCGAATTGCTGGAAGACCGTCTCGAAATCTTGGAAACTGGCGCGAATGTTTGGCAACGTTTCTCCGAGATGAAGGCACGCCAGAAGAAGATTGGGCAAAAGGTCGGAGACCTCGACCTCCTCATCGCAGCGACCGCCTCCACCCATGGCCTCACCGTCGCCACCCTCAATCATCGCGCTTTCGCGCGGATCGAAGGACTCGCGTGGGAAGACTGGGGATCATCCTAGGGGGCCTTCAATAGAGCACAGTTCAGCAGCCGATTTTCCACATGCCACGCTCCCAAAATGCTTCAATCGTCTGACGATTGGCTTTGTTGGTGAGATTTGGGAGCGAGAGTTTTTCTCTCTTCGCATATTCGGCCAAAGGCAGAATCGTCTTCCCCTCCAGGTAGGCTAACCTTTTATGATAGGAATTGCTGAGGGCCTTGCCAACGATCTGCTCCATGATCTTGGTGGTGTCGTTCTGATCGAATGCCTCAAAAGCATCGTAGTAGAGGCTACGATCAATGAATTTAATGTTAATCGGAACATGGCCTTCACGGATGAGAAGGTAGTTGTTGAGCACACGCCCAATACGACCATTTCCATCGACGAAGGGATGGATGTGCTCGAAGGTGAGATGGAGGCGGGCGATGCGCTTAATAACGTGTTCCTGCCCACTCGTTTGGTAAGTGACCAGCATCCCGTGCAGTAATTTTTCGAGCTGAGTGGGATCGGCCGTAAGATGGCTCCCGACTTTCACCCATTCGCCTAAATTCCGCAGTCTTCCCGCAATATCGTCACGAATATTACTGATGAGCATTTTATGAAGTAGGAGAATGACATCGATTGAGAGTTCTTTTTCTTTGGCCTTTTTGTCGATGTATTCCACGACACGGGCTAAATTCTTCGCTTCAAAGAGTTCTCGCTCGGTGATGAAGCGATCAAGATTGATTTTCCGAAGGACCTTCTCGGTTTCTGACAGTGAGAGGGTGCTGTTCTCGATGGCATTGGAGTTGTAGACCTGTTCAGCGACTTCTGTTTCGTAAATCAAGGCGAGTAAGGACTCTTTCCCCAATTTCGCCTCATGGTAGCGCCTCTGCAGGTCGTGAAGATGGCTAAAAATTTGTGAGACATTGCCCATATCAGGAATACAGCCTGAATTTACGGTAAATACAACCATTATCGTGAATCACAGATCTGAGAGACGCTGATTCACGGTAATGCCTGAGTAATTCCCAATTTTTGGCTGTTTTCTCTACCCTTTCACCGTCTGCTCGACTCACGCTTGCTTGAGAACCTTCTCGGGTGGTCCGGGGAAAGGGGCCTCCGATGGGGACATTCCCCGCGTAGCCCGAGCGCCTGCCCCCTTCTCCTCCTCCTCCTCAGTGCCCGCGCCTCTGCCGATGAAGCCACCGGCTTCATCAATTGGGAGGAACCATTTACCGCATTGCTTCGCGGAAATGCTTTCGACACATCGCGACATAGCGCTCGTTGCCGCCGATCTCGACTTGAGATCCTTCTTTGATCGCGTTCCCCTTCTCATCGGTGCGGAGATTCATGGTGGCCTTGGAGCCACAGTGGCAAATCGTCTTGAGCTCGGCGAGAGTGTCGGCCCACTTGTCCGCCGTCTTATCCGCCGTTGCCTTGGCGCAGGAGGAAGCGCCACCCGGGGTTCCCTGCCCTCAGATGACATGAGCACTGAAGGGGCGATCTAATGCTCCGACCACATCTGGAATTCACCATTCCTCCCTCCGTAATCAGTCAAAAGCTCCTTGATCCTCTTCCAGCCTCTTCAAGGCCTGGACATCCAACTGATCCTTCTCCCTCACAGTATTACTTTTCAGCTCAATGAGGCTCTTCTTGGAAGCATAAAGAACCTCAAAACCTTGCACCTTAAAAATTTCGGCGTCTTCAGCCAAATCGGCATAACTCTTCCCCGACATCACGGTGAAAATATCCAACTGGCAGCCCTCGCTTTCCTCGATTAAACGCAGAGCCCCTTCTTCGGGAGCGAAATCTTCGAGGTTAAATTCTCTCGCAAATCCCTCGCCATAATCCGCCAATGATTCCAAAAAACGGACCACGTTCCCTTCTTCACAATCGAGGAGGATATCCACGTCTTCGGTCAGTCGCACATAGCCCTGTAAACTGACTGCGATTCCGCCAACAACGACGAAGCGAACCTCAGCGCGGGCGAGACGCACCAGCAACTTTTCGAACGTGGCTTCCATCGTCATAGGGTAGGGGAGTTGGTTTTCCTCTCAGAAAGGCGGCATTCTTCCTCAGTCCTTCCAACCGATCGAGAGTGGACAGGCTCGAAAGCCGCCCGCCGACCTGCTTCCTGACAGGCTCTTGGAATTCTGATATCACTCCTCGAAGCTTACCCAAAGTATAGAGACAATCAAGGCGGTTTCCGCTCAGTAAAGCCCAGGGTGAACAGGCCAATTCTGGCTTCACCCTCTTCCAATACCTCTTCACCCACCTTTGCGTTGATGCCCTGCAAGTCGCCAAAGCAGCCGCAGTCTCCCAACCCACCGCTTACAAACTCATCGAACGCTTCGTCAATGCCGGCCTCCCAATAGAAATCACCGGAGCCAAACGCGGCAAACTCTTCATCTTCGAACCCTACCTCAAACTCTTCCGCTAAGAGACGGTCTTAATCGCTACCTGCACCCACCCAATCACCTGAAATCGGAGCGACGATCGGTTCACATGATACCATCTCGCCCTCGAAAACTTCGACGCCGCCGGCAAGTAGCGCACGACAAATAAAACATGCCAGGCTGGTTTTGAGGTGGACAGGGCTTTGGGGCTGGCTAGGGTGGAGAGGTGAAGTCGCAAATGACTGAAGGTGAGGGATCTGAGGTGGGGCGGGTTTGGTCGCCTTTGGAGTTGGCGGAGGTGAAGACGCCGCGCAGGATTGGTTCGATTTGGCGGGCGAAGGGGCGAATTCGCGGCGGCGGATTACTTTTGATGATCGGGCGAGCTGCTCCCATTTGATGTCGCGGACCGTGAATGGGGAATTTCTCTTTGGAGCGACTGAGAAGGAGGCTTTTCGGCGGATGATGTGGCGGGTTTCCGCGTTATTGGGGGGTGGAGGTGCTGACTTATGTGGTGATGGCTAATCACTTCCATATTCTGGCGAAGGTTCCGAATCGGAAGAAGTGGCTGCAGCGGTTCGAGGGGGAGGAGGGGGCCTTTGTGGATGGATCGGTTCAAGAGTGTGCTTGTGGATGGGGAAGATGCTTTAGCGACGATGGCGGCTTACATTGATTTGAATCCGGTGCGGTCGGGGATCGTGGCTGATCCGCTGGATTACGAGGGGAGCGGATATGGGGAGGCGTGCGCGGGGAGTCGTCGGGCGAAGCGGCAGATGAGTAAGGCGTTAGGTCACCCGCAGGATTTATGGGAGAAGGAAGTTTGTGAGGGAGGTGGCAGAGAGAACTTTTAGGTATGCTAGGCGTATTTTTTCTATTTTTTGTTTTTTTGACCCAACCACTCTTGAACTTTGGCAATGTCCGCTTCATGGGAAAGCGCGTTGGTCGCTGCGGTTGCTCTCATCGCGTGATTGAAAATCAGAGGGAGGGCACTCAGGCGAGATCCTTCCTTGGGTCATTAGGAGCAAGCCGTCGGATCGAAACCGACAAGGCGGATGAGGCCGCTCGCCGATCATGCTTGTAATACCCTCCAAACTTTCCAGGCGGGATGCTCTTTCTCTTTCGGCACGCGGAGTGGTATCAAACCTCAACGGGGGGAAGAACCTCCAGAAGCTTCATGACATCGAAGGGCTTGGTCAGAACCGTCACCCCGGGGAGATCGGTAACCGCCTCACCCAGCCTCTCCTCGCCAACAAGTAACACAAAACTCACTGCGGGCACCGCCGCGCACATCAGCGGAATGATCTCAGCCGGCATCTTCAATTGAGGGTGACCTTGATCGATGATGGCACACTGGGCCTGTCCTTCTCTGAGGATCTCCATCGACCGAACCAGACTCAATTCGTCAATAATATCGTAGCCTTTCAACCGGAGAACATCGTGGATGGCTGCCCGAATGCCCTCATCATCGATCAAAAGTACGACCGTTGACTTGGAGACAAGCGCTAAGGAAGAAAGTTTCATAGCATGAAAGAAGGCATCCCCTTTTTTGAGCGGTCCGCGTGCCAAGCCGTTTCCCCTCACCTCCAACCTTCATTGAGAACCCGCAAAACCTGTCCACATCTTCTTCCGGAGATGAATCCGCTTTGGGCAGCGGATGATCAACGGCTCTCATCTGCACATCAATCAGCCAAATCACTATCCAAAGTGTAAACAGTCGAGACACTCGTCTCTCTTTTCTGGGATTTACGAGATTCGGGGAAAAGCTCTGCACCCACCGACCTTCGGGCATTTCCCGGTCTTTTCGTGAAATGGCACGCTCCCAGCGATGAATGGCTCCCATGAACGATGTCATCGAGTCCCTCAAAAAGGCCGAAGAGCTCTCGGAAATTTCGGCCACCGAAATAGACGGCATGATTCGTGCGCGCTCCCTTCACTCCAGATCAAACACGATCTTGCCGACTTCCCTTGCGGCCGCTTCATTTGGAAAGGATCAATCGCAGAAAACGATTCACTTTCCCCCAACTCTAATCACCCTTAACGTAAAGACATGTCAAACGAACTGAAGGCCTCGATGACAGGAACATCTCAACACATCCTCGTCGGGTGGCGTGAATGGCTGGCCCTGCCTGACCTACCCATTCCCTCTATCAAAGCGAAGATCGACAGCGGTGCCAGGACCTCCTGCCTCCATACCGCTGAATACGAGATCTTCCAGAAAGACGATCAGGACTGGGTGCGCTTCACGGTCCACCCGATTAAGCGACATGATGAAGTTGAAAGCCACGCCGAAGCTCCCGTGGTCGATTACCGGGTTGTTCGTGACTCCGGTGGCCATGAAGAAAGACGCCCCTTCATCAAGACAACCCTGCAGGTTGGAAAAGAAAAGTGGGAGATTGAACTCAGTCTCTCCAACCGCGAAAATATGAAATTTCGCATGCTCCTCGGTCGCACCGGAATGAGCGACCGGATCTTGATCGACTGCGCCAAGTCTTATCTTGCGGGTAAGAAGCCAAAAAACATTCGCCCATGAAGAGCCGACTCTCACTCCTTCTCCATGACCACCCCGAAGTCCTGGATGACGATCTTTCGAAACTCGACCAAAAACTAAGGACCTCGGCACGAAGCTCACCTGCGATCTCGATGCCTTGGAAAAAGTCATTCAGCCCTCATCCATCACCCAGCTGGATGCCGTGCGAGATGACATCGAAATCCCACGTGACCTTCTCCGCGGCAAACTTGAATATCTCCTAATATCAAATTGAACTTCAGGATTTCTCGGAACTTTGCGAAGCCTTTGAAGCCAAGATGCCGGCCATCCAGCAGCGAATCGAAGACAGCGATGCCTAGCGCAAAGCGATCCTCGAAATTGACGACGAAACACACGATAGGCCCACTGGATTCGGACGCTTCCCCCGTGGCCTCCTCATGTGGAAGGAATCCCCGCTCGAGCGTCTCGCACGGCGCAAGGGAGGACAACCCTCCACCGACCCCATTGAAGAAAAAGACTTTTAAATATCACCTGAATCACTAATAAAATACACCATGAAAATTGCCGTCCTCTCACGTAACAAGAATCTCTATTCGACCCGCCGTTTGGTGGAAGTTGCCACCGAACGTGGACACGAAATCGATGTCATCGACTACCCTCGTTGCTATATGAACATCACTTCAAAAAAGCCCTCCATTTTCATCGGTGATCAGGAACTCAATGATTACGATGCCATCATCCCCCGCATCGGAGCCTCACAAACCTTTTTCGGAACCGCCGTGGTCCGGCAGTTTGAAATGATGAACACTTATTCCGTCAATGAGTCGGTCGCCATCTCACGCTCCCGCGACAAACTACGCTCGCTCCAGCTTCTCTCCCGCAAAGGAGTCGGTCTCCCAGTCACCACCTTCGCCCAT
>JBLIDI010000234.1:0-7312 GCA_047634075.1 Akkermansiaceae bacterium
GATGGCCAAATTCTCATCAACAAGAGCCAAATGGTGGTGCTCCTTCGCGGAAAATCGCCCGGCGACGAAGTTGAAGTTGCGTATTTCCGAGATGGTAAGCTCCAAAAGCTGAGTCTCATTCTAGAGATGAGGCCTCGGCGAAATATTATCCCAGCCAGTATGGTCCCGGAACGCCCCTCATGTTCGCGCATTCTTGCGAAACGCGAGCAAATCGCGAAAATCACCCTCAACACAAAGGAGTTGAGTCTTGAGAATGAAGGGGAGAAATGGCGTTTTACGATCAAAGAGGGTGGCGCAGTCGTGTTATCCTCACTTGTCGGCGATCAGGATCTCAATGACAAGGTCCCGGCAAAATGGCATGGGCCATTTATGATCCTGAAACACACCCTGCATGGGAGCGGTAATCCTCCGGGAGCACCCATAAAGCAAAGGGTAAGATACGTGCCCGATCCAAAATCCCCCACGGAATGACATTGACGGGACGTGTATCACCGCTAGTATTCACGTTTTTTGCTTCCGTCCTTGCTATTGCGCTTGCCCCCTAGCAGTCTCGCGACATGCATCCTGATGTCGCGAAGTTGGTGGAAGCGGGCCGAATTACCGAGGCCGTTGGTGAAAGACTCTCAAAAATTGCGCCCGGATCTTTCCGGATCCACAAAAATTATGGGGGCGGAGTGGTCACCGCTTGGGATCTTTTCAACGGGAAAGTCACTATTGATTTTGAGGTCGAAAAGGGGAAGGTCATGGGCTTAAAGCTTGCCCTCGAAAAGACTGAGCCAGTTGAGGCCGGTGATCTCCGGGCCCAAAAAGTAAGCCAACTTGATGAACTCAAGGAATTGGCCGAAAAGGACCCTGTCGAACTCGTAGCACGGACCGTTCAAAGCCGCGGCGGAAACATGACAATGGACCAACTTGATGCCGAACTCTGCGGAAGTGTCGTCGCCGAACCGGGATACAAGAAGTGGTGGGAAAAAACTAAAAAAGCACTTCGTGAGAGCAAACGAGTTTCTGTTCCCACCAAGCGCACTGACCCGCTCGTTCTTCGTGATGAATCCACCGGTCCGGGCGAGGCGCTGGTCGATGACCTTGATCAAGCGCGCACTCCCAAAGGGCGCGTCAAAGCATTCGAAGCGATCCAGCGCGAAGCTCCACTCGTGGCCGCTACCGAGGGTCTCTTGGCTCGCGCTTTTGAGATTGTGAATGATGCCGCCCTGAAGCTGATGAAGCTCGCACCCGCCCAATCTTTGGAATTGATCGCGCTCCGAAATGAAATCGCCGAAGAAACGAAACAGGAGGAGTCAATCTCCGGGGATGCTCCGAAACTCGCCGAAGTTCTCCAAGTTGCCGACGGCAATCTCTCCGAAGATCTCAACCAAGTCGCGGCCGCTCGCCTCAAGCGCATCCTAGAAGCTTTCCCCGCTGCCTTTGGTGACGACTGGGTCGCTAAGGTCCTTTCGGTTTTCGGTCGTATCAGCTCACGTGGCGTTTCCGAAATCGCCAAGCTCCTCGGTGAGCAGGACAAAACTCATGAACTCAACAGCCACATCAAGGTGGCTCTCTCCCGCCACGCCCTCGGGCCAGATGCCCTTGCCTGGATTTGTCGCGAGCGAAAGAAAGCCGCCGTCGAAGTCTTCGACGGCTCGGTGGGTTCGGTGATTTTAACAGTCCTTGAGCAAGACTCTCTTGACGACGGACCTCGCCGAAGCGGCCGCCTCGGTAATTTCCTTCTCGATGATAAGGAACTCATCGCGGATCTCCTCGATGGCATGGAGCTTAATGACGTTCGCAACTTTGCGCGCAAACTCCTCGCAAGTCCCGCTTTCCCTGATCTCGATCGTAAGTCTCTGATGGCTCGCGTCATCAAGAAGGTTCCCGAGACCCAGGAGATGGTTTCAGGCGAGAGCAAGTCAAAAGGTGATGACACCCTCTTGGTCTCCTACGAAAGCCTCGACAGGCGGAAGGCTGAATACGAGGAACTCGTCAACAAGCGAATCCCCGGGAACGTCAAGGAGATCTCGACGGCCCGAGCGCACGGTGACCTGCGTGAGAACTTCGAGTATCATGCCGCCAAGCAGATGCAGGGCGTTTTGAACTCTCGCAAGAACGACCTCGAACGCGACCTCGAGCGCGCCCGTCCAACCGACTTCAAAGGAGCCGATACCTCAGCCGTGAACCTCGGAACCAAAATGGTTGTTTCCATTGAAGGTGGCGGTGAACTGAACATGTCGATGCTCGGCGCATGGGATGGAGATCCGGACAAGGGCGTCGTTTCTTATCTTTCCGATATGGGGCAGATCCTGTTGGGCAAGGCCGTCGGCGACACCGCTAAGATTCGCGATATGGAGACCGAGGAACTCATCACGGTGACCGTCGTCTCAATCCAGACAATCTAAGCCAATTGCTCACCGAACCCCTTTTTTTAAACACATTCATGTCAAACACCACCATCCAGTCCATCAAAGGCCGTGAAATCATTGATTCACGGGGAAACCCTACCGTCGAAGTTGACGTCACCCTTTCCGGGGGGGCATTTGGGCGGGCTGCCGTTCCTTCGGGAGCCAGTACCGGCGAGCACGAAGCCTGGGAGCTCCGCGATGGCGACGCAAAACGCTTCCTGGGTAAGGGGGTTCTTGGGGCTGTTGCCAATATCAACGATAAGATTGCCCCGGCACTCCTTGGAAGCTGCGCCACTGACCAGACCGGTATCGATCAAGCGATGCTTGCGCTCGATGGCACTCCCAATAAGAAAAATCTCGGAGCGAACGCTCTCCTTGGAACATCTCTAGCGGTTGCCCGCGCAGCGGCCTCAGCTTCCGGACTCCCGCTTTACAAGTATCTAGGCGGACCAAATGCCAAAGTTCTCCCTGTGCCGATGATGAACATCATTAACGGTGGTTCTCACTCCGATGCTCCGATCGCTTTCCAGGAGTTCATGATCCGCCCCGTTGGTGCGGAGACCTTCAGTAAAGCGATCCAGATGGGTGCCGAAATTTTCCACAGTCTTAAAAAAGTTCTTCATGACCGTGGTCTCTCCACCGCAGTGGGCGACGAAGGCGGATTCGCTCCAACTTTCGACGGGACCGAGGATGCTCTAGACACCATCAGTCTCGCAGTCGAGAAGGCTGGTTATAAGATTGGTGAAGACATCACCTTTGCCCTCGATTGTGCTGCTTCCGAGTTTTTCGAAGATGGCGTTTACAACTACGCGAAATTCGAGGGTGAGAATGGAGCCAAGCGTGGATCCGACGAGCAAGCGGCCTACCTTGCCGAGCTTTGCGCGAAGTATCCCATCGACTCCATCGAAGATGGGTGTGATGAGAATGACTGGGACGGTTGGAAGGTCCTGACCGATAAGATTGGTGATAAGATTCAGCTTGTCGGCGATGATCTTTTCGTCACCAATGTTGATTTCCTCCAAAAGGGCATCGATCTCGGGGTTGCAAACTCCATTCTCATTAAGGTCAACCAAATCGGCACCTTGACCGAAACCTTCGATGCCATCGAACTCGGAAAGGCTCACCGTTATAATTCGGTAATCTCTCACCGCTCCGGCGAGACCGAGGACAGCACCATTGCTCACCTCGCCGTCGCGACTAACGCAGGCCAGATCAAGACCGGTTCAATGAGCCGCTCCGACCGGATTGCAAAATACAATCAGCTTCTCCGCATTGAGGAAGCACTGGGCGGGAGCGCAATCTACGGCGGTCGCTAAACGAGCACCGATCTCAAGTTTAAGTTTCAAAGCCGCAGGAATTTCCTGTGGCTTTTTCGTTTAGACTTCCTAATTAATCATCTCGAGTTAGTCTCCCCTCAGATGGGAGATCGATTGCGTGCTAAAACCAAACGTTCTGCAGAGTTTTGCGACGAGTCCGGTTCTCGTGGCTTTTTTGGAAAACCGACTCTGGTCGTTTTCTGGCTCTTCGTTCTTGCGGCATGCCTCGCAGTCGCCATTCCTGCCTTCCCGCAGTATGAAATCTTGCGAAATATCGAGACTGAGCTTGCTGACGTCGAAGGTGAAGAACTTCGAATGCGCATGGAAAGCAAGCAACTTGAAGCTGAAGTCGAGGCTGTCAAAAAAAACCCGCGCTATTTGGAAGCGCGGGCCCGGGATCCCCTCCGATATCAAATCGAAGGGGAAACAATCATCCAGATTGAAGACTAGATCGTCATCGAGTTAAAGCCGCCGTCGACTACGATCTCCGTTCCAGTGATGAAACCGCCTGCTCGATTAGAGGCCAGGAGTAGGGTTGCGCCGATCAACTCCTGGGGATTTCCAAAGCGGGAAGCTGGTGTATGGCGGAGGATTTCCGCGACTCGCGATTCGTCAAGGACCTTCCGGTTCTGCTCGGCTGGGAAGAAGCCCGGGACGAGCGTATTCACGCGAATATCACGGTCGGCCCACTCGCGCGCGATGTTGCGCGTGAGATTGTGAACGGCAGCCTTGGAGGCTGAATAGGTAAAGACCCGAGAGAGGGGATTGAGTCCGGAGATTGAGCCCAGATTGATGATGGAAGCCTGGACGTCACGACTGAGGAAATAGTTCCCAAAGACTTGGCACGCTCGCATCACCCCAACGAGGTTGATATTAAGAATCTCGAGAGCCTCTTCGTCGGTGATCTCAACAAAAGGAGTGGGGGAGTTGATCCCGGCACCGTTAACGAGAATGTCGATTTGGCCTGATTGCTCGACCACTGAGTTGAGGAGTTCGTTGAGCGAATGGCGGTCGCCGGCGTCAGCCTGAGCGAAGTATCCCTTGCCACCGGCGGCCTCGATGACCTTGAGTCGCTCGTTTGCTTTCTCCTCGTTCCGACCTACCAACACGACTTCTGCCCCGGCTTGGGCCAAGCCAAGTGCCATGTGCGAACAAAGTTCTCCCGTGCCACCAATAATGACGGCGGTCTTCCCTTCGAGACCGAACATTTCCTTCAGAAATTGAGCTGTTTTCATTTCGGGCCGATCCTAGTGCGCGGCTGGCTGGCGGCAAGAAATGATCCAAGAACTTTCGAGGTTCGTAAATTTCAATCAGGATGAGATCTGAGGTTTCACAAGTCCTTGGAGTGATCGGCAGCCAAACAAGGCCACTGATTCTTCGTTTAAAAGGAGTAATTGTCAGGAAAGGGCCTCATTCGATTGGTTTTGCTCGATTCGAGAGAGTCTGAACGCAGGAAGTTCCAAGACTGTCACCATCGTTCACTTACTTGATCCGGGCGAGCAGGACGATTGATCACAAAATCGCAGAATTTTCGGTAGCCATTAGACCACGAGTGGCTACCTTTCGTTAGTTGATGAAGTGCGATTCGTGTCAGGAAAAAGCTACCGTGTTCTACACTCAGGTGTCGGACGGTAAGCTCAAGAAGTTTGTACTCTGTGAAGCGTGCGCTCACGAGAAGGGCGTCACCAGCCCTGAGGGTCTTTTGATGGCGGAAGAATTGCTGGGAGGTTCGCCTCCACCGAGCCAACCCATCGGCCCGTTTCCAGCAGTTTCCCAGGAAGGTTGCCGTGTTTGTGGATTCACCTTGGAGGATTTTCGAAAAGTCGGGCGACTGGGCTGTCCGCAATGTTACGAGGCCTTCTCTCAGGAGGTCACCCAGCGGCTGCCTTCAATGCATAAAGCTAGCAGCCACAAGGGCTATATCCCGGAAAGTTTGGTCAAGCAGCAAGCCATCCGCTCCAAACTGACAAGCCTTTCCGCAGATCTCGAACGAGCGGTTTCCGAGGAGCGATTCGAGGAGGCCGCAGCTCTTAGAGATCGCATTTGCGACCTCGAAAATAAAGGGGAAGGGGTGGCTTCGTTATGATGCGTTTTGCTACCCTTTTGAAACACCCCGCCGATTGGATGACGGGACACGACGCCGAGACATCGGTGGTCCTGACCAGTCGGGTTCGCCTTGCCCGCAATTTAGCGCAATCACCATTTCCGGGGTGGGCACGGAAGAAGGAGCGCCAGGCAGTTCGTGAATCACTGCAAAGCAAAGTCGAATCCCTTCCCGGAATGAAGGACGGATTCTCGCACGAATTATCGGAGCTTGAGCCACTCCAAAAACAGGTTTTGGTCGAGCGCCACCTCATCAGTCGCGAGCAGGCCGCTCGAAATGAAGGGAGTGGCTCGGTCGTGAATCGTAAGCAGACCCTGAGTCTCATGATCAACGAGGAAGATCACCTCCGAATTCAAGCGATACGACCAAGTTTACAGCTAAGGGAAGCCTACAAATTGGCTCACGCGATCGATCAACGGCTCGAGGGAATCGTCGATTTTGCGGTCGATGCCAAATTGGGGTATTTGACGGCCTGTCCCACAAACCTCGGAACGGGCATGAGGGCCTCATCAATGTTGCATCTCCCGGGATTGGTTCTGAGTGATCAAATTGGCCCGGTTTTGAAGGGGATTAGCAAGCTCGGCCTTGCCGTGCGTGGCCTCTACGGGGAGGGGACCGAGTCGCTCGGCAATCTTTACCAAATTTCCAATCAATCGACTCTGGGCGAAACAGAGGAGGAGATTCTCGACCGTCTCACCAAGGTCATTGGTGATGTTGCTCGCTACGAGACCCAGGCGCGTGCGAAATTATTGGCTGACGATCCGGTTATGGTCAGGGACCGAATCGGTCGGGCCGCTGGAAATCTCACCTACGCCCACATTATTACTTCCAAGGAGGCCTTGAACCATCTCTCGATGCTTCGTCTCGGCGCCTTTCTAGGTCTCATGCCGTCTTCCATTGTGGAGATTTGCGATCGCCTTTTTATGGAAACCCAACCGGCCCACCTTCAGTGGAGGGCCGGAAAGAAGCTTCAGCCGGAAGCCCGCGATATTATTCGGGCTCAAATGATCCGCGAGCATTTGCATTCGTCGATGCCACCTGCTATTGATGTCTCAACAAAAGAAAGTTAACCGAGCCCCCAACGAAAGAACCTCATGAACAACTTCACCCCACGCGCCCAGCAGGTGCTGGCGCTGGCCCGAAAGGAAGCAGACCGCTTCAATCACAATTATATCGGAACCGAGCACGTCCTGCTTGGACTGATCAAGCTTGGCCAAGGCGTCGCTGTCAGCGTGCTTCAGCGTATGGGCCTTGATCTGGAATCAGTTCGGATGGAAGTAGAGAAGGAAGTAGGGACCGGTCCTGATTCCAAAACCTCCACCAATATCCCCTACACGCCACGAGTTAAGAAGGTGCTCGCCCTTGCAAATAAGGAAGCGAAGCAGCTCAACCATTCCTACGTTGGGACCGAGCACATTCTCCTTGGACTTCTTCGAGAAGGAGAAGGAATGGCTGCGCGTGTTCTCACCAGCTTGAATGTCGATCTTCAGACGACT
>JBLIDI010000235.1:0-7300 GCA_047634075.1 Akkermansiaceae bacterium
CGCGAGAAAATCAGCGGAACCTTCCGAAGTGAAGAGCACGCCAAAGGCTTCTGTGACATCCGC
Organism: Akkermansiaceae bacterium; assembly: GCA_047634075.1. GTDB lineage: Bacteria > Verrucomicrobiota > Verrucomicrobiia > Verrucomicrobiales > Akkermansiaceae > SW10. Next base: position 64 of record JBLIDI010000235.1, read on the forward strand.
AGCATCATCTCCAGTGCCCGCAAACAAAGCCGCGCCATGCTCACAACCTTGAGCGAACTCATCGTCCAGCCCACCACCCTCGGCCTCTCACTCGCTCAAGGGTCCTGAGTCGTTACTTTTTTGAGTGATTCACGAACTGCGGAAATTTCCGCAACTCCCTTATGGGGAGTTAATACCTCCGGCGGGAATCGAACCCGCACGATCTAGGATCAATGGATTTTAAATCCACAGCGTCTACCAATTCCGCCACGGAGGCCTTTCATTGCTGAAAGCAAGTGGAGTCTTCGACAGACAACCTAGCTTGGCAAGTCTGGAACCCGCTTCAGGCTGATTTTGAGTACTTCCGCCTTATCAGCCATAGGATTGCCACCCCGGTCACCCCCATCATGGCTGGCCCGAGCAACCATCCGCCCCTCTGAAAAACCGTTCTTTGATCTGTCCGGCCAATCTCTCCGACCAGAATCCCCTCAGCCATCAACGGCAGCCTCGCCCTGACTTGCCCTCGTGGATCGATGATCTGTGTTACCCCCGAACTCGAGGCCACCGCCAGCCACCGGCCATTCTCAGCAGCGCGATGCTGGAATAAGGCCCCGTGTTGCTCGTGCTGACGGGCGGACCATGCCATCGCATCGAGGCTTGGAATGAGGAAAAACTCCGCGCCCTTCGCCGTCATCTTCCGAATGACATCCTGATGATCACAATCGAAGCACACCGGCGTTCCCACTTTGCCAAGTTGCGTCGCCACTGGCTCCGCGACTTTTCCCGCGACACCATCGGTAAAGAAGTGGACCGGGTGGTTCTTCACGTGTCGGCCCTCGATTCCAGCAGCTGAAATCACGAAGGCGGTGTTATGATCCTCTCCATCGATCTCCTCGAGTCCGCTCGCCACAAAAAGCCCGGTTTGGGCCGCGATTCCCCGCCCGACTTCCAAAGTCGATTCCTCAAACCTCCCCAGCGAGTATTCCGGCCAAACCACGGCATCGACCTTGTCCAGAATCGGTTCGGAAGCCTCCTTAAGTTGTCGGATGATGGCGGACTCATCTTGAACCAAGCCCACCCTGATTTTGTCTTCAGGGTCCGGGGCCTCTGAAAACGTCAACACCGCAAGACCCAGAAAAAGCAAGATCGTAAGACCCTCTTTCCATCGGGTGAATAAAAGGGCATTGCCCAGGACCACACAAAAAGTGATCCCATAGACTCCCACAATCGGGGTGAGCCAATTGGGAGGCAAACCCGTCCCGGGGGTGATCCAAGGAAAGGTCAGCGTGAAAACCTCCGCCCTAAAATATTCCACTCCCGCCCAAACCGCTGCTACCAAAACGGTTCCCTGCCACTTCGATTTTGTCGGTAACCTCACAATCAGCAAGGCTGTCATCGCGGTGAAAATGGCCACAATGGCCCACAAGGCGATCGAAGCCCTGCCGAAAATATTCCACATCCACGAAAGCGTTCCCCCAAAAAGGAAGAGGCCATGGAAAAGCCCCAAGTAAAAACCCTCCCGAGGCGAGGCCGTCTTCAAAACAAACAAGAAGGGAAGCCAAGCAACCAAGGCCAGCGGCCACCATGCAAAAGGCTCAAAAACCAAAACACAGAGACCCGCACTCAAGGCAGTCCACCCGATCTTTTTCACGATCATTCCCATCATTAGAAAAGGAAGGTAGCTCACGATCACGAGCCAATCAAGAGGACCCGGACCCGGGCGATTCATCCCTCCATAAAAAAGCCCATCCCCTTCGTAAAAGGGATGGGTTGAAATGAAGACTCCGGTCGAAGTCTACTCTCTAAGATCGACGACGACGCATCAGAGCGGGCACCGCCAAGAGAGAAAGGAGGATTGCTGAAGGCTCCGGGATTGCGGTAGCATCGAGACGGGCACTCCCGACCAAGGCACCTACCAGATTCTCATTACCGAGCACTCCGGCGAGCTCCGGAGAAAGCAATAGCCCCGCTCCTCCGGTGGCCTCTGTCCCCGTGAGCGTAAGACCCGAAGAGCTGGCAGCGGGAACCGGTCCGGAGATATCGAAGATGATGGCATCAAGGCCACTGACAAGGCCGCCAGTCGTGCTTGCGACAAAGAAGCCGCTCGCTTCCCCCACGACCCGACTCGCGTCAAAGCCAATCGTGAAATTCCCAAGAATCACGCCCCCTTGGCCCAAACCGAAACTGACTGTTCCGGTGTGCTCGATTGTCCCGGCAAAGGGACTAAAGTTAGGGCTATCGAAGGTGAAGTTGGTTGGAAGGCCAGCAGCATTACGTGGATTGACGGGGAAGCCAACCGCAAAGCCGGTAGCCGCAGGGACGGTATTATCAGTTCCCTGCAAAACAAGTCCGGCAGCATTTTCGAGAGCTGCGAAGTCCAAGTCAACAGAGGTGACTCCCGAGGAGAGTTCGACGATCGCAGCGGAGGAAAGAGTCGCTCCCGCAAAGGTCCCAATAACAGTAGTCAGTAAATAATGTTTCATAAGGTCAATTTCAAAATACGCAACACTGTAGCCCCTGTCTAAGATTCTGCTTAAAAAAGATATGTTTCACTCCGCCCCTCAATTTCTCCCGATTCTTTAGCTCCCAAACTTGCTCACGATGTAGACTGGACCAAGTCCCGCATTTGTTCAGACTCGTGGGGTGACGACTACTTCACGAGGCGCTTTTTTCATCGGGGTATCGCTTGTCATGACCGTAATCGGACTTCTGCGAATCGATGGCGTGCTCATTGCGCTTGGGATGGCTGGAGTCCTCCTCACCATCCTCGTCCTTTTGTTCGGCAAATGGAACCTCCGGGGAATTCAAGTGCAGCTAACCGCCCCCCGGCGAGTCTTCGCCGATACCGCGTTCGACCTCCGAATGACCCAACTCAATCGCCGCAGCCTCTTCGATGCCTGCAGCACCGATCTCGAGCTTCTGCTCTCCAAAACCGTGAAGATCGAGACCCACTCCTCTTGGACCGCGGCCCGGTCGTCAGCCACCAGCAAGCTCCGTGGCGCCATCCCAACCCGGGGTGCGATCTCGCAGCATCCTTGCCTCCTGAAGTCCACTTTTCCACTCGGCCTCTTTCGCTTTCAGAGAAAATTGGCGGTCGAACACGAGATCCTCGTCTTCCCAAAGCCGCTTGTCCCGAGGGAATTCTTTGCCACTGGTGACTTCGATGATGCCTGGAACGGCAAGGGCCATCAAGTAGGCGATGCCCCGGGAGAACCGAGAGGCCTCCGACCCTATCAACCCGGTGATCGCGCCAAGCAAATCCACTGGCCTGCCACCATCCGCTCCCTCGCCAGAGGGCGGAGTCCGCGAGTCCGCGAATACGATCCTCCCGGCCTCCGGCCGAGGCAGGCTGTCGTGATCTACCACAGCTTTGGCACGGACAATACCCTCATTCGGACCGACCTCTTCGAGCGCTCCCTCTCGCTCGTTTGCGGGACGCTCCGCCACCTTCGAGGCATCGGAATCCCGACCACCCTGCGCGCGGATTTCCTCTCGTGGAAATCCTACCCCACTTTCCACTCCGAATCATGGAGTGAAGCGCTCACGCTTCTGGCCCGCGCAAGCCGCTCTGATCACACTGAGGCTCACGATGTCATCGCCGAAATCGAGGCCACCCCTCCCGAGCAGGCCCTCGTCCTCATCTCCGACATGCCACCCTTGGCCTGGCGGCATATCCTACCTGAACGTAATATGCTCATTGTGGACATCCGCCAGCATCGCTACGGAAAAAGAAGCCTCAGCTTCGCCTCACAAAAAAAAGCAGCGCCTCAGGTGACATTCTAAACCACTTTCCCTGTGCTTCCCACTTCGCGACCCGCTCTCCTCCTGGCTCCCATGCAGGACGTCACGGACCTCCCCTTTCTCCGGACAATGGCGGCCTTCGGTGGAGCAGATCTTTACCTCACCGAGTATTTCCGAGTTCACATTCACTCGCGGCTCGACCCGTACCTCCTCCGCTCCATTACCGAGAACCCCACCGGACGGCCCATCATCGCCCAGATGATCGGTCAGGATGTCGATGAATTGGTGCGGACCGTCGCCGACCTTAAGGAGCACCCCATCGCCGGAATCGATCTCAATCTCGGCTGCCCCGCCCCCGTTGTTTATCGCAAAAATGCCGGGGGAGGCCTTCTTCGAAAACCAGAACAGGTCGACCTGCTTCTCGGTCGCCTTCGCGTGGCCTGCGGAGATCTTCCCTTCACCGTGAAGACCCGGCTCGGTTTTGAATCAGAGGAAGAATTTGACACCCTCCTGGAGGTTTTTTCAAAGCACGCCATTGACCTCCTCACGATCCACGGACGCACCGTGAAGGAACGTTACCAGACACCGGTGCACGAGGACCGCGTGGCCCAAGCGGTAAAGTCCCTTCCTTGCCCGGTCATCGCCAATGGCAATGTCGTCAATAGCCAAACCGGACTGACCTATCTCAAAACCACCGGAGCGGCCGGACTCATGATCGGCCGCGGAGCGATCCGCAATCCATGGATTTTCGACCAATTACGGGCCGCTTTCGCCGAAGAAAGCGTCCCACTCGTGACCGCCAAAATGGTCATGGCATACATCGGCCTCCTTTTTGAGGAGACCGCGAAGGAAATCCCGGAATTTGTTGAAAGCAAGCACGTTCAGAAGATGAAGAAATACCTCGTCTACATCGTTCAGGGGTTTCATGAAGCGTTTGAACACGAGATCCGGAGAGTCAAAACGAAGGACGAATTCTTCGCTACCTGCACCCGTTTTCTTGATCATAACGACCCTGCTCCCGACCTCCCCCCAGAAAATTCGCGGCTCTTTTGTGGGTTTTCACAGTTTCTCTGACTAAATTTCACGTTGACTTTCGCCAATGAGAGGTGAAATCTCGCTCCAAGATGTCTATGAATCAGGAAGTGCTACATACTGAGAAGATCCTCGCTGATCGTAAAATCTTTTTTCTCGATCTCAAAGAGAACGCACGCGGGCGCGTGGTAAAAATCACCGAGGATGTCAGTGGCAACCGCGATACCATCATGGTCCCTGCCGAAATCCTCGGAGACTTCATCGAAGCCCTGCAGGATATTAAGGAGACGGCCGATAGTGGTGGCGGGGAAGAGGAATAACCGGAGAAACCAACTCCATCACACTGGAACGACGACTGAAATGTCGTCGTTTTTTTGTGACTTCAAATCCCGGCGACAGTCCATGCCAAGTCAAACGAGATTGATGCGCGGCCCTCGGTCTCCCGGTTCGCTTGGTTTCGAGCAACGAAACCCAAGACCCTAAAATGCCCACCGAAAACACGAACTCCTCCGCGAACTCCCCGAGCACAAAAAAACCATTCATCATCTCAAGATGCACAACGCCCATTTCGCAAAGCTCTTTTACCAATCTCACGAAACCGATAAAGGGGTTCATTGCATCGAGGAAAACCTTGAAACCCCGGCTGATAAATACACCTCCGAGCGCAAGGTGAAGCGCCTCGCCCTCAAGGATGAACTCTTGAAAATGATTAAGGGATATTCCTCCTAGTCCCAGAGATTCCCGGTCTCAGGCCCGAAATCAGGACTTCCTTTGACTCGATCGTGCGCATGCAGACGCCCGCGAGGTCAGGAAAGAAACCGCCGCGTTCTTATAACGGATGTTTTCCCGCCCGTTATAAGATCGACGGTCACTTCGCCTGGGTCCCCAGCAATGCCAAACGCGGCATGCCCGATTGGCTTGACCCCAAAGCGCCTCTTCTTTCCCGTATCCTCCAATCCGCCGGATACCGCACCGCCCATTATGGCAAGTGGCACCTCGCCACTGACATGATCCCCGATTCCCCCACCCCCGCGGCCTACGGATTCGACGACTATGGAGCCTTTAACTGCGCCGGCGAACAGATGCCTTGGTTCGAGGACTCCAAACGCGCCTCCGCTTTCATTACAAAGAGCACTAAGGAAAAAAAACCCTTCTTCATCAACCTCTGGCTTCACGAGCCCCACACCCCCTTCCACACCATCCCCAAATACGAATGGCGCTTCCGAGATCTCGACCGCGCCGATCAAATCTACGCCTCGGTTCTCTCTCACGCCGACGACCACATTGGCGAACTCTTGGCAACCCTCGACCGCCTCAAAATCACCGACAAGACCCTCGTCATCTTCAGCTCGGATAACGGACCCGCCCGCTCTTCCCGCTCCACCGAACCCGCCCTCAGTTACGACACCGCCACCGGAGCCGGTTGGGGAATTGGCGGAGCCAAAGGGACCACCGGAGGACGTAAAGGCTACAAAGGAGCTCTCTTTGAAGGCGGCATCGGAGTTCCCTTCATCGCCCGCTGGCCCGGGGAAATCCCAGCCGGTGAAATCGACAAAACGTCCCTCATTTCAGCGGTCGACCTCCTCCCCACTTTCTGCGAAATCGCCGGCGCAAAGCTTTCCGCCGCATACGCCGCCGATGGCATGAGCATCGTCGAAGTCCTCAAAGGTCAAGCCATGCCCAAACGCGAAAAGCCCCTTTTCTGGAAGATCGGAGCCGCCTGGCCCGCCCAGAAAACAAAACCCGACCACTGGGTATCATGGTCTGTCGTCCACCAACAATGGAAGCTCGTCGCGAATCGCGATCTCACTCACCTCGAACTCTATGACATCAGCAGCGATGTCATAGAGACTCACGACTTAAAGAAAAAAAACGAGCCAACTGCAGCCGCCCTGCTGGCCAAGCTCCGCGAGTGGCAAGCGACTCTCCCCGACAAACCAACAGGGGAGGTTTTCTCCAATCTCCGGAAAAAATAAGACGCTTCCTCTAAGATTGTCACCACCCACAAAAATCGCCATCCTTTGGCGTGCGTTCTCTTTTTCTTTGCCTCCTTTTCGCTCTCCCCCTCCAAGCTGCCCGGCCCAATATCCTCATGATCCTTGCGGATGACATGGGGTATGGTGATCTCGGGTGCTACGGCTCCCTCCAAATCGAAACGCCGGTCCTCGACAAGCTCACCGCCGCCGGTATTCGCGGCACCGATGGCTACGTTTGTGCCAACGTCTGCGCCCCATCGCGCGCCGGACTTCTCACCGGACGCCACCCCCAGCGTCTTGGCTTCGAGCACAATCTTAACAAGGCCTTAAGATCGGATCTGAGGACGCGAGCAGTTCTTTCATAGTCAGATCTCTCTGTGACGAATTCTCTCTCAAGTGTTTTATCACAAACTCAGACCTCCTGACATAGGCCTATTCCAGCATTGCGTTTTTTGGCCCTCAATCCCGGGTTATTTCGAAGACGATACGCAAGTCCGTCCCCGGATATA
>JBLIDI010000236.1:0-7283 GCA_047634075.1 Akkermansiaceae bacterium
TCCAAGTGGAGGAATTACCAAGATGAGACCACTTCCCCTGCGCTTTGTATCGAGGACTGTCGTCGGTCTGGGTAACAAACTGCGTCCAAGTCCCCTTGGTCTCTTCCGGAGAATGCCTTACCGGTACCCAAGTCTTACCTCCTTCGTAGTTCAGAATCAGGAGATCTTCATACTTCCAGATCTGAGCCCAATGCTTAATGACCGCCGGTCCATCCTCATCATCCACCACGAGAAGATGCTGGAGCGTGATGCACGATCCTTGGTCTTCAGCAACCTTCACCAACTCGAAAGCCTTTGCCGAGTAAGGCTTCTTGAGCTCGTAACCAGCGGCCAGAGCGACCGTCTCAGCAAAGTGAAACTCGACCTCAAAGCCTCCAGCCATTGCTAAAATAGCAGCCCGGTCTTGCGAGAACGTTTGAGAATCAGCAAGTCCAGAAAGGGGGAGAACAGCTAGGGTGAGAGAAACAAGTAATGATTTCATGATTGGTGCGGTGAAAAGATAACCGGTATCATCAAGATCGACTTGCGGCCCTTTGTCATAAATAGGCGATCGATTAAGGTGAACTTCAGGCAAGAAAATGCTCGGGGCCTTTGCCAAAGTATTGTCCAAGTCGCACTGCATGGGCCCGCGTTATACGCCTCTGGCCATTCAGAATCATGGAACACAGAGGGAGCGATCTCCCCAGAATCTGGGAAAGGTCGATGATCCTCAGTCGGTGTTCATCGAGGAGATCACTCAAGAGAGCGGCGGGACCAGTCTTAGGCTTTGGCCCCTCAAACTTGCGGATCAAAAGTTGCAGCAACGCCAGATACTCCAGCTCATCGAGACCAGGCTCGCGATCTTCTGTCGTAAGTTTTTGAACCTGGAGAAGACTTTGGCGATACTGAACACGATTCCGGATCACCCGCGGCGGGAATGACAGAACGAGGTCGAAATAGCTGCGGCAAGATTGAGCAACGGGGGGAGATTGTGGAAAAGCCATAAGCACGATTGGAGACCGCATCACAATGCCTTGCTCCCACGTGGGATACTTGCGCTCCCTTGCGGTTCTCTGACGATCTTTTATGAATCGCGCTTTAAAAAACGTGAAGGAGTCATGCCCTTCTCCAATGAAAAAGCCTTGGAGAAATGAGAGAGCGATTGATAGCCCACCTCAAGCGCCACTTCAGTGACATTCAGTTGATTGGTAGAAAGCATCTCGGCCGCCTTCTCAATCCGCAAAGCCCTCAGATGCAGGAGTAGGGTCTTCCCTGTTTCCTGTTTTACCAAACGACTCAAATAAGGAGGAGCACAGCCCACATCCCGCGCAAGCTTTTGCAGATCAAGGGACTGATCCAACCGGCCCTCCAAGAGAGTGAGAGCCTCACGTACGTAACGATTGGCATTCGATTTCACCATCGAGCAGAAAAAACGAGGCTCCTCCTGCGGTTGCCGGAAGAGATGCAGGGAAAGAATCTCAAGGGTCTTCGCGAGATACCAGGGCTTCTCGGCGGCCGGTTGAATGGGCGGCTTCAAAAGATCCTTGGTCAGTTCCGTCTCCCGATTACTCCAGCGACGGAGAATTCCCAAATTTTTCCTCATCAGCGGTGCTACCGGTCCAAAAACCCCCTCGACCGACTCCACCGGAATCACAAGAACCAGAAAATCATGCCCACCTTCCGACGCAAAACGCGTGGCCGACATTAGTCCCGATTGCTTTGCCGTCGTAAAAAGAGCGGTCGAGTTAGGAAGCAAGGTCAAACGGGTCCCGGCAGCCATCACCAACCCCTCACCTTTTTGATTTAGAATTAGATGGAGTGAGGATTTTTTCACGACATCAGCCCAGCTCCCAGACTCCCCGGGCGCCCCGCAAATATGCCAAAGATCAAAGTCTAAACGACCCGATTGACGATGAAGCAACTTCGCTTTGATGACTTAACGCTAATGAGACTCAGTCGCATTACCACAAGAAAGATTTCTCATTTCGTCTTTTTAGCCCTAAAGCGCCCTCAGTCGCAGAACGAACCTGAACCGCATGCCATTCTTGCTAGCCCCGAAATCCAGCCCGGTTTTAGGGTTTCCCAATCACCATTCTGGGGTTAAATCAAACCATGATGTATTTAACCGGATTCGCCGACGAGGCAGCGCGCGACCTCGCCAGCCAGATTAAAGCCACTCAAGAGATCGGCTGGACCCGCATCTCTGCACGCGGTGTCGATGGCGCCAACATCCATGAACTCCCGGAATCTCAATTCGATGTCATCGCCAATCAACTCGATGAAGCCGGTATCACCATCCCTGAGTTCGGATCTCTCATTGGAAACTGGGGGAAGAAAATCTCCTCTGATTTCGAAATCACTCTCGCCGAGATTGAACGAGCCATTCCGCGTATGCAGCGCCTCGGCACCAAGCTCATCCGCGTCATGTCCTATGCCCAGGAGCCCTGGGGAAACGATCAAAACGAAGCAGAACGCTTCCGCCGCCTCCGCGAGATTTATGCCCGCTTCGCAGACGCTGGTATCCAAGCCATCCACGAAAACTGCATGAACTGGGGGGGCTTTTCGCCCGACCACACCCTGCGCCTCGTGGAAGAAGTCCCCGGTCTTAAGCTCGTCTTTGACACCGCCAACCCAGTCTTTCAGCGGGATCGTTCCAAAAGTGAACCCTTCCCGTGGCAGGACCCCATGGAGTTTTATGAGAAGGTCAAGGAACATGTCGTCCACGTTCATATCAAGGACTGCCTCAACCCTCCGGCCGATGAGACCGAGCCCGCGCAATACACCCTCCCCGGTGACGGTCAGGCCAAAGTACGAGAAATCCTTAAAGAGCTCAAAGCAGACGGCTACCAAGGCGGACTTGCCATCGAGCCCCACGTTGCGACGGTCTTCCACGCCACCGATGGACAAGAGCCGGATTGGAAACAATGTTACACCTCCTACGTCGAATATGGTCACGCCATGAACGGCCTGATGGCCGAACTCACCTAGGACACCGTCATGGATCAGCTCTCTCCCCATACCATCATCGGCCTCATCATTGGCCTCTTTACGATTCTGGGCTTTCTCAAGAGCTTTGTGTCCTTCTTTTTTAACCTCATCGCTCTTGCTCTCGGAGTCCTCGCCGGACTTTGGGCCTATAATAACGGATTCACGATTGCGCAAAAAGCCATCGAAAAGCCCCAGCCTTGGATGTCCGTTGCCTTGGGCGTGTCAGCCTTCGTGTTGACGATCGTCGTGATCCGAAAAATCCTCGGCTTTCTCTCGGGAAAAAGTGGCGAAGGAAGCCAGGCCCGCTCTGGAGGCTTCGGAATGCCGGGCGGAGTCTTCGGTCTCCTGCTCGGCGGCGGCTTTGCCTATTTCATGCTGACCGGAGTCCGCTACGCCGGCACCCTCTCGGAACTCGATCGCCTCTCGCAATACGTGAGCGGGAAAATCGCGACCTCCAGCAATGAGCCCCTCTTTGCCAAGCTCAAAAAATGGATCGACGAAAGTAAGGTCGGGGAATGGCATCAGAAAATTGATTTCCTAAACGACCCCGTCGAGACCAATGCCGCCAAGCTCGCCATCGTGAAAGAAAGCAGCCTGGAAAAGTTTGCCCAAATCACATCTCAGCAAGGGAGCGAAATCATCTACGATGCCATCCCGGTCGACCCTGCGGTTCAGGAAGCCTATGATCAGGGGAATTATGCCGCGATCCTCCGGAATAAAGAAATTCAGAAGGCCATCCGGGAGAACTTCACGGATGATCAACTGAAGAGTCTTAATATTGAAGGCATTCTTGGACTTTGACTCCAAAGGAAAAACCTTATTTCACCAGCGACATCATCGCCGTCATCAAGCCGATGAAACTGTGATTCCAGTGGTCGTCGTGGTTCTTGATGAAAGACCCGGGAATCGGAACGATCCAATACGGGGTGTCATTGTAGAATGGCTTCGCTGGTCGTGTGAAAAGGTAAGTCTCATTCTCGCCGTGGACGAGAAAGCGATCTCCCCGAGCGGCTCTTTTATTATCCTGCATGATGGCTTTGAGCGTCCTTTTTTGCTCACCCACCTTCTCATAGCAATGACTGAGGAGAGGCTTAAAATGCCCCACCGTAGAACGATGGGCCGCGCCCTGCCCCCCGCGTAACCTATCATCGCCGGGATCCCTTCGATACATCCCGGCGACCCCGGTATTAAAGAAATTAAGCCCGGGAACCCAGCGACCCATGAGATTCCCCATGGGTGAGAGCAGGCCAGTCACAAAATCTCTTTTACTCGTCAATGAGACCAAGAGCGGGCCTCCTTCAATCTCGGTAATGCCACGGTTCTTAAACGTGGCCAACAACTGGCGAGCATAGATCGCCGATTCAGCAGAGTTAATCGTCACCATAAGATCGGCCGGGAAGTCCTTGCGTCTGAGCTTTTTTCCAACCGCCGTCTCCATCGCCACTCTCGAGGAAATTGATTCGGCCATTGCGCTTTCAAGAATGGCCCCCCCCAGTGAATGCCCCAGTATAATGATGCGATTCCGAGAATTCGCCCCCCGCGCCGCCGCGCCGATCTCGTGCAGGACCTCGGTTCCGGCCACCCCCCCGACCCGGCGAGCAGAGGCATGCCGATGAAAGTAATCAACTCCAACCGGAAAAGTGGCCAAGGACCTCCCCCTCCAACTGACACAAACTCCCATCATCTTCGTGCCGCTGGCCTCACTCATCTCCATCAGCAATTTTCGGAAATCAGTGATATTCCCGTTTCCGGTAATCCATTTTCCCGAAGCATTATAATTCCAACCGTGGATATAAACGACCAGTAGGATGGGCTCACTTGACTCCTCTTTAATCTTCGCAGTGACCCGCTTCAGTTGATCAAAGCTAATCAACTCCCCTTGATCATCGATCTCGACATGCCCCAAGGAGACTCGGGGATTCAACTTCTCCAAAGTGAGTTCCGGCGACTGCCGGTAACCCGAGCTCCGGGTGCACCCGGTGGTCATCAGTAAGAAAAGAAAGAGCGAGAGCAGGCGGAACATTCCGCTATAAAGCCATTTTGGGACCGCCGGGCCAATCGATAAAATCACATTTCACATCGACACAAGCGATGAACTGGAAAAGAAAAAATACCTCCAGCGGGAATCGAACCCGCCCGAGTTAGGCTCATGGGATTTCAAATTTAAGGTAAGAAGGCTTGGAAGCTCCAAAAGCTTCCCCTATCAAGACCTTCGACGCCGAGAGAAGGGATTCTCCTCCGAATACTCAGAGAATATCACCTTGTGCTGTCACTCCTCTGTCTCGGATCAAACGACATAAAGGTCTCGCTCATTCCATAGGGTCTCACGCCTCCCTGGGTTTTGGAGATCCAGCGTATCTCATCCCATCAACACAAGTTTGCGGCGTGGTCCCGTCGAGTTGCCGGACCATCTCATCTCGCTTTTGAAAGAACGACTTGTCTTGACACGCAGATTGCCGGTGTCCGCCTGGAGATCGAAGACCGCGTGAGCGAGAACTGGACGAGATTGGGTAACCCTTGCCAATCGCACCGAGTCGGCTCAATAATTTTCTATCGTTTCAATCTCCTTTATTCTACAGCTCCCCTTCCCCCTTACTCGTATGTCACATCGACTCCTTCTCTGCCTTCTCATCTCACTTGCCGCGTGCCGCAGCAGCTTCGCCGGATCGCCTGACGCAATCGTCGTTTTTAACGAAATCCAATACAATCCGGCGGGTGCGACGGAAAACGGCGAATGGGTCGAGCTCTTCAATCAGATGGGGATCAAGACCGACATCTCGGGCTGGCGGATCAAAGGCCTCGACTATATCTTCCCGCCGGGGACAGTCGTCGATCCCGGCGGCTACCTCGTCGTTGCCAAGAATCCGGGCGCCGGACAACTCGGGCCGTTCACCGGCAGCCTCAACAACGCCGGCGAACGGCTTGAGTTGATCAACCAGGGCGATCGCCTGATGGACGAACTCGACTACAACGACTCGGGTCGCTGGCCGGTCGAGGCCGACGGATCCGGCGCGACACTCGCCAAACGCAATCCCTATTTCGCAAACAAGCCGAACGAAAACTGGTCCTACTCCGAGCAGGTCGGCGGCACACCCGGGGCCTTGAATTTCCCCGATGAAAACGCGCCCCCCGCGACCACGACGATTCCACTTTTTGAACTCGATACGACCTGGCGCTACAACGAGGCTGGCGATGATCTCGGGCTGGGCTGGGCCGCGAACGCCCACGCGGTCGGCGGGAATTGGGAATCGGGACAGGCCGTCCTGGCAAGCGAGAGCGGCCTCGCGGAGACGATCAACACGACTCTCGATTTCCCCGGTTTTAATTTTCCTTACCGCGTCACCTACTATTTCGAAAAGGAATTTGAACTGAGCGCGGCGCAGGCGGGCGCGTTGCAGTCCCTGCCCATCCGCCACCTGATCGATGACGGGGCCGTTTTCTACCTGAACGGAACCGAAGTCTTGCGCACCAATCTTCCCGGAGGTGTCATCACCGCGGCGACACGTGCCACCGACAATATTGAGGCCGTGCTCTCGAGTCCGATCCCGCTGCCACCGGGTGCGGCCGTTGCGGGGACAAACCGGCTTTCGGTCGAAGTCCACCAAACCGACGGCAGCAGTAGCGATATTGTCTTTGGCGCGGAGCTCGAGATCGTGATCGAAGACGCCACTCCGGGCTCTACGCCACAGGTCACGATCAACGAGATCCCAACCGCGACGGAAGCAGACTTCTGGATCGAGCTCATCAACACCGGCGGCGTGGAAGTCGAAATCGGAGGCATGATTCTTTCAATCGGCGGAGATCCAGCGCGCGAGTATGCGCTCCCGGCGCAATCGCTCGCGGCCGGCGGACTGCTCCTTCTCGACGAGGCCACCCTGGGATTCCGTCCCGCAGATACTGAAAATATTTTCCTCTATGATGCCACCAAGAGCATCGTGCTCGATGGGCAACAGCAGACCGCTCGCCTGCGAGGTCACGCTTCGGAGAAGGACGCGGCCTGGCTCTATCCCGGGAGCGCCACGCCGGGGGCCGCGAACGTATTTGCCTTCCGGGATGAGATTGTCATCAGTGAGATCGCCTACAATCCGCCCGCCCTCGCGGCGATCCCGGATACCCCTGCGACCTTCGACACGGTCGAGCTGTTCGGGTTCAACAGCGCCTGGCGCTACAACGATGGCGACGAGAATCTAGCGTCGAACTGGGCGGGCACGGCCCACGCGGTTGGCGGCAACTGGAAATCCGCGGGTGCCCCGATCGGGCGCGAATTTGGAGCGCTCGCCGAACCCCTCGTGACCGACCTGAATGCGACCTACCAA
>JBLIDI010000237.1:0-7282 GCA_047634075.1 Akkermansiaceae bacterium
AGTCGCTTTAGTAAAATTGGCGGCGAAATGGGGCCTCATGGTCATGTTGAGGAAACGCTCAATGAACTCGCCGATCAGAACGCCCAGGTTTTCGCGGTCACGGGCGTGCCCGACGAAAAAAAAGGGGAGCGGCTTGTTGTCATACACACCGCGAGCGCGGAACTCCTCGAAGAAGTGCTCATGAAGCTCTCCGATGCGTCCATACCCAATCTCTGGAAGCCGAAACGCGGACAGTTCCTTGCGGTTCCCAAACTCCCCTACCTTGGCACCGGGAAGCTCGATCTCAAGGGCTTGCAACGAATCGCGGAAGGGTAAAACAAAGGGTCGCGCGAGCAAACCCCGTTTCGACGTTCACGCACCGGGCGGTGGCATCGATCTCCCGACACGACTTCCCCTCAAAGGTAGGGCGTTTGGTTGGCTGTGAAGTTTCCCCGTAGGTAAGAGAAAAGTCTCTGTGATCTGTTAGACACCGTTCCCTTGCCTACAAGGTTCTTCGGACGCCAGCCAAACGCCCTACCCTCAAAGGCCTGACGTGACATGAAGGGTTTACAAGTGGACACCACTCCCATCAAGATGTCACCCCGCTGAGATACGATGAGTGAACTCGAACCCCGTCCCAAACGCCGCCGTCGTCGCCGGCCGGCTTCCTCTTCACCGAAATCCCAGGCCGATAGTGCCGAGTCAAGCCATCACGAGAAAGCCAAGAAGAGGCCCGAGCTTATGGGACCGACGAAGGCGGAGACCGCGCTCTTGCCGGCCTTCGTAGGGGTCTCCCTCGATGAGATTTATGTCCCGATCACGCAAGCCGAATGCCAGGACGCAGTCGCCGAAATCCGCGCCGCAGGGATTGCCGGATTTGACACCGAAGCCAAACCGACTTTCCGGAAGGGACAAAAAATCGCGGGTCCCCACGTGGTGCAGTTCGGCCTTACCGACAAAGCTTTCATCTTCCAACTTCATCGGGGTGAGTGCGAGAAGGCCACTGCCGATCTCATCGCCTCCAACGAGGTCCTCAAGGTTGGCTTCGGGTTAAAGAACGATCACAAGCAGATCCGGAGCCGATTGGGGATACCTCTCAATCACGTCCTCGATCTCGATCAAGTCTTCCGCAAAATGGGTTACCAGGGACAAATCGGCGTCCGCGGTGCCATGGGAGTGCTCCTCAAACGGTGCTTCAAGAAATCGAAATCCACCACGACGAGTAACTGGTCGCTTCCCGATCTCACGCCACGGCAACTGATCTACGCCGCGAATGATGCCTTTGCCGCCCTAAAGATCATGGAAGGATTGCAAGCAGAAGGCCATCTCGAGCAACGAGATGACCCCCAAAATGCCGAGGTTCGCGGGGATCGCTCCTAACTTTCAGCAATGAATTCAGGAGGAGCCTGAGAGGGCCCACCACCCAATTTCACTCCTTCTCGACCCGGAAGAAGACGCTTCCGGTCGGTCCAAGGTCAGAAATGCTGAAACTTTGCGTGGTAACTTCGCCCACGTCCGCTGCGACGCCATCTTCGATGTCGGAGTCCCAATTGACGAGATCCGTCGAATATCTGATGACGTAGGAATCGCCCTCCTTTGAGTTCCAAGTCAAGTTGACTTGACCATCACCTGGAGAATAGTCGATGGCAGTAATGGCCAAGGGTAATGCGGGTGACAAGGCAAGAGGACCACCATTGTAAACCGTCATGACCTCTGCGGCGGTCAGGGCATTATCCCAGATCGCAACATCATCGAGGACGCCGTCGAAGCTCTCCCAACCCCCGCGAAGGAACAAGGGCGTATCAACATTATTCACGCCCTGGCAGTAGCCCCCTTCTCCGGCGATGCCGGTCTTAGGATTTAATTCGCCGTTTTCCGGGAGTTCCCCGTTTACGTAGATACTGGCAGTATCGGTGGCGCTGTCGTAGGTGCAGACAATGTGCACCCATTCTCCGTCATCGTAGGCTCCGGAAGGGAGGCGACACTCGGTGCCCCAGCCTCCATATGACTGCCAGCCCCCGATGCGGAAGCGAAGCGGGCTGTCTTCAGAGTCAGGTCGGATGAGGATATCGTATCCGTATCCGCTGTCGGTGACGGATTTGTCCATAACGGTCCCATAACTCGGGCTGTTGTCGATCATCCACCAAGCCAAGGTCAGATCCTCGGTGGTAGGAGACGCCGCGATTCCGGCGTTGATTTCATCAGCCCCTGCGCCTTCGAAGGCACCCGTTCCCACCTTTCCGGGTGTGACCCAGGTCCCCCCGCTGATCACACCATCAAAACCCCCAACGGAATCTAAGGCGACAAAGCCTTCGCCATCGTCGAATGGCCAGTAGGCGATAAGATCGGCATTGCTGACGGACGCAAAAACGCAAAGCGAAAGTGCGATGGTGATAGGATTAAACTGTTTTTTTTTCATAGTATTATTGCATTGGCTAACATTTTTTGTGCAGCCTTGAATGTCAAATCTGCTCGCGGAAAGCTAGCATTTTCCATGCCGAGCGACCGAACCGGGCCCTCCTGAGCCCTCCAAACCACCCTAAGTCGGGGTTTTTTCCATGAAACGCACAAATCGGAACGATGAGAAAAGCAATCTCTCTTTCCTTATGATCACTACTCCCATCTTTGGGAAAGTCCTAGGGCATAATGAAAAGCTCCCGAACTGTTCATTCTAATAATCACCGTTCTCGCGAGTCAAGCCACCGCTGAAGGTCTTCTTTGTAAAAAGACCTGCTTTACCCTCCGGAGAAGACCGGATTGAAGCCAGCCTCGGTGAGAATGCGCTTCACCTCATCCCGTTTGTCGCCCTGAATTTCAATGCAGCCATCTTTCACGGTGCCCCCCGCTCCGCAGGCTTTCTGCATCGCCTTCGCGAGCTCCTTTTTTTCCGGAAGACCGATCCCCGTGAAGTTCTTAACGACCGTGACCGCCTTGCCGCCGCGATGCGCGGTCTGGCGGACGATGTCAACCCGTCCCCGGCTCGTATTTTTTTGAGCACGCTTAGAGGTCTTAACCGGAACAGACTCCTCAGGTCCCGCAGGCAAGTCACCGAGTCCATCCAAGGCACCTAGGGCTCCAAAGGCATTGGGGATTTCCGGTTCTTCTTTCAAACGCGCGGCCTTATCTTTCCTTCGACTCATCTCCGGCATTCAAGGAGGAATCTCAAGAATCTCACGCTTATTTCTCGAAATCTGAGTTTTTCAGAAGCAATCCTCAGCCTTGCTCCACCTCTCCCGGTGGCTGCCACCCGCGAAGAACTCCACGAAACGTGTTTTCATCAACTTTGCGCCCCCCCCAAGCTCCAACGCCCCTTGACCTCGCCTAACACGAAATCCCCTCCTCCTATCTTGAGTTCTCGCGCGGTCATCTTGCCATCCTTCAAGTCGACGG
The DNA here is from genome assembly GCA_047634075.1 of Akkermansiaceae bacterium. GTDB lineage: Bacteria > Verrucomicrobiota > Verrucomicrobiia > Verrucomicrobiales > Akkermansiaceae > SW10. Next base: position 3,370 of record JBLIDI010000237.1, read on the forward strand.
CCCAAGGGCAGCTCCCCTTCATAAAAGATCCCGTGTTGATCATCAGGCGACCCTTCTCTTCCCAGATTCCAGCCTGATGAAAGTGCCCGCACACGAGAACCCGGGCCCCTTCACCAGACTTTTCTAGAAAGCGCAATCCCTCTGCGCCCATGCCACACCACACCCGGATTACTTCAAAGGCCCGACTCGGTGGCCAGAGCGCGGTCGCAAAGAAGTCAAACGGCGGAGGCAACCTAGGCAGAGGCCTCACCGCCAGCGTCATCGCGATCTCCTTGGCCCGATCTGAACAGGCCTCCGCGAGGTGATTGCGAGACTCATACTTCGCCACGATCGCGTTCACTTCCTTTCGATATTTGCCAATTTCACGAGACCACGGAGTGGCCTCTTCGTAGAGGGCATCACCATGCGTCACGAGGACAGCCTTGTCCGCCAACCAAGACACTCCCTCTCCACCTTGGGGGTCATGGTTCCCCCGCAAAACTTCCACGGCAATACCACGATCACCCGCAATTGTCAGAAGCTTCTCATACTTCCGGCGCGCCTCTTCCCGTCCGGTGCCAAGCTTCCGCTGCTGCCAGATATCTCCCGCCAAGACAAGATGGTCCACTTCCTCGAGGACCGGTTCGAGCATCGCCGGATCATGCAATCGCGATGCTGAATGTCCGAGGTGCAGATCCGAAATAATCCTCGTTCTCACAGCTCCCGTTGTCTCACCGCTTCGTAAAGGCAGACCGCAGCCGAGACACTCACGTTTAAACAATCAACTTTCCCCTTCATCGGGAATTTCACGAGGAAGTCACATTCCTTCTCCGTCAACTGACGCATCCCCTCACCCTCGCGCCCCATCACAATTGCAATTGGCCCTTTTAGATCGGTTTCGTAGAGGGATTGGGTCGCCTGATCAGAAGTCCCCACGAGCCAAATCCCCCGCTCCTTTAAATCACGCATCGTTCGCGCCAGATTCGTGACCTTCACGAAAGGAACATTTTCCGACGCCCCAACCGAAACCCGTCTCACCGTATCAGTCAGCCCAACTGCTTTATCTTTTGGCGCAATGACGGCATCGACCCCGGCCCCATCAGCCGTCCGTAAAATTGCCCCCAGATTATTCGGATCCTGAATACAATCCAAAATTAGCAAAAGCGGGGCCACCACCCCTTCCAAGAGATCGGCGAGGTCACCCTCGCCTCGTGGCTTGGCTTCGCGCTCCCCACGAGGTCTTGCATGTCGGTTCTCCCGCGCTTCTCCTGCTTTTTTTCGCATGGCAAAGTCATAAGTCCCCGAGATTAAAATTCAAAGTTCATTTCCTGCCCCTGCGTGCCTAAGCTGCCCCTCATGAGATGGATCCTTCCTTTCTTCGCGACCGCAGCTCTCGCCACCTCGGCCGAGAAGAAGCCCAACATTGTCTTCATTCTGGCCGATGACCTCGGCTACGGAGAACTCGGCTGCTACGGTCAGAAAAAAATCAAAACCCCCAATATTGACCGCCTCGCTAGCGAGGGTATCGCGTTCACCCACCACTACACCGGAGCACCGGTTTGTGCGCCCGCACGCTGCGTCCTCTTGACAGGCCGCCACCTCGGCCACGCCGAGATTCGCTCAAACGGGGACTCCCAAAACGGCCGTAAATTCCCCGGCCAATGGCCCATCACCGCCGGAGCGGTCACCATCGCCGAAGCCCTCAAGACAGGCGGCTATGTCAGCGGAGGATTCGGCAAATGGGGACTCGGCCCGACCGACACCTCGGGCTCACCCATCAAGCAAGGCTTCAACCGCTTCTACGGCTACAACTGCCAACGCAACGCCCACTCCTTCTTCCCACCCTTTCTTGATGACGACGAAAAAATCGAAACGATCAACAAGAACGCCATTCCCGGTCATCAACGCAAGGCGCAAGGCGAGGTCAAAGCAGAGGACTACCGCGACCAAACTTACGCGCCCGATCGCATTCTCGAAGAAGCCCTCGAATTCCTCGACGACCACAAGGACAAGCCGTTCTTCCTCTACCTGCCCTTCGTTGAACCCCACGTCGCGATGCACCCGCCCCAGGAATGGGTCGACCGCTATCCGCAGGAATGGGATGACAAAAAAGGCCCTTATCGCGGCCAAAACGGATACCTTCCCCACCCCCGGCCGCGCGCCGGCTATGCCGCCATGATCTCCGATCTCGATGAACACGTCGGCACCATCCTTGATCGGCTCAAGAAGCTCGGCCTTGAAGAAAACACCCTCGTGGTCTTCACCTCGGACAATGGCACAACCCACCCCGGTCGCGATCCAAAATTCCATATTGGCGGAGTCGATGCTCCCTTTTTTAACTCCACTGCTGGCCTCCGCGGATGGAAAGGCTCGGTCAACGAAGGGGGCATTCGCGTGCCCGCCATCGTGCGCTGGCCCGGAAAGGTTAAACCGGGAACCACCACCTCTGCGCCTTCCTATTTCCCTGACTGGTTCCCCACTCTCTGCGCCATCGCCAAGAGCAAGGCCCCCGCAAACCTTGATGGCACCGACCTTACCCCCGCCCTCACCGAGGGAACCTTTCAACGAAGCAAGCCCATGATCTGGGAATTCCACGGATACGGCGGCCAGCTTGCCGTGATCGATTTCCCCTGGAAGGCCGTTCGTCAAAAGGCGAAGACCAAGAACCCGGGAGCATGGCAGCTTTACAACATCGCCAAAGACCCCACCGAGGCCATCGACCTCGCCAAACAACACCCTGATATTCTCGACCGCCTTGAGACAACCTTCAAAAATGACCGTAGCCCGAGCGAGCGTAACACGCTGACACTCTACGATCAGTAGCACGCGTCAGGACCATTCGAGGTTTCGCTACGCCATCCCTTCGCGAAGGAACATCTCCGAAATCAGAGTTCAAAAGGATTGTAGCTCTTCACCGAGCATCGTCACAGGTCCGATAGAACGCTGACCGCCCTCTTTCCCTGGCAGATTTCCCGGAATTGCCCGATTCGTCCTCTGATCACTTAAAACACCTTTCCTGACACTCAGGATCGCTAAAACACGGCTATCTCCACTTCATCGTTGATAATTTCTTGACTCCCGGCCCGGGTGTCCCTATTCCGCGCTCTCCCAAGAACCTTTTTCCTTCTATTCATCATGGCCCTTACCGAAGTTATCCTCCGCGAAAAAATCAACAATCTTGGCGCTGAAGCCGATGTCGTCAAAGTGAAAGCAGGCTTTGCCCGCAACTTCCTCATCCCTTCTGGTAAGGCTTACGAGGCAACGAAAGGCAACCTCCGCCAAATCGAGAACCTCCGGACTTCACGTGCCACGCGTGAAACTGAAGAACTCAACAAGGCCCAAGAGCTTGCCACCAAGATTTCCCGCTTCAAGCCGAAGTTCACCCTCGACGTAGGCAAGAACGGCAAGGCCTTCGGCTCCGTCACCTCCATCGACATCCACAAGGCTCTCGAAGACAAGGGCATCATCATCGACCGGACTGCCATCCAACTCGACAAACCGATCAAGTCGACCGGCAAGACCGATGTTGAAGTTAAGATTCACGCTGATGTCACCACTTCCGTGACCATCACGGTTTCCGCATCAGAAGAGACCGCCTCGTAAGGCGGTCCATTCGAGACACTTTCAAAAAGCTCGGCTCTTTTCAGCCGAGCTTTTTTTATCGTTCCATCACTCCCATTTCATCGGCAAACTCCTGTCCGTGATTGGCATCATCGATTCCGGAGTAGGCGGCTTATCCGTTCTTCGGGAGATTCGCGCCCAAATCCCCGATCAGGCCATCACCTACATCGGCGACAATGCCTGGTGCCCTTACGGCAACAAAAGTTTCCATGAAATTCGCAGACGGACCTTTGCCCTCACTGATTTCCTCATCGCCCAAGGTGCCGAGATCATCGTGGTCGCCTGTAATTCCGCCACAATCGTCGCCATCGAG
>JBLIDI010000238.1:0-7255 GCA_047634075.1 Akkermansiaceae bacterium
TTTGCGAGGAGTTGAACCAGCTGGAGAGTTTATATCCGGGGACGGACTTGCGTATCGTCTTCGAAATAACCCGGGATTGAGGGCCAAAAAACGCAATGCTGGAATAGGCCTATGTCAGGAGGTCTGACCTCGGCATTGGAATTCCCGGTGAGAGCGAGAGTACCACCACCTTCTGCGAAGACGCCGTATGAAATGTCGCTGAACTGTGAGGGATATTCCGGGGAGAATTTACTCTTAATGGTGGTCCCGTTTGGTTCCACCAAGGCGAGATATTCTCCTCCGGTGGTCAGTCTGAAAGGAGTGTGAAGGAAGCCTCCGCGATCAAGGTAGTTGTCGGTATCTTGTCCCGAGGCAAAGACGATGAGGTAGCTATTTTGGGCGAGGGTGGTGCCGTTGGGAAACTCCCACTTGTTGAGGTTGGATGCTGAATCGGTGAGTGACCAAGAGCTTAAATCGGCAGGGCCGGGGCCGGCGTTGTAGAGTTCGATCCAGTCGGAGGAATTGCCGTCGCCATCCTGAAGCGAGGAGTTGTTACTCGCCACGAACTCATTGATGCGGACGCCGGAGTTGGGAACGGCGTCGCCGATGAGGGCATTGAGATTAATTGTGGTGACGGGGTTGAGTGCGTCATTACTGCTGATTTTGAGTTGAGCCGAGAAGAGGCCCTCGTCGCCCATGGGGTTGAGTTCAATGGTGAGGGTCTCATTGCCAAGCGGCGCGATGGTGGCCGGCGAGTTCACCACGGTGAAGTTGCCGGCATGACTTCCGGTGATTTCCGTAGCGGAGATGATCAGGTTTTGCCCTCCACCAAGATTCGCAACGGGCAGCGAACCCGTCTGCACGGGTGATCCGCTTGGAAAGCTTCCCAGGTCAAAAAAGCCAGGCGCGGAAATGCGGGGGTCGTGGATGAAGCCATTCAGGGAGATGGATGGGGAGGCTTGTGTCGTGTCGTTGGTGTTGAAGTTCAGCGAAGCGCTGATGGTCCCGGTGATGCCGGTGGGGTCGAAGGAAAACTGGATGGTGCCATTGTCCGTGGGGTTGATGCTCGAAGGGAATGCCAGGATGGCAAAGGCAGAGGAGTTGGTCCCGCTGAAGGTCGGCGTTGAAAGGGTGAGAGCCTGGGTCGCGCCCAAGTTGGCGAGGGCCAGATTGAAGGTTTGGACCGAGCCATCGAGATTAAGATTCAAGGTGTCGTCGACTTGCAAGAGAGGGTCGACGGGAGGCACCGAGTTTTCGAATGCGACTTCACCGAGGCCGACGCGATCCCCGCCGGGGGTGCCGCCTTGAAGGTTTCTCCAATTGTCGGTGAAGGTCATCTCGACGTAGCGAGCGTTGACCGGTTGTCTAAAAGAATTTGAGTAGCGTAGGTCCGCGCTGAAGGCCGCCTCGAAGGAAGGGGAGTAGGAGAGGGAGTTTCCAAAATTACCACTTCCCTCCGTGCTGGTGGCAAAGCGAAGAGTGAAGTCCCTGCCACCATTGGTATTGGTGTTGGCATATCCCCAGGTGCTGATCTCGCTGAGGAAACGGTCTGCTCCCAGATCGATGATGAAGACAGGATCAGCAACGCCATTGGCAAAATAATCCCCGTTTCCTCCGTTGGGCGCATTGGTAACCCAGGTGCTGGTGGAACCTCCGCCAAGGCTATTGTGAGGTTCAGTGGCAGTGAAGCCCGAGCCTGTGCCTTGAATAAGATTGTTGACGGTATAGAGATCACTTCCGGAGGTAGAACTGGAGATCGCTGAGATGGGGTGAAACTCGGCCGCCGATAAAAAGAGGGTGGCGGCGGAGCTGAGGGTGATAATAAGGAAATACTTCATTCGCGCAGGTGGAAATTGTGGGGCTATAAATCCCCTGAATAAAAAAAACCGTTCAAAGGGGTGGAATGCAAAGAGTTTCTTTTCGATGACACTTTTCCCGATGGTTTTAGACGGTCAAAAGATTGAAAAGCGCCCCGAGCGGAAGCTTGCTCCGGTCGGGGCGTTTGAGGGATTCTGAAATCAATTCTTACGGTTGGACCACGCGATAGAGGACAACGCTTTCTTCGACCAGCGTGCTGGTGTCCGTGATGGTCGCGGTGTCGCCGTCGGTTCCCGTGATGGCGATAGGGAGACGTTCCCAGATCAGGCCAGCGGGCGAGCGTTCGAGTTCGTAGGAAACTCCTGGCGAGGAAAAGAAGGTGACTGCGAAACTTCCATTCTCTAGTTTGGTCGCCGAGATAATCCCCAAGAGAGGATTGACCGAGCCCGTAAAGACGGGGAAGGCGACTTCTCCAAGTCCTACGCGGTCTCCTCCCGGAAGGGCTCCCTGGAGGTCACGCCAGTTGTCGGTGATGGTCATTTCGAGATAGCGGGCGACGACCGCTTGTTCAAAGATCTCGGTATCACGAATAACCGGGTCAAAGGCGGCCTCGAAGGTCGGTTGATAAGTGATGGAATTTCCAAAGTTCTCGTCACCCAAGTCTGGATTACCACCTTCGGCCTCGGTCGCAAAGCGCAGGGTATAGTCTTTCGCGCCATTGGTATTTCCGGCGGAATAGCCCCAGGTGCTTATTTCGCCAAGAGCGACATTTGCACCAAGGTCAAAGATGATGACGGGATTGGCCTGATCGTTGTCGTAGTAGTCGCCCGCCCCACCATTGGGGGCATCGGTGACCCAGGTGGCATCACCTCCGCCTCCGATCGAATTGTGAGGAGAGGCCGAGGCAAAGCCGGCTCCGATCCCGGCGATGAGGTTTAATTCGGAGTAGAAATTCACGGTATCGGTCTGGACCGCCGAGATGGCATAGAATTCCTCGGAGAGGCCTCCTGTGATGATGATTTCAGTGACCGCTTCCTCGAGATCGTCTGAGGCAACCTCCAGAATGACGTCGATTGCACCAGTTCCGGCCAGGTTCGGATCGAAGGCGATCACGATTTCGGCTTCCATTCCGGGGGGCACCCTTGCCGGGAAAGAGGTGACTGAGAATGCCGCAGCGTCGGCCCCCACAAGGGTGACCCCGGAGATGGCGAGATTCGATCCTCCCTCGTTTGCGATGGGAATCGGGAAGCTTTGGAGTCCTGTTTCCGCAAGCACCACTGCGGTCGGAGAAGTGACCACAAGGTCAGGTCCCAGTGCCGGAAGAGTGCCTGATAAAGGAATCTCAATGGTGGGTTGATCGGGATCGTTGGAGGTGACTACCATCGTCGCAGAAATGGAACCGCTCAGACCGGTGCGGTCGAATTGAATTTCGATCGGTCTGGCGAGGAATGGCAAAACTTCTGCCGGGAGGAGAGTGACGGTGCTGAATACGGCACCATCTGGTCCGGTGAATTCGATGGCGCTGATGGACAGATTGGTGTCGCCGGTGTTGAGAACCGGGATGAAAAAATTGGTGCCTGTCGGGAGATCGAGATTTTGAGCTTCGGTCGGCACGATGTCGGGCGATGCAATCGCGGAAGGCTCGGCAAAGGAAAAGCTGTTAGGAATTTGCTTTTGGGATTGAGTTCCAAAGAGCTTCGTTGAAGGGAACGGAGGGAGTGGAAGGCGGTTGCATGTGTTTGGCGTTTCGTTAGCATGAGGCTTGCAGATTTCCATTTTTGCTACCGGGACACTTATTGCGACATCGATACTCACTGCTGCTGAGTTGGTCAATTTGGCTGGTGATTGGTCTTTGACGGAGTTTGCGACGCCCTCCCGGCTGCGCGAAACGTATTATAATACCGTGACCGAGGAGACTCGAACGAGCCTGGATTCATTAGAATTTGCGCAGACGAATGAGATCTTGGTGGATGTTTTTTATCCGGATCCAGCTTCGGTCACCAGCCGGAGTTTTGTCTTGGATATTGAAGGGGTCGCGACCGGCGGGGAAACTGGAGAGGTTCTGCGCGTGAGTAATAACAGACTTGTTTATTACGACGGTGAGGACCTTTCCAATCTTTATACCAATTCGACCGGAGATGTGATTCTCGCCAATTCGGGAGAAGAAGATCAGCAAGTTTTGTCGATTGGTTTACGGCAACCGACTTCGTTGGTGGCTGCCGATATCGTGGGAGGATGGACTCTCCTTTCGATGATTTCTCCCAACGACATTTCTAAGAACGTGATCGATGACCGTTTGGTGGATGTGTTTTTCAGGCAGGATCCAAGTATTTCCAAAATTGCTGTTGAGATTGCCGCCGGAGGTGCTCTTTCGCTTGATGGGGAGGTGTCAGGAACGTTTTCCATTGAGGGGAATTCGGGGAGTGCGCAATTGGGGCCGCAGACTATTGCTTTTCAGCTGAATGCTTCCCGAAACGTTATGACAGGAAGAGTGGCCGATGATGATGAAGAGGAAATTTTGGTTTTGGTGAAAACCCCGTCGACCTTGGCAACTGCTGATTTACAAGGGACCTGGAGTCTCTCCACGTTCCGGATGCCCTCGGTTTTGAGCGAGACTTATTACAACACCACGACAATGGGGAACCGCCAGGGAGATAGTGATGACTTTGCCGGACCTAATGAAATTCTTGTCGATATGTTTCATCCCACCTCTTTCAAGACCCAGAGATATGAGCTTCAGGTTTCATCCTCCGGTGCTTTCACCGGGGTCGATTCGGGAGGAACGATGACCGGAAATCCCGATGGAACAGTGACCGTTGATGTGGACGGGGACCTGACCTTTTACCCGAACGCCGATAAAAATTTCATGATTGGCCAGACCGCTGGCGAGGATGACCTTGAGTTTTTGGTGATGATCAAGACCTCGGATTCCATCATCACTGATTTGGAGGAAAAGGCGGATTTGGTTTCGATAAAAAGACCAGGGAGTGGTTTGGTGTTAAATTGGAATGCTGGCGAGGGTTTGATTCTCGAGGAATCAAGTGCGTTGGACCCGGCTCTCTGGGTTGAATCGCCCGAAGGCTCGGCAAATGGGTCGGCTCTGATTGAGACCTCGTCTGCTCCAAGACGCTTCTTCCGAATTGCCGAGAAGATAGAAGAGTAGGGGGACGCGGATCTCCTTTTTCAGGAGCCCTTGTAGCTTATCAGGGACTGCCGAGATCAGGGCAATCGTCAATCCGCCACAAAAAACACAAAAAACATGCCAGGCTGTTAATCCGTACTCAAGATCAATCAGGACACTGGCTTTTTGGATCCAACCGGCCAAGGGCTACCCAAGGGCATTTCACCCGCCCCACTCCCTTTCGGGCGCCTCACCAAAATGCAAAATCACTCGTAAATGATACCCCTTGCTTGTCACTCTTGGGATAAAGTGAAAAATGGGGAAGCGCGCAGGGTTTTCAACTCAGCGGCCCTCAAGTCTCAGGATTCTCACGATTTTCAAAATGGCAAAACTCTACTTTTACTACTCCGCGATGAATGCGGGCAAGAGCACCAACCTCTTGCAATCGAGTCACAACTACCAAGAGCGCGGGATGAAGACCCTGCTCCTGACTCCCGGAATTGATCAACGGGCGGGCATCGGGAAAATTGCTTCTCGAATCGGCCTCGAAGCTGATGCCCGGACCTTTCATCAGGACGACGACTTGCATGTCCTTGTCGAAGCAAGTGAGGATGATCCGGCTCTTACTTGTGTGGCTTGTGTCCTCATCGATGAAGCCCAGTTTTTGACTCGTCCGCAAGTGGAGCAACTGGCTCAAGTCTCCGACGATTTGGATATCCCGGTGCTTTGCTACGGACTACGGACTGACTTTCAAGGGAACCTCTTCCCCGGGAGTGCCGCCTTGCTCGGATGGGCCGACACTCTCACCGAGCTCAAGACGATTTGCCACTGTGGCTCCAAGGCCACGATGAATCTCCGCACTGATGAGAAGGGGAACGCGATCAAAGAAGGATCTCAAGTCGAGATCGGCGGCAACGAACGCTATGTCGCGATGTGTCGAAAGCATTTCCGCGAAGCGATGCGGTAAATGGTTCATCCTCATTGATGCAGCCGGTGCTTTGGCGGCCGAAGCGCGGGCGCTGAAGAGAAGAAGCGGGGGATGAGGTGAAGTCTCACGCAGAGTCGCGGAGACGCGGAGGGTTTTGGGGGCTTGGTTGAGGGGATGGTTCACGCAGAGCAGCAGAGCAGCAGAGGGGGGACGGTGGAGTGGGGCTTTGTTGGAACCTGGTGGTGGGTCTGGCCCCTATTGAAGGCCCCCTAGGATGATCCCCAGTTTTCCCACGCGAGTCCTTCGATCCGCGCGAAGTCGCGATGATTGAGGGTGGCGACGGTGAGGCCATGGGTGGAGGCGGTCGCTGCGATGAGGAGGTCGAGGTCTCCGACCTTTTTACTACTGCTTCTTCTGGCGTGCCTTCATTTCGGAGAAACGTTGCCAAACATTCGCGCCAGTTTCCAAGATTTCGAGACGGTCTTCTAGCAATTGGCGGTAGCCACTCCAGAGGCGTTCACTTCCGATCGAGAGCAGGCCCCACTTGACTTCGGCTGTGACAACGATGCTGGTAAGGCAGGATCGATCTCCGACTTTTTTCCAGCGCTCAAGAGCGGATTGATCGGGGGACTTTTTCAAGGGTTGTGAGAAGACCGAGGTATCAAGAAGCCATTTCATGAGGACTCATCAAGCGGGTTGTCGGTTGAGGAACTCCGCTCTTCCCAGACATCGGGAAAGTCACCGTCATCAGCCCCAGAATCGGCCTGCCAACGAGCGGTCGCTGCCAAAATGTCCTCTCGTTCGGATTGGCTTTCCGCTGGGACGGGTGAGATCACGACAAGGGGCTTTCCGCGTCTTGAGATCGTCACGGGGGTTCCGCTGGCGACGATTTCATCGCAAATCCCTGGGAAATGGGTCTTCGCTTCGAAAATTCCAACTGACTTTATGACTCAAACCAACCATATAGATGGTTGGTTGTCAAGATTGAGGGATGCTTCGCAAAGCGCCCGGACTCCGAAAAAAACTGCGAAGCGCACTTTGACAAACCCTGTAAAATTCCATTCGGCTCTTTTGAAGCTCGGAGTGGTCTCGGGGGCGAGCCAGGGACTCCAGTGAGGCAAAAATGTTTGAGGCTTGGAAGCGGCGGCTCCAAGTGGTGTTTCGTGACAAAAATCACGGGAAGGTTGGGCTGGGCTTAAGTAAGTCTGCCCAGGTTTGGAGCCTCGATGGGGCTTGAATCTCTAAAATTGTTTCTCAAATTGAAAAACATTAAATTGCGAAAACGAAACTCTTAAGGTAGTTTCCAGTCATGAAGACGATTAGCGTCAGGGAAATGAAAGCCAGTTGGAGCGAGGTCGAAGCCCAGGTCCGCGCGGGCGAAGAATTTGAAGTCCTCAATCACGGTAAGC
>JBLIDI010000239.1:0-7214 GCA_047634075.1 Akkermansiaceae bacterium
TTCGGACGCTGGCTCGACGAACCCCAGCTACTCGAAATCAACACCCGCCTCACCGCGCGGCTCGCCGAGTCGACCAGCAGTAAGTGTGACATCGAACTCACCACTCCCATCAGCTTCGAGGACATCTACTTCGACAGCACCTGCCTGAAGGCTGGCATCCACTTCCCAATTGATTGGGTTCTGCTACGCGACGCCACGCGCACGCTCATGAAAGCCACCCTGCTCGTGCGGCGTGCCGGGCTGCGTAAGCGCATGCCCCAAGAGCCACTCGACTTCCTAAGCGACATGAACACTCTGTGTATGAAGATGACCGCCAAGCGGCGTTCGCGCGAAGGAGCCAAACATCGCAAAGCCGTGCTGCGCGAGATGAAAAAACTAGCCCGCCGTGTCGGCGGCCACGCGCAGCGGCACCTCGACGTGCTCGCCGAGCGGCACGCCGAGACCGAGCTGAGCCCCGGGCAAGTGCAGCAAATAATCGACCAAATCGAAGGAGTTCTAGCACAATTACCCGCCGCGATCAGGCAGGCGCACGAACGCATTATCGGCAAGCGATTGGTACCCAACAGTGATAAAATCCTCAGCCTCTACGATGCGAATGTGCAAGTGATAGTGCGAGGTAAGAGTGGCGCTGAGGTCGAGTTCGGTAACAAACTTTGGCTCGGCGAGACCCGCGAGGGGTACATCGCCGATTACGACCTTGAGACAGTGCAGACCGCCGATACAAGCCATGTCCTGCCAGCGCTCGCACGCCTGATCACCGAGCAAGCGCTGAGGGTGAAGAGCGTATGGGGCGACCGCGGCACCGCGAGCAAAGAAAACGCGGCAGGGCTGGCCGAGCTCAACGTAAACTGCGGCCTCTGCCCACGCGATCCGAGCGAACTAGCCACGCGGCTCCAAGAAGAACCCGAAATGCGCGAAGGGCTCAAACGCCGAGCGGGAACCGAAGCGCGTATCAGCATCCTGAACCGAGCGTTCCTCGGCGATCCGGCCAGGGCGAAAGGGATCGACAATCGTAAAAGGCTCGTGGGCTGGGCAGTCTTAGCGCACAACCTCTGGGTCTTGGCGCGACTCCCGAAGCGCACGGATGAGGCGCAGTCGGCGAACGACCCACGAACAGGAAAGGGCGCCCAGAAAGACCGAGCCGCCTGAGCCATCCGATTAGGAAAATCCGAGCAGCAAAACCAACCGGCATTACAGAGCCATGCCCACGCATGACGATGAGGACGAAAAAACAGGGTCGCCAAGGAACAGCCCACGAAGCGGGTGGCAGAAATACCGAAAAAAGACTCGGAAGCGCGCCGAGAGTCAGCGCGATCGGGAGCCAGTCAAAAAGTTCCGCATTTTGGGACGAGCTCTAATTAATCGTTGTAAGCCATTGGCAAGTTCATAGCTGTCGCTCATGCCGTCCCCATCGTCATCATCATCTTCCGAATCCGGTGTGCCATCTTTATCCGTGTCAACCGGGAGCAGGTCACCCGATCCGCCAAATTCAGAGAACCGGCCTGGATCGAAAATGATGGTCAAGCCTTCAGGGGCTGTAGCCGTGGAAGGATGCCGCTTTATGACCACGAATCTGTCGGGAGTGATGACGTAATCAGTGACCCTCTCAGCAGTGACTCTCACGTAGTCCGAATTGCTGGCAACGACCTCTTGATAGCGGTCTTGCAAATATGCTTGGATCTCACCACCAGGACCTGCTCGTAGGATCAAAGGGTAGCTGGCATCCGTGCCGCCGTATTCCATCCAACCTTCCAAGACCACCCGTTGCTGGGCTTTCGCGGTCATTGGCACGAGAACCGCAGCAAGCAGCAATAGAACAAAACTCGCACGTAGATGATGTGCGGCCCGCGCCGTAAGGGACGCAGTAGGTGTAACCCGCAAGGACGACAGCCGAAGCCGAGCTTTCGGGTTCTTTGTCGCCGAGTGGGCGTGTTTAAATATCACGATGATCTTTTTCTACACTGGATGATTTTGGAAAAAATTTAAAACATAAAATTAAAAAAGCAAGAAATCAACTAGGGCGTTTGGTTGGCTGTGAAGTTTCCCCGTAGGTAAGAGAAAAGTCTCTGTGATCTGTTAGACACCGTTCCCTTGCCTACAAGGTTCTTCGGACGCCAGCCAAACGCCCTAAGAAATCAACTGATCTTCGCGGTATTCCCCAGGTGCAAATTTGGGACCCCAAGGGAAAGCACCCGGATGCGCGCAAGGGATCGGGCGGTCTTTGGAATAATAAAAAGGGCAGTAAAGGGCGTGATCCGCTCATCGTAGCCGATAAGCCACTGGGTGAGTGGAACAAGATGTTTATCCGCATGAAGGGGAATCGGGTCACGGTGATCTTGAATGATAAGATCGTGGTGAAAGAAGCTCCTTTGCAGAATTACTTCGACAAGGGGGGCGAGCTTCCCAAGACCGGCCCGATTCAGCTGCAGACGCATGGTGCTGAAATCAGCTGGCGGAATGTCGAGGTTAAGGAACTTTAGCTCGCGCTTGCGGAGTTCAAGGTTGCCGCATGGGCGGTGAGGTGGGAGTCTGTGATTGATGAAATCGATCCTGCTCGCATCTCTGCTTTGTTTGGTTCTAGGCTTTGTTTTAGGGCGGCTGGGGGAAAGGGAAGAGCAAGCTCCTGAAGGTGAGCCGGTTACCCGATCTGAGAGGAGGGCGGGTGCGCGTGGGGGACACGGAACAGGGGCGAGGTCTGCCGGTGGAGGTATGAAGGAACTGGCTCGTTTGGCAGTAAGGGCGCAGGCGTTTCCTGACAATCAATTGGCTGAGACACGGCTAAAGGCCTGGATTTTACAGCTTGAGTTGGCTCAGATTCCAGAGGCTTTGGATTACATTGCAGAGAAGGACAGGAGGGAAGGGACTGATTGGGTTTCGGAGGAAATGATGATGTTGTTGACGAGATGGTACGAGTTGGAGGGGGAAGGGGTGTTTTCGTGGATTCGGGCTCAAGAGGGCTGGGAAGAAGGGGACTTTTCAGAAGCGGAAGCGATAATGATCGTGGATGGTTTTCATCGTGATCCGCAGCGAGGGTTGGAGTTGGCTTTAGAGCTAATTGATTGTGCACGGGGCAAAGATTCCTTTCGAGCCGGTCGAATAAGCGTCCTGGAATTTCAACAAGAGGTTCTTTATGAGGTCGGAGCTTGGGGACTCGATCCAATTCTGATGTTGGGGCGGCTTGATCCCGAAGGGGAATTAAGAAGGGGGTATCATATTCCCGGCGTCGGCGGTATGTCTCCACAGTTAGGGCAGGGCACGAGGTTTCCCGGTAGCTTGGGCAATGGCTTTCCAGAAACTCCCGGTGAGTGGTCAGGTTTTTCTTCGAACCCTGAGATGAAAGCCTTGGCGAAAGGCTTACTGGATTCCGGAAGAGAGGAATTCGCACGCCAGTTGATGAACGATTTGGAAGGCGGCGCGCGGGAAGCAATTGAGGAGGTTGTTGGAGAAAGAGCGGCTGAGTCCGGGTGGCTTAAGGTGAAGGAGTTGATTGACCAAGGGACCCTGAGCGCGACTTGGGAACGCAGCTTCAAGATCCTTGATGGAATGGCGCAAGTGAATCGAGAGGAGGCTTTGGATTGGTTTGTTTCCCTTGATCAAGATGAAGAGGTTTCGCGAGAAGAGCGCATCCGCTGGGCTGCGGCTTCGGGAGGAGCATTCGAAATTTCACAGCCTCCCAGTGATGATCCTTTTGCAGATAAAACGCGCTACGACCGAGAAAGCGCGCGGGATTGGCTGGATGAAATGGAAGCGCGAGGAGAGCCAGTGCATCGGGCCCGGATGTCTCAGTTTCGAGAAGCGATTCAGCAAAGTGACTGGGAATGGGTAAGGAGAGATCGAAAGCATTTCAGTGTGGTGGAATGGGGACAGTTTGAGGATTTGTTGGTAACGAAAGCGGTGATCCTGAAATCGGAGACAGTGAGTGGAGAAGAAATCTCATGGGCGAGCTTCAATGAAAGTTCGTCATGGGTCGAAGCCGGGAGGGAGTTTGGCCTCTTGGAGAGAGTGGAGGCGGTTGTCGAAGAGCGGAATCGAGAGGCGAGAGCGCAGTTGCGGTCGATTGTGGAGAAGATCGAGGTCGAGGGAGGTCAATGACAACATCGCTCGACGTGGGGCGTGATCAGTTTATATTAGAGTCCTGATGCGTGGTTTTTTGTTCATCGTCGTTTTTCTGTCGGCTCTCCGTGCGGCGGGTTCTCCGGTGATTTCGGAGTTCATGGCTTCAAACGAAACGACTCTCGCTGATGAGGACGGGGATTTTCCGGACTGGATTGAAATTTTTAATCCGGATGACGAACCGGTGGAGTTGGGTGGGTATTATTTAACGGATGATGCGCAGGTTCTGAATCGATGGGTTTTTCCTGCGACGACTTTGGGGCCGGGTGAATGGTTGGTGGTTTTTGCATCGGGGAAAGATCGGGATGTCGGAGAGCTGTATACCGATTTTCGCTTGGCGGCCGGTGGTGAGTATCTCGCTCTGGTGGCGCCCGATAGGACGACGGTGGTTTCGGATTTTGGTGAGCGGTATCCACCGCAGTTTGAGGATGAGAGTTACGGGCAGGGCGACTTTGGAACGGGATACTTTGATGAGGCCTCGCCGGGTATGGCAAATGGGAGCGGTCGGATTCCGGGGCCTTTCTTTGTGGAGTATCGCACGGGAGGAGAGCGTCCGGGAGTGATTGAGGATCTCGTGATCACGGCCAGGGTGGAGGGGGCGGAAAGCGTGAACTGCTACTACTGCTAGGAATTTGCTTTTGGCGGGAGGGCTCTGAAGCCGCCCTTGGACCGGAGCGGAGGGGGAATAAAGGGTCAGAGTCAGTAGTGTTCGGCACAGGATGAGCTGTGGTCAGCCTAAGGACTGACCACAGTAGATGGCGAACTACTCGACAAGTAAAAAATAGCTGAATTAGGAATCCACCAGTTCCTCGCTCGACCTGTTCAAGACCATCGAGATCGCACCCGATGTTTCCGGCGAAGATGGCTACGTGCTGCCGTCCGTGTGAAGCTGGATTTTGGTTTTTGATTTTTTCCCAATCCCGACAGCAGGGATTGACCCAACGAATCCGCACCCTGAGCCGAGGCGATCAAATCCGCAATTTCTGATGGGACTCCGCCGTTTTGCAGCATCCGGGCGACAATGGTCCTATTATATCCACAATCGGCGGCGTAGCAGGATTGGCCCCCCACCCCCGCTTTTCGATTCAGATCGGGATTTTCTGGTGAGTTTCGGAAAATCGGGAGCTAGGATGAGGCTTACGTGTTGGATTGGTGGTAAGTTGGCGGAGAGGGAAGGAATTGAACCCACCAAGGACAGATTGCCCTTCAACGGTTTTGAAAACCGCGGCGACCACCAGGCACACAGCACTCTCCGTTGAGACTTTGGCCGAGATTTGGTGGGTCGTCAAACGAATGAGGCCTATCGGGGCGATTTTTAGGTGACGGCGAAGCGGAGGCTGTGAAAGGCTGCGTCGAGATGGGCTGCCGTTGAGGTTGCCGAGAGCGATTCTTCTGACTCCACGGCGAGTGCCAGTTCCGAGGCGCGACCGCTGAGCGAGGCTCCAAATTTTGCTGATTCAAGGGGAGGGATTCCGCATGCCAAGAGGGCGGCCAGGAGTCCTGAGAGGACGTCGACTTGCCCGCCGGTGGCCATCGCCGGAGTGCCGGTGGTGTTATAAGCTAAGGGAGAATTTTGATCCGTCACGATCGTGCGGGCTCCTTTAAAAAGAAGAGTGGCTTGGGATTACCTCACAAATTCATGGGCGATTTCAGCACGGGTCATGTGCTCTGATCGCGAAGGCAAGAGCCTCGCTCAAGTCTCCCTTTGTCCCGATTCCCACGAGACCATCGAGAAGGACCAGCGAGCCCTGACCGTGGAACTGATTGAGGGAAGAGAGGAGAGGGACGTCTGCGAGTTCCTACCATTTGACCTCTTCCAATAACGGCGATGGCCCGGTTTTGCGGAACTGTTTTGAACCTCCGCAAGATTTCGCGGGCGATTTTGCCACCCGCTTGATTCATCAAATCTTCTGCGGGCACGTCCGTGGCAAAGACGGCTTCCTCGGCGGCATACATCTCGCGGGAGGTCAAAAACATGGCCTTTTATTCTTCCTCGATTCCGAGTTGTTGGCAGATGCTGGCGAGCTTTTCTTCGAGCACGAGCACGCGGGCCTCGAGATCTGACGGTTCCGGAACGGCGGGCCCGGTTTCGGGTTCGGTTTCGAAGCGGGTGTCGGCCACGAACCCATTTTCTCCTCCGAGCAAGTGGCCATAGGTTTTGACGCGGCGACCACTGCCGACGGGAAGTTCCCTCACAAGCGGGCCGTAGGAATATTCCATGAATCCGGTGAGGATTTCCTCAATCTGATTCACGCTCTCGAAGGGATGCATGCGCTCGGTGCGTTGCTTGAGTTCGCCAGCAGTCTGAATACTTCGCAATAGGAGGACTGTGAGGACGGCGCTTTCCCCGGAAGTGAGATCGATGATCTCTGGGAGTTGGTGTTCATATTTTGGGACCCGTGACCCGGAAATATGGACTTGTATCAGGATCTCTTTTTTGCGGAGTCGTTGAACAGCTTCTCCGACCTCCTCGGAAGTCAGGCGAGTGACCGGGTAACGGTTCGAAGACTGGTTGCAGGCGGCTTCGATAGACTTGAGAGTCATCGGGTAGTAATCGGGAGTGGTTGTTTCTTTCTCAAGAATACAGCCAAGCACACGACTCTCTACGAAGTCCAACTGCTGTTCGGGAAAACGCTTGATTTCGTCCATGGAGAAGAGGGTAGCGTTGGTCGCCAAGAATGAGGAGACCGGAATTAAGAGACTTTCGCTTCCAGATCCGAAAGCCTGGAATCAAAGGAAAAGGGAGTGCTGGATATGATGGTCACTTCTAGAAAATCGGGGTATGCGGCGGGAGCCCGTTGTCGTGAGGTGAACCAAAAGTTCGAGAGCTGCAAGGGCGCGGCTTGTGGAAAGATAAACGATGGGGCGACCGGGTGAATTTCAACGTCCTCCATAGAGGTGGGCACGCTCACCTGAGAGGGCCGTTTAGGCCCACTTTGGAGCAACCAGCCGATAGGCTAAGATTGAGTCGGTCGTCTCGGAGGGTGGCATGGCTTTAAAAACTCCGTAGGCCATGCCAAAAAGACGGGTGAAGCGGACGAGTCGCTCACTCTCAGGTTGGGAAAATTGGCGGGTTTTCTTACGGCGGTGGCGTTTGACAT
>JBLIDI010000240.1:0-7175 GCA_047634075.1 Akkermansiaceae bacterium
GGATTCTAGTTTCGGTCCGTAGTGAACCCCGAGATTCAAGAGCCCGCCGAGGACCAGGAGGGCGGCGAGGACATAAATGATAAACCAGTATTTGGTGAGGCCCTTGTTCATCGATCCCAGGAGACAAAGATGTAGGTGAAGCGATCACCTTGATAGATGCGACCATCGGCGAGGTCGGATTCATCGAGGTGGCTTTGAAAGTCCTCCAGTGACTCCCATTCGTTCTGCCAGAACTTGGTGTTTTCCATTCTGAGTTCGTGGATGAGGTGGGGATGGAGGGCCACCTTGAGCGGAATGATGAGCGGGAAGAGAGGATCTTGGCGTTCAAGAGAGATTTGGCCGTCAAGAATGGCGGTGGCATCCATCCCAAGGAGGGCGGGGAAGTCAGGGTGGCCGATGACGGGGTCGGAATTGCGAATCGCTTTGACAAGCTCGAGGTAGTTCAGGTCTTCGGCAACGCGGGTGAATTCATCGTCAGTGGTGTCGAATTGCACACGGAAAATCTCATGTCCGTGTTCTTCGAAGTTTTCCCGCGATTGCTCAAGGTCCCGAATGCTTCCGCGATTCATGACGATGAGGTGGGAGGCTCGGCGGGGAAGGGTTGGCGTCTGATCCTCGGGGAGAATCCACCATGAGGGGGTGCCGTTTTCGCCGAGCGTTGCGGTGATCAGTTTATCCTTAAGATCTTCCTGCTCAGCGGTCCAGCCTAGGCTTTCTCCCACGAAGGGGGCCTTGCCGCTGAGGCAGTAGATTTCGTATTGATCCTTATTGGAAAGCTTGCGGACCTGCCACTCGCAGTAGTCGTCCTCGCGGAGGGTGAGGTAGGGGGCTTGAACGTCCTGCGGGATTTCATCATCGAGGACCCGAGTGTAGGTGAGGTTGGCTTGATGGAGGTCTGGAAAGCTCGGGTCGGCGCAGAAGATGCGGTAAACGTCTTCCTTATCCGGGACTCCTCGGAAGCTCCAGAGGCAGGGATCATTTTCGCGAAGAACCGCCCCGGGGGAGTCGTGTTGTTGGGAGAATTTGCGAGTGAAGGTGAGTTCTTGAAAGCGATAGCGGCATCCGTCGGCGAGGAAGAGACGGCGTTTCCCGGCGAGAGGATGGATCGAGGGCGGTGGCGGTGGCTCGCTGCGGATCTCCTCGACCTGTTCTGCGACACTGGCGATTTCTGCAGGTGGTTCCGGAGGGGCCTGCTTAGCGCGCACCTTTTGAAAGATGAACCAACCGCCGCCGATGAGGATGAGTGCGCAGAGCGCCATCATTAGGCCGGGGCGGAACTGGCGGACGCCGTTATCGATGGGTTGGAGTCGACTCATTTGATACTCCGGATGGCGGAGTTGGCAGAATAGCAGAAAATGATGAGTGCGAAAAGAGCTTGGGCGGTGACGAGGATGGTGAGGGCCCAGAAATCGAGGCCAAAGACCTCTCCGAAGGAAAAGCGGGAGGATCCCAGTTGATCAAAAACCGAAGTGGCGTGCCGGGTTGATGCAAAAAGGCTGCCCATGAAATTCCCTTGCTCGATCCAGGTGAAACCGGAGTCATCGACGTTCTCGAGATCGAGGCTGTGGAAGGGGTGGGTGAGGCTATTATCGTTTGCTTCGCCCGCAAAGCCGGTGGCGTATTTGCTGAGGAGGACATGCGGGAGGAGAATGATGGGCATCATCGCGACGGCGCCTCGCTCGGTCTTGGCGAAGGTCGAGAGAAGAAGTCCAATCATGGCACCTGAAAGACAGACCAGTCCGAGCACAATGAGGTGGGAGATGAAGTCGCGCGAGTCGAACCAGTTCGAGGCCGCTACGGCATCGGGATCGATCTTGAAAAGCCAGACAAAGAACCAGTTGGAACCGCAGAGGAGGAGGGTGCTCACGAGGACCATGAAGAGGGCAAAGGCGGATTTGGCGTGGAAGTATGAGAACTTTCCGAGTCCGCTCAGTTCATCTATGGCGTAAAGAGTGCGGCTTGAAACGATTTCTCGGATGGTCAGCGACATCCCGATCCAGAGGGCGGCGATGGTGAGGAAGAAGTTGATGAAGCGCGGACTGTCGCCGCCGTGGAGCGATTGCGTGAAGACGATGAGTCCTGCCAGCAAGAGAGGGAGGGCAATCGTGACCCGCGCGGCGCCGCCATCGCGGAAGGATTGGCGGGCGGAGCGTTTGAAGATTGCTCCGAAATGGCGCAGGTTCCACCAGTCTTGGCTGGTGTCGGGAGAGTCCGCGTAATCGCGGGCCGGGATCGGGGTGATCGCGGTCGTTTGCTCGAAGAGTTCCGCTTCGGGCGTGGCTTGGAGCAGGGTGGCGACATCGTGATGATCGGCCTTGAGGCGTCCTCCTTTTGCCATGACCAGAATGCGGTCGCAAACGGCAAGGGTTCCAGGGAGATGGCTGGTGGTGACGATGGTGAGTTTGTGGCGGTCGCTCAGATCGCGCAGGAGTTGCATCACTTCGTGAGCCACGGGGAGGTCGAGGCCGCTCGTTGGCTCGTCGAGGAGGAGAATACGGGGTGCCGAGCAAAGGGCTCTGGCGAGGGAGAGACGGCGTTTCTCGCCACCCGAAATCCCGGCGACCGGCTTCTTGAGGAAGTCTCCGGTGAGGCCCACTGATTTCAGAAGAGCGGTGGGGTCGGCATTGTGTCCCGAGAAGGTGAGGGCTTCTTCGAGGACTTCCCGGACTTTGGCCGACTCGGGAAAAAGATCCTCTTGTGGAACGTAAGAGAGGATCTCGAGAAGCGATTGGTGATTGTTCCCTGAGATGCGCGTGGCGGTGTCCCCCGCGATGATGGCGACGATTCCGTGGTCGCCATTTTTCCGGCTTGGGGGACGGAGGCCAAGGGTTCGGAGGAGAGTGGTTTTGCCGGCGCCGCTGGGGCCAATGAGGCCGACGAGCGAGCCCGCCTCGAGATGTAGGGAGAGCTCATTGAGGATGGCGTTCCCTTTCTCCCGGATGGTAAGACCTTCCACCTGTAAGCCGACCGCGTCCTTCATCTAGCGGGAAGTTTTTTCGCGGTCAACGAGCTTGCGGGCTTCGGCAGAATCCCGGGTGGCGTAGCCTTTGATCACGACGCGATAGCTGGGCTCAGATTTAAATTTCTCCTCGAAGAGAACATGGTCGGTGCTGCGGCGCTCGAGCGAGACGGCACCGGTGAGATTGCCCTCCACGATGGTGTGGGTCTGGATGTCATAGTAGAGGGAGCCTCGTGCGGCCCAGGTTCCCAGGACTTGGGTTTTGTCGCTGGAGCCGGAGAAGACGACCTTGCCCTTTACGATTTTAAGACGGGTTTCGTTTCCGGAGGTTGAAGCGCGTTTGAAGGTGAGCGTCCCGCTGACATCGAGGTCACCGCTGGGAGCGAGGAGATGAGCGATCGTCTTGACATCGACGTCCCATTCGTCAGGGCCATCGGGATCGGTGTCGGGGATAAGGTAGGCTTCGCTATAAACCGAGAAGCTTTTCATGCGCTCTTCCTGCTCTTTCGTGAGGGTGGCCTTGGTCTGGAAGTCCACGAGTCCCTCGCCCGCTTCGTAGGTGTATTCGGCGGTGAGGCCTTCGTAGGCTTCGAGCGGTTGGAGTTTCGCTTCGAGGAGATGTTCCGCGAGACTCTGACCGGTGGCGGCGGTGACCGCGAAGTTGACGCGCGAGAGGATCTTTTGGCGGTTCTCCTGGCTGCGGAGCCATTCTGTGGCTTTTTCAGTGGCGATGTTGGCGGCCACTCCGCTCGGTCCGGTGAAGAGGAACTTTTTGGCAGTGGTGCCGAGAATGCCGACGGCGGGGGGGAGATCGAGTTTGGCATCGGCAAGTTCAAGGCGAACTTCCAGGTCGCGGGCGGCGAGGATCGCCATTCCGACCACCACTTCGGTGTGATCGGGGTTGACTGATTTCACTTCCCGGACCAGGTCGATTTCACCCTCGTGAACCAAGGTCACTTTCTTCTTGAGGCCCCAGTCTTTGTCCTCGATTTGTCCTTGGACGGTTGAGGTGACCGTGGTGCGGTAGAAAATGCCCTCCTCGTAGCGCGAGAGTTGCTCGGCGGTAAGAGTCTGTTCGGCTTCATCGCTATCGCGGAAGATCAGGAAGACAGCAACGCTCAGCGCAACCGCGAGGAACCCGATGACGGAAAGGAGTTTTGTTTTGGAAGACATGGGGTGATGATAGGTAATCCCACTGGTTTTGTCCTCTTACAAAATATCCTGATGTTTGCAGCCCTTCGCGCTTGTTTTGGTCCTTGAATAAAGGCGGGTCAGGGACTGGTTGGTGCGCTGTGTCCAAGCAGGGTTTGATCGGATTTTTTGAGGGGGTCAAAAAAGCGGAGAAAATCTAGGGAAGGGCATCGAGATCGGCGTGAACGGTGATTTTCGGATTGGGGTGGCGATTTTCGACGAGGGTGGTGCCTTGACCTAGGAGTTGGAGGGCGGAGACTTCGTCCGTGATCTGGGCGTCGCCGCGGGTGACATTTTGGTAGGCCTTCCGGATCAGATCTTTACAAAAAATCTGTGGAGTTTCCATGATCCAGAGGTCATCGCGCGAGACTGATTCAGTGGTGATGCCGTCGGGTGTGGCTCGTTTGAGGGTCTCGGTGAGACGGCGTGCGAGGCTGGCGGCGCCTGTCTTCTGGGCTGCTGAAAAGGTCGCGAGAATGGATTCGGATGAGACGAGCGGGCGGGCACCGTCATGAACGGCGACATGGGTGATGGTGTCGTCCAAGGCGGCGAGGCCGGCGGCCACGGAATCCGAGCGTTCGATGCCGCCATCGACGCGAGTGAGTTTTTCTCCGAGCTCTTTGAGCCACGCGAACCTATCGGGCGACGTGACCACGATGATTTGTGAAATACAATCGAGTGCGGAAAATGCGCAAACGCTGTGCCAGAGGACGGGCCTGCCTTTCCACTTGGCGGCGAGCTTGTCAAAGCCCATGCGCCGTGAAGAACCGGATGCGACGATGATGGCGGCAAAGCTCATCTAAGAAAGGTGCTTCATGACCTCTTGGGAGAGGGTCTTGCCATCGACGCGGCCTTCGGTCTTGGTCTGGACGATACCCATGACCTTGCCCATATCGGCGCGTGACGTCGCTCCGGTTTCGGCGACGGAAGCGGCTACGATCGCGGAGACTTCCTCGGCGCTCATCGCGGCGGGGAGGTATTTTTCAAGGACCGCGATTTCGGCTTTCTCGGTCTCGGCGAGTTCGGTGCGGCCCGCGCTTTCGAATTGCTCAATTGAGTCATTGCGCTGCTTAATCTGCTTACGGACAAGAGCGAGGGCATCGGCATCGGAGACGACGTTGTCCTTGTGTCCCGATTCGATGGCGGCATTGGTAAGAGCCGTTTTGAGGGCGCGGAGGGTGGTAAGAGCCACGGTATCCCTGGCTTTCATCGCGGTCTTAAGGTCGGTCATCAGGTTTTCTGCAAAAGTGCTCATGGGTGTGTTTTGGCGCGATTTCGCGATTCGTGCAAGCACGGGTCTTGCGAGTGTGAGGGATTGTGATACCGATATGCCGTGAAAGAAAAGGGCATTGGGGGTTATCTTTATCTGGCATTTATCGGACTTGCCCTTGCTTTGCTGGGCGGATTGTTCGTCTTTATTCTGGGGCGAGGGTATCTTCGGGCTAAGGAAACCCGCGAATGGCCTACCCACGCTGCCGTGATTATGGTCTCGGCAATCGGGGAGCGCAATCTGGGGAAGGATATCCCGACGGAATACACGCACGAACTGGTCTACGAGTATCAGGTCGATGAGAAATTCTACCGGGCAGAGCGCGTGAAGCGGAGAGCGAATCCTTATTTTAAGGAAGAGGCCAAGATCGCTCCGGCAGTGGCGCGGTGGCCGGTTGGTAAGCAGGTCGAGGCCTTTGTGAATCCCCGTGATCCGAGTGAGGTGGTTCTCGATCATGAGACCAAGGCTCCCGGCTATTCCATCTGGTTCCCGGGACTTTTTCTAGTGGGGGGGGCAGTTGTTTTTGGAAAAGCGCTTGTGAAAATGGTTCTTCGGGACCGCAGGTGAAAGGATTCGGCGCCTAAGAAAGTAAGTCTAGAGAATGAATCTTAAAATCTTGTGGGTCTTTTTGACCGTCGGGATGCTGCTTGCCGTTGCACGAGGTGACGAGAAGGAGGCCCGAGAGCATCATCTTTCTGAATGGAAGTTCGGGGAGACACTTTTTGGCAGTCGTGTCGTTCCTACGAAGCTTGATGGACGGGTCGTTGTTTTGGAATACTGGGGAGTAGGGTGTGCTTCTTGTCTCAAGGGTTTGGGCAACCTCGCCGCGATTGACGAAAAATATCGGGGCAAGGGAGTTGTCGTAATCGGGGCTGAAGCCTATCGTTCCGACAGAGCGACGATTGCCGAAGTTCTGAAGGAGCAGAAGGTGAATTTCAGCATTACGGATGGAGTAACCGGGCCTATTTCCGTTTCAGATCTTCCGTATGCCGTTGTTTTTGCTTCGGATGGTCGGGTCATTTATCATGGCCATCCAAATAACGAAAAATTTGCAGCGGTGATCATCAAAGCCGCTGGGGATTTCAAGGATCTTAAAAAAATTGCTGAGCGAGTGGGGAAGCGGGTTGGGGCTGGGAATTTGATTGCGCAACGCAGCTGGGAAAACAGTGAGGGGAAGCCTTTAGTCGCCGCGATCAAAAAAATTGAGGGCCACGACGTTCATTTTATACTCAGTGATGGCCGCGAGGTCCCATATGAAATTGAAAAATTGTCAAAAAAGGATCAAGAATTCATTAAAAATACTATAAGAAAAACGGTCGAATCCGCTGAGTAGCAATCTCCGGAGTAAAATCGTTGTAGGATTCATTCAGTTGGATAGTGTCCCGCGGTGAACTCATTTTTAGTAATCGCGATCCTAAGCCTTCCCCTCCACGGGTTTGTCATCAAGGTCGATTACCGGTTCGATCAAAAAGGATTCTTCAACAATCCTTCAGCAAGGGCCGTCGTTGAGGCTGCCGCAGCAAGGTGGAGCCGAGTTGTGAACCAAACGTTGCTGCCGATCAACATGCAGGATGATGATTTCGTGGACGGACGCTTCGAGGTGATTCATCCTGCCACGGGCAAAATTTACGTGCTCAGTGCCGCCGAAAGCAGCGCAAGTGATTTTTACGTTCAGGTTGGACAGCCTGCTGCCGATGAATACTTGGGGAGGTTTACCCTCGATCAAGATGTTTGGATTTTGTTCGTTGGGGCAAG